>JASHQT010000270.1 GCA_030039005.1 Bryobacteraceae bacterium
GCGAGGAAAAGCGCTCGTCGTTCGCCGCGGCGCCCTGCACGATCTTGCGCACCGCGGGCATATCGTAATATTCGACGCCCCGGCCGAGCGCGTAAGTCAGCAGCTTTTCGGTCATGACGCCGACGAACACATCCGAGTGATCCAGCAGCATTTTCCGCAGCGCCACCGGGCCGTCCACCTTGGCGCCGTTGTACAGCGTTCCGGACGGATCGATCTTCGAGCCGTCGTCCATGGTGCGCCACTGGCCTATCCCGTCGAAATTCTCCAGCGCGAATCCGATCGGGTCCATTACCTTGTGGCATCCCGCGCAGACCGGATCGGCGCGATGCAGTTCCATGCGCTCGCGCAGCGAGAGCTTCTTGCCCGCGCCATTGTCCTTGAGCGCGGGAACGTTGGGCGGCGGCGGCGTGGGCGGAATTCCCAGCAGATTGGTCAAAATCCATTTACCGCGCTGAACCGGCGACGTGCGATTGGGATACGACGTCACTGTCAGAATGCTGGCTTGGCCGAGCAACCCGCGCCGGTCATCGTCGGTCAACGCAATACGCCGGAACTGGCTGCCATAGATGTTGGGAATGCCATAGTGCCGCGCCAGCCGCTCATTGACGAACGTGTAATCGGCGTTCAACAGATCCAGCACGCTGCGGTCCTCGCGCACGATGCTCTCAAAGAATAGCTTCGTTTCCTGGCGCATGGCCTGGCGCAAATTGTCGTCGAAATCGGGAAAGATTTGCTGATCGGGCGACGAATTCTTCAGATTGCGTAGGAACAGCCACTGCTCGGCGAAATTGTCCACCAGCGCATCGGCGCGGTCGTCGGCCAGCATGCGTTTCACCTGCTGTTCCAGGACCGCGTGGTCGTGCAGTTTGCCGCGGCTCGCCAGGTCGATCAATTGGTCATCCGGCGGGCTGCTCCACAAGAAGAACGACAAACGCGATGCCAGCGCGAGATCGCTGAGCTGGTAGGCCGCGCCCGGTGCGACGTTAGAGGGATCCGGCTCGAAGCGGAACAAAAATTCGGGGCTCGACAAAACGAACTGCAGCGCCGCTTCGATCCCCGCCTCGAAACTGCCCCCGCCATTGCGCCGCTTCTGATAGAAGCTGAGCGGCGTTTCGAGATCGTTGCTATTCACCGGCCGCCGATAAGCCCGGCGCAGCAGCCCCGTGAGGATCTTGCGCGCGCAAGGCATTTCCTCTTGCACATTCAATGGGGTGCAAACGAAAATTTTCGCGCGCGATGGCGTATGGCCAGGCCCCGTGGCATGCAGCGGGCCCTCCACTGTCAACCGGTCCACCGAAGGATCGCCCGTGATATCCAGGCCATCGATGGTCGTCCGTAGGAACGGCTTGATCAGGTTGTCGGGTTCGGCGTGGCTCCGCAGGATCGTGTCGGCCGTGATGACGTGCGGCCCGGCCGTCACCTTAATTTGAACGGTTAACTTCTGGTCGAGATCCGCGCCGAAGGATCCCGGATTCGAGGCCATGTTCACGAAATCCTCGTGCCCGCCGGCAGTCACCAGCCGGATCTGCTGGCCGTCCAGCCCGATCTCGATCTGGTGCTGATCCTCCATGCCGCGCATCAGATCGAAGGTGTTGCGCCACAGCCGCAGCTTGATCACGTATTCGGCGTCCAGCGGGAAGAAGTGCTTCACCAGGATGCCGCCGCGCGTTCCGAGCGGCATCCCCTCGATGTGCTGGTCCTGTGAAAGGTCGGGCCGCACGCGATAGGTCGCGGTCGCCGGCTCGATATTCATGTTTCCCACCGCTTCGCGGCTGATATTCCATGATGCCGACAGGTACCGCTCCATCAGCGATGGCGACATGCGCAGAACATCGGCGATATTGTCGAACCCGCTGCTTTCGTCATCCGGCGGCAGCAGCGCCGTCGCGTCCACGTCCAGGTCCAACAGATCGTGGATGGCGTTGGCGTATTCGGCGCGATTCAGCCGGTGCATGGCCGCGTGTCCGGGATTAGGCTTCGCCGCGGCCGCGCGATCGATGGAGGTCTCTAAGAACGACGCCAGGGCGTTGACGCCCGCCGCATCCGGCCTAGGCATCCCTTGCGGTGGCATCGCTCCGGCGCGCAGCTTACGAATCGCTTTCTCCCAAGTTTCGGCGTTTGCGGAAACATTATTTAAATCGGTGTTCTGCAACACCAGGCCGCCGGTATGCAGCTTCGCGCTGTGACATGTCACGCAATACTTGTTAATAACTGCTTGTTGCGTTGCGGCGGGAAATTCCTGCTGTGCGAAGGCTATCTGGACAAAAGGGACCTGCACACCTGCCGCTACGATCACCGCACACAGCAGCCAGTTGCGCGTTCGTCGCACCTTTCCCCTCAGCATCGATTCTATCCCTTTTTGCATGCAAGTCGAGGAGCGGGTGTTGATGCCGTTTATCACTTGACTTGATTCAGGCTAATCCCTGACCCTGCCTGCATGCAAGTTGCGATAGACTCTTGTTTAGGATGCCAAGGTGGAGCGTCGCTACCGGGCTGTTACTTGCCGCCGCTTGCACTGCATTCGCCGACCCCTCCTATCGCGCGGTCCTCGACAAATATTGCGTTGTTTGCCATAACCAGCGCCTGAAAACCGCGGGCCTGATGCTGGACACCCTGGATCTGGGCCAGGTTCGCGCCAACGCGGAAACTTGGGAAAAGGTGATCCACAAGCTACGATCCCACACCATGCCGCCGTCCGGTATGCCTCGGCCTGACGCAGCAACTTACAGCAGCTTGGCGGGATTCCTCGAATCGCAGATCGACCGGGCCGCGGAGCCTTACGCCGGCCGTCCCATCCTGCACCGGCTGAATCGCGCCGAATACGCCAACGCCATCCGCGATCTGCTGGCGCTGAACATCGACGCCGCTTCACTGCTTCCGCCCGACGATTCCGCCTACGGATTCGACAATGTTTCTGACGCCCTCGGCGTCTCACCCGCGCTCCAGGAGCATTACCTGGATGCCGCGCTGAAAATCGGCGCTTTGGCGGTGGGCGATCCGAACATCCCGCCCGGCAGCGAGACCTGGCGCATCCGTCAAGATCTCTCTCAGGACCATCGCGTCAACGGATTGCCGCTCGGAACCGTGGGCGGAACGCTGGTCCATTATAATTTCCCGCTCGATGGCGAGTACACGTTCCAGGCGCGGCTGTATCGAACCAATCTCAACATCATGCGCGGCCTGGAATCGCCGCACCAGGTCGAACTGGCGCTAGACGGCAAGCGCATCCACATCGCGACCATCGGCGGGCCCGAAGACCTTGCATCGCTGTTTGAAAAACCTACAGACACGGGCGACGCCGTGGAAGCGCGGCTGCGCGTGCGCATTCCGGTGAAAGCCGGCCCGCACACCGTCAGCGTGGCGTTCCTCGAAGATCCCGATGAAGTGGAGCCCGCCCGCTTGCAGCCCTACATCCGCAGCTCTGTGGATAATTTCGATTGGTCCGGTTCGCCGCACCTGCAATCGCTCACCGTCAGCGGTCCGTTTCACCAGGCTCCGGGAGCGTTTACCGCGAGCGAGACTCCCAGCCGGCGGCGCATCTTCACTTGCCGTCCCGGCCAGCATTTGAGTGACGAAGCCTGCGCCAAGCAAATTCTTTCTGCGCTCGCGCGCCTCGCCTATCGCGAGCCGGTGACCCCTTCCGACGTGGACACGCTGCTGACCTTCTATAACGCGGGCAAGCGCGATGGCGGTTTTGAAGACGGCGTCGAGCTCGGAATCGAGCGCATCTTAGCGAGTCCGAAATTTCTGTTCCGCGTCGAACGCGATCCCGTGGACGCGGTCGCCGGCAAAAGCTATTCGGTTTCCGATCTCGAATTGGCCTCCCGCCTTTCGTTCTTCCTGTGGAGCAGCATTCCCGATGAAGAACTGCTGCATTGGGCCATAGCCGGAAAACTGCATGACCCCTCCGTTCTGGATCACCAAGTGCGCCGTATGCTGATGGATCCCAAGGCTGAAGCGCTGGTTTCCAATTTCGCCGGCCAGTGGCTCGAGCTTCGCAATCTGCGCAACGTGCAGCCCAACACGGATTTGTTCCCGGATTTCGACGACAACCTGCGGGAGTCTTTTCGACGGGAAACGGAATTATTGTTTGAAAGCGTGATCCAGGAGGACCGCAGCGTTCTCGATCTGCTGACCGCCGATTACACGTTCGTCAACGAGCGCCTGGCGCGCCACTACGGCATCCCGAACATTTACGGCACGCGTTTTCGCCGCATCACCATCACCGCCGACGCGCGGCGTGGGCTTTTGGGACAAGGCAGCATTCTCGCGTTGACGTCGCACGCCGAACGGACTTCGCCGGTAGTTCGCGGCAAGTGGGTTCTTGAAAATATCCTGGGCAGTCCCGTTCCTCCTCCTCCGCCCGACGTGCCGCCGCTCAAGGGCAACCAGGAGGGCCAGAAGCCGAAGACCATGCGCGAACAGATGGCCGAGCATCGCGCCGCCCCGGTGTGCGCGAGCTGCCATAAAACGATGGACTCCATCGGCTTCGCCTTGGAGAATTTTGACGCCGTGGGCGCCTGGCGCACCACCGACGCGGGCAATCCCATCGACGCCTCGGGCGAACTCGCCGACGGCGCCAAGATCGACGGCGTGGTTTCGCTGCGCCAGGCGCTGGTCAGCCGTCCGGAATTGTTCGCCGGCACCATGACCCAGAAGTTGATGATTTACGCGCTCGGCCGCGGCCTGGATTATCGCGACATGCCCACCGTCCGCGCCATTTTGCACGACGCCTCACGCGACAATTACCGGTTCACCGATCTGGTGCTGGGCATCGTGCATAGCACGCCTTTTGAAATGCGCACGGCCGGGCACTCGGGTGACGCCGCGCCGGTCACCTCAGCCCAAAATCAGTCCGCCGAAAATCGACAAGGAAAATAATTAGATGTTTCTTACCAAGAAATCGCTCTCTCGTCGAACCATTTTGCGCGGTGCGGGCGCCACCGTCGCACTTCCCCTGCTCGATGCGATGCTGCCTGCATTTGTACCGCTGGCCAAAGCCGATGCGAAGCCGCGCATGCGTTTCGGCGCGGTGTACTTCCCCAACGGCGCCATCATGCAGCAGCTCACGCCCAGGACCGCCGGCGCGGGCTTCGAATTCACACCTATTCTGAAACCGCTCGAACCATTCGCCGACAAGCTGATCGTGGTGACGAATCTCACGCGGTCGCACCCGGGCAGCCAGTTCGGCGATCACGCTGTCAGCGCGGCGGGATTCCTCACCGGCGTCTGGCCCAAGCGCACGGAAGCCGAAGACGTACACGCCAACACCACCATCGATCAGGTGGTGGCGCAAACCATCGGGCAGGACACGCCGCTGCCTTCGCTCGAAGTGGCCACCGAGGATTTCACCGGATACGTCGGCGGGTGCTCACCGGGATTTAGCTGCGCCTATCTGAACACCATTTCCTGGAGTTCGCCTACCACGCCGTTGCCGATGGAGATCAATCCGCGCGCGGTCTTCGAGCGGCTGTTCGGCGCCGCCGGCACCACAGCGCAGCGCAAAGCCCGCATGGAAAAGGAGCAAAGCATTCTCGATTCGGTCACGCAGGAAGCGAGCAGCCTGGGTAGCGGCTTGGGCCCGCGCGACCGCGCCCGCATGACGGATTATCTCGACAACCTGCGCGAAATCGAGCGCCGCATCCAGAAGCAGGAAGCGCGCAGCGCCCAACAAGTGGATACGCCGGATGCGCCCATCGGCATTCCCGATTCGTTCGACGAACACGTGGCGCTGCTCTTCGACCTGCTGCACGTCGCCTATCAATCCGACACCACGCGGGTCTTTACGTTCATGATGTCGCGCGAGCTGAGCCAGCGCACCTATCCGCAGATCGGCGTTACCGAGCAGCACCACTCGGTTTCGCATCACATGAACAAGCCCGAGAAAATGGCGCAGTGCGTGAAGATCAACACGTATTACGTGGGAATGTACGCGAAATTCCTGGAAAAACTGCGCGCGACACCCGACGGCGACGGTTCGCTGCTGGATCATTCGCTGATCCTCTATGGCGCGGGCATGGCGGATTCCAACGTCCACGCCACGGACCCGTTGCCCGTGATCGCCGCCGGCGGCGGAGTGGGCACGGGCCATCGCCATATCGAACTGCCCACGCGCACGCCGGTCGGAAATTTCTGGCTGAACGTGGCGGAGAAATTCGGCAAGCCGATGGAGAGCTTCGGCGACAGCACGGGTAAGACCGATGTTCTGGTATAGATTCGTGGCCACGGCGGCCATCGCGACCGGCCTCGCGTTCGCTGGCGATGTGAACGTTCCCGATGCCGACGGAACCACGCCGCTCTCCTGGGCCGTCTACAACGACGACCTTCCCACCGTGCAGCACCTGCTGGGCTCGGGCGCTGATCCCAACATCGCGAATCGCTACGGCGTCACGCCGCTTTCACTCGCCGCCACCAATCGCGACGCGGCGATGACCGAAGCATTACTGAAAGCCGGCGCGAATCCTAACGCCACGCTGCCAAGCGGCATCACCGTTCTGATGACCGCGGCGCGCACGGGCAATCCGGACGTCGTGCGCCTGCTCGTCGAACACGGGGCCAATGTGAACGCCACAGGCACCGAGTACGGCGAGACTGCGCTGGTTTGGGCCGCGGAGGAAAACCACGCCGCGGCTGCGCAGGTTCTGATCGCCCACGGCGCGGACGTCAACGCGCGCTCCACCGAGCTTAAGCGAGAAAAGGACCGCTTCGGTCTCGAAGGCGTGCTCACCATCCTGCCGCACGGCTATTGGACTCCGCTGATGTATGCCGCGCGCCAGGGTTCGCTCGACGCCGCTAAAACGCTGGTCGGTGCGGGCGCCAATCTCAATCTCACCGATCCCGACGGCACCACCGCGCTCGAGATCGCGATCATCAACGGCCATTTCGACACCGCCGCGATGCTCACAGAGCGCGGCGCCGATCCGAACATCGCTGACTCGGCCGGTATGGCCGCGCTCTATGCGACCGTCGATATCCACACGCTGGGCGAAGTGTTCGGTCACCCGGCGCACCCGACGTCCGACAAACTGACCGCACTCGATCTTATGAAGATCCTTCTCGATCATGGTGCGAATCCCAACGCCGGGCTCAAGACGCCCACGCTCGAACGCGCCCACACTCCCGGCGAACCGTCGCTCAATGCAGGCTCCACGCCGCTCATGCGCGCGGCCAAAAACGGCGATTCCGAAGCCATGCGATTGCTATTGAAGTATGGCGCCGATCCCAACGCGTTCCAGAAAGAACATGATACGCCGCTCATGTTCGCCGCGGGTCTCGGTCGCGGCACCGGTGCTTTCACCAAGGATTACGCCAGCGAAGGCGAGTTGCTCGAAGCCGTCAAGGTACTGGTGGCCGCGGGCGCCGACGTCAATGCGGTCGATGAGCACGGCGAAACGCCACTGCATTACGGCGCCCAAGCTTCCGACGATATTGTCCGTTTCCTCGCCGAGCACGGCGCCAAGCTCGACGCCAAGGACTCCAAGGGCCGCACGCCGGTGGAGATGGCGCTGGGCGTCGGACTGCACGGCCACGCCGGCGGCCCGCCCAACGTCCGCAAGGAAACCGCCGATTTGATTCGTCAGTTGATCGCCGCGAATTCGACGCAACCGGCTGCCACGCCGCCGACTGTGAAGAATGAACCGGTGCGATAAAATGGCCGCGTAATGCGATTCAAGTTGTTCCCCTTCGCGCCGGCTACCTTTTTGCTTCTCAGCGCAAGTGTTTTCGGCGCCAGCGACGCGCCGCGCACTTACGACGGTCATCCGGATTTGAGCGGCATCTGGCAAACCATGAGTACCGCCAATTGGGACCTCCAGGATCACCCCGCAGCGCCCGGACCGTTCTATCAGCTTGGCGCCGTCGGCGCCATCCCTTCCGGCCAAGGCGTGGTGGAGGGCGGCGAGATCCCCTACAAACCCGAAGCCATGAAGCAGAAGGAAACCAATTTCAAGAATCGCTGGAAGGACGATCCGGAAGTGAAGTGTTACATGGCAGGCATCCCGCGCGCCAATTATATGCCGTATCCGTTCCAGATCGTGCAGACTCCCAAGGTGATCCTGATGGCTTACGAATATGCGAGCGCGAATCGCACCATCAACATGGAGAAAACGCCCGTGGAAGCGTCCGTCGACACCTGGATGGGCACCGCCAACGGCCACTGGGACGGCGACACGTTAGTCGTGGATAACACGGGATTCAACGACCAAAGCTGGTTCGATCGCGCAGGCGATTATCACAGTGACGACCTGCACGTGGTGGAGCGTTTCTCGTTGATCGACGCCGATCACATGAACTACGAAGCCACCATCGAAGATCCTCAGGTGTTCACTAGGGCCTGGAAAATCCATCTGGTGTTGTACAAACACATTGAGAAGAACGCTCAGTTGACGGAATTCAAGTGCGTCGAATTCGCCGAGCAACTGCTCTACGGCGACGTCGTCAAGAAAACCAAGTAGGAGTTCGTGATGAAAGCTCACCTGTTCGTTGTCTCCGCGGTAGCTTTTGGCTCGTTGGCTTTTGGCCAGAGCGGCTCGGGCACGTACCAAGCGCCCAAGACCGCCTGGGGCGATCCGGATCTGCAGGGCGTCTACACCACCGACGATCTGAACGGAGTCCCGCTCGAACGGGCGAAACAAGACGGCACGCGCCGTTTGTTGACCGACCAAGAATATGCCGAGCGCTCCAAAAACGTGAAGTCGGAGAGAAGCACCATCGATACCGGTATCCGCCCCACCACCGGATTCTGGGCTGTCGTTAAGAATGGGGGTGTGGATGCGGCCGCGGCTCCCGCCCAGTGGATCGAATATGCCCGGCACGCGTCGCATCTGACGTCCCTGATCGTCGACCCTCCCGATGGCCGCCTTCCTCCGCTGACTCCCGAAGGCCAAAAACGCAAAGCCTCGCAACCGCAGTATTACAACATGGATCCAGCCTCGTATGTGGATCTCAGCACCTATGACCGCTGCATCACGCGCGGCGTCACCGGCTCGTTCTTCCCCTCCATCTACGGCAACGGTTCCGAGATCATCCAGGAGCCGGGACTGGTCGCGATCCGCTATGAAATGATCCACGAGACGCGCCTCATTCCGCTCGATGGCCGCCCACACGACGGTCCCGGATTGCGGTCCTACATGGGCGATCCGCGCGGGCATTGGGAAGGCAACACGCTGGTGGTGGAAACCACGAATTTCGTCGGCGGCAAGGTGGACGTGGGCGGCGTGCCGTATAGCGAAGACTTGAAGCTGACCGAGCGCTTCACGCGCGTCGCGCCGGACATCATCGATTACCAGGTCACGATTGACGATCCGAAAACCTTCACCCGGCCTTGGACCGTGGAGTTCCCCATCCGCCACGAACCCGGCTATCGCATTTTCGAGTACGCCTGCCATGAAGGAAACAAGGCCATGCACAACCGGCTGAGCGCCGCGCGCGCGACGGAGAGAGAACAAGCCGAAAAGGCCGCGCAGGCGGGTTCCGGCGCACCCGTTCAAAAGTGACGCGCACGTTCGCTGTTGCTTTCCTGATCTCGACCGTTGCTTTCGCTCAGACCAGCGCTACTGTGCCCGATACCGGTGTGCCCACCGTCGGCATGCTGAACTACATCCACGCGGTCCAGGATCTCGATCAGACGCTGGCGTTTTATCGCGAGGTGTTCGGCCTCACGGGCGAGCCGCGCCCGTTCCCCAATCCCGGCGTTCCCGCGTTGATCGATGCGCCCGGCGCGTCACTGAAATTGGCGTCGTTGAAACTGCCGAACACCCCGTTCCGCTTGGAGCTGACCCAATTTTCGGGAGTGGACCGTCACGCCGGCCAAGCCCGGCCCTTCGATCCCGGAGCCGCGATCCTGGTGTTGCGCGTGAAGAATCTGGATCCGATCGTTGCGGCCGTCAAAAAGCGCAACGATCCGATCGTCACCACTTCTCAGGGACCCGTGACGCTCGGCAATACGCGGGTGTTCATGGTGCGCGATCCCGACGGCTTCCTGTGCCACATCGTCGAGCTCCAGCAGCAGGATATCGTACCCGAGGCGAACATATTCGGCGCCGACATCGGCCTTGCGATCGCGAGCAAGGATTCGACGGTGAAGTTTTATCACGATCTGCTGGGCTTTGACCTCACGGGCCGTGACGCCTACCACAGCAATCCGGGGTACTTCGACATGATCGGCGGGCCGAGCACCGCGCAAGTCCGCGAGTATCGAGCGAACGTGCCCGGCACCAAGGCATTGGTGGCCTTTTACGAGTACAAGGATCTGGACCGCAAACCGTTCCACCTGCGCGTTCCCGACCCCGGCGCGCCAGCCCTCGCACTGCGCGTCACCGGTATCGACGGCCTGCTCGAGCGCATGCGCGCGGCCGGCGTGCAGGTGATTTCGAAGGACGGCAAACCGGTTCAGTTCACGCCGTCGATCCGGAATATTTTCGTCGTCGATCCGAACGGCGTCAACATCGAGCTGTTCGAAGTCTCCGCGACCGGCGCCGCTAAGCGGTAGCCGAGCTTCTTCCCCACAATTTCGCGCTGGCGATGCGCGCCCCTTCGGCCTGCGCTTTCAGCTTGGCCCATTGGATGGACGGATGCACGCGGCGCGTAAACGGAGCTTGGGCGAATCCGCAGTCCGAGCCTGCCATCACGCGCTCGCGTCCCACGATCTCGGCAAAACGAATCAGACGCTCCGCCACCAGTTCCGGATGCTCCACCACGTTCGTCACGTGGCTGATGACGCCGGGAATCAGGACGCGATCCTCGGGTATTTTCACCTCTTTCCACACTTTCCATTCATGTTCGTGCCGCACGTTCCCGGCTTCGAACTGATAGCCGCCCACGCGCAGCTTCAGCAGCAAATCGACGATATCCTTGAGCGGCACGTCGTGCGTGTGCGGCGCATTCCAACTGCCCCAGCAGATGTGATAACGGATGCGCTCTTGCGGCAAGCCTTCGATAGCGTGATTCAGCGCGTCGATGCGCAGCTCCGCCCATTCGCGGTAATCCTGCATGCTCATCGGCGGCACGATGCGTTCGTATGTCCAAGGTAGGAACGCGTCGTCGATCTGCACCTGCAGCCCGGCGTCAAGAATTGCCTTATATTCCTCGCGGCAGGCCTCAGCCAGCGCCCACAGCAGGTCCTGATCGTCCTTGTAATATTCGTTTTTGTAGATCGGATACGCGCTACCCGGCGCGACCACCGGCAGGAATCCATCCTCCACTTTGACGTTGGCTAGCGCCGCCTTCAGGTTCGCGATATCACGCTCGAGCAGCGCGTGGCCGACGTAGCGGATCGGCCCCGTGCAAACCGTCGTCATGGTGGCGCTTCGGACCTTGAATCCCTGCGTCGGAAAATACTCGGCATAGAATTCCGGGAAATCGAAGAAGTCCCGGCCCATGCTCATCGTGATCAGCGGATTTTCGGCTTCTTCGGGCGTGGCCGGGCGAGTGGTAAATCCTGCGATGCGCTGCTGGATGTACCAGGCCCAGTTGCCGCTTTTGCCATACTCGCCGTCGCTCACGATGTCGACGCCGGCCTCGGCTTGTTGCCGCACCACCTGGGCCACGGACTCGCGCAGGCACTTCGAAAACGCGGTTTCATCCACCGGACGGCCGTCTTCGATCTCGCGGAAGAACGGAAGCAGTTCGGGCGGCCGCACCAGGCTTCCGACGTGCGTAGTCAGAATTCGATTCGCGGACATAGCACGTCCATATTACTACCGGCCGCGCGCCCCAAGAATCGAGCAGTCTTACTGCACGTCGCTGACTTTCCCGTCCTTGAAAGTCACTTTCATGTCTTTGAACACGTAAATTTTCTTCGCGCCCAAATCCACGATGTTCTTGGGCTGGCCGAGCGCCGCGGTCACCTGATCCACGGTCTGGCCGAGGCTGATTTCGACGGGAGCGGCAGCCGGAGCGGGCTCAGCGGCGGGAGCGGGAGCAGCGGCATCGGCAGGCGCGGAACCCGCTTGCGCCAGCACTTCTTGTTCCGCCTTATCGGAGTCCTGAGCCTGCGCGTCAATCTGCTGCTGCGCCGTTGCATCCGGGGGAGGGGCATTCATGGCGAACTCCGCCTTCACGGGCGCCGCGCTCGCCGAGGGTGGAACCATCGGTAATCCGTTCTGCCCTTGCTTGGCCTTGAGATCTCCCATGCCCTGGTCGATCGCTTCCCGCATGTGGTTCTGCATATCCTGCAGGTCTTCGATATTCACCGTGACAGCGGCGCCCTTCTTGCACTCCACACCGCCTTTGCTGGTCATCACCACCAAAGTGGCGGCCGTGGCGTCGTCCGGCAGAGGCGTGGGAGTGAGCTGCAACACGTCGCCTTCGCTCAGCGCGCATTCGTTGCTGCTGGCGTCCACAACGTCGAGCGCTGCGCCGGCCACGAATACGTGCGATTGATTGTCGCTCAACAGCCGCTGCACGCCGCTAATGGCCGGATTCGGTCCGGCGTCCTGCTGCTGCGGCGCGGCCTCGGCATTTTCCACCGCGATCTGGCGCTGCACTTCCTGCGAAATCAGATTCTTGACTTCGGGTGTCAGCGGCGCGGCATCGGGCGCGACGTCAGCCTGCGCCTGGGCTTGTGCACCGGCATCCACCTGCGCCTGGTATGCCGCCGCTAGTGAGGTGGAAATCATGTAATCCGTCAGCCAGAGCGAAGCGCTGGCGTACACCGGGAACGGCGTAAACCAAGCCGCGCCATAGACCCCGTACCAGGGCGCGGCCGCCCAACCCCACGCTGCTACCGGATAGGCCACCGGTACAGCCCAGGGATTGTACGCCCAGCCATAAAAGGCCGGCGGATAATAGACCACCGGACTGTACATTTCGAGATACACGCCGTGATAGGGATAACGGGCGTAGAAGCGGTCATACCCGCGGCCATGCGCCCAGTAGGTGCGATGGCCATATTCATGCCCTCGCCAGCCGTAAGGATGCTGGACGTACCCGCGCCGCCCGCGCTCGGCGACGACACGCGAATGATCGGCCCGCTCCACGCGGCTGCTGCGGCCGCCATGCAGATCGTGATGGATATCCATGTTGCGTCCCGCGACATGCACGTCACCCGGCCTTCCGCCGGGCCGCATGCGAACCTGATCGCCGCGCGGAGTGCTGCGCATGGTGCTGCCCCGCGGCGGCGCACCGCTGGCTGTGTGAGGCATGCTGCGCGACGCTGGAGACGCGGTTGCCGGCCGCGCACCGGCTGTGGCTGGACGCGCGCCCGGGGTGGTTGTTCCG
Organism: Bryobacteraceae bacterium; assembly: GCA_030039005.1. The sequence goes on from JASHQT010000270.1 coordinate 13,219, forward strand.
CCAGGCTTCCCGGATGTCGTTACGCCATGCCCCCCGGTGGTGGTGGCTCCGCCCGGTTTCCCGGACGTAGTGATCCCGCTACCCGTGTGGCCTCCCGTCGTGGTCGCTCCATGAGCGCCGCCGGCAGCGGGAGTTTTGGCGCCGCCGGCCGGCTTCGCCGCAGGCTTGGGCGCCGGTTTTGCGGGCGCCGCGGGCTTCTTGGTGTTATCCGCTTGCGCGGTTCCAACGGTCAGGCACAACGCCGCCAATGCGCCAACGAACAGTTTTGAACGCGAGGTCATCGATTTTTCTCCTCCTCAGGCTGCCTCTCGATAAATTGCGGCGGCCCGGCCTATTGCACGTCGCTCACCTTGCCGGCCGTAAAAATCACTTTCAAATCCTTGTAGTAGTACGTTTCCTTCTTCGCGAGCTTAACGATTTTTTCCGGCTGCCCCATCGCCGCAATCACTTGCTCGGGGGTTTGTCCGATCGATATGGTCTTAGGCGGAGCGGCCGGTTCGTCCGCCGGTGGCGGCGGAGGCGGAACGTCCGGAAGCGCTGCCGGCGCCGCAGGTGCGGGAGCCGCAGCCGGCGGAGCTGCTGGAGCGGGAGCGGGCGCCGCGGCTTGTCCCGCGGCCGGAGCTTGAGCCTGCTGATCCTGATCCGCGGGCTGGACTTTGAATACCTCCGCGATCAACTTGTCCACGTCGTCATCGGAAGTTCCCTGGGCATAGGGAAACTTCAAGGCTCCTCGATAGCGAACATCGTTCACCGCGTCCGTGAAAAGCTCGAAAACAATCTCCGGCTGCTTGTTCTCGGTCTTGAGTTCGATTTTCGTCACCCACATCTTCTCGCCCTTGACGTAGGTCCTAGGCGCGGCCCCCGAGTTCGAGTCCGCTCCTCCCAACCCCGGGATGTGACTGCCAAGCACTCCAAGCCTTCCAAGGGTTTTCTTGGTCTGAGCAAAGGAATTGGGCTGGATCTTCCCATCCTTGTAAGCGTTTGTGTACAAATTGGAGGCCGATACGGGCCCCAGAACCAGATCGCTTTTCTGCAAAACCAGGATGGCGCCTGGCGTGACGATATCGTCATTGGCCGCGGTCGGTTGCGTCAGCGCGTACTCGGCAACGAGCTTTTTTTGTAGTGCTGCCGTATCTTGGCCAAAAGCTGCCGCCACGGCGCCCGCCAAAAGTATTCCAACAGAACCGAACAACTTAGAAGTCATACAAATCCTTCCATCCTCCCGTGGAAACTTCCTCCTCTGAATATCGGCTCAGACGAAGGGTAGCTTAGTATATCCCGAGCCTTTCAGTCGTTCAAGCTGATCGGGAGTTACTTGCTTTCTGATTAGGTAAGCGGGGAAGAGCCCGCAAACTGATCAAAAAAACCGTTCCGCAATCTCGCATAGACTTTTGTACTAGTACTGAGCACCGGGGAACTGTATATACTATCCGCAATGCCTTCTCCTGAAACGGAGAAACCTCAACTCACCAGTCTGCTGGCACAAATGCAACGCGGCGACCGCGAAGCCGGCCAGCAGGCCATGGCGGTGGTCTACAGCGAGTTGCACCGGATCGCCGCGCGTGAGCTGCGGGAGGAAAGGCCGGGCCATCTGCTGCAAACGACGGCCTTGATCCACGAAGCCTATGCGCGGTTGATAGGCTCGCAGTCCCTGGAAATTCAGAGTCGCTCCCATTTCTTTGCACTTGCGAGTCGATCCTGATCGCTGATTCCGGGCGTTTTAGGATTCGCTTGAGAAGCGAGACAAGGATTTCGGAGTCGCTGAGCTCATCGGGGAGATCACCTTGCGATCGCTTTTGGTCCAACGCGTTCAGTCTAAACAAGTCGCCCCGGCGTGAAAACAAGAACTTGCATGAGCGTGCATCTCATCGACGGAAACTATTCCGGCACTTGTCCGGCTCGCTTCGACCAGTGCTTCGTTCCGCTCCGGTTGGATTCGCCAGTAAAATCGTCGATGTAGGAGGTTAAATGTCCCAGGTCGTGTATCGCTCCAATGTTCGTATCGAACGCGTGAAAGGCCCAATCCGCAGAGCTTACTTGCCGGCCGAATCGCAACCTGTGATCTTCGGCGTGCATGGCGCAGTGGCCGAGCATTACAAAGTGCCACCCCAAGTTCTGGCGCCGCATGCTACTACGTTGGACTATGTTGTAGCCGCAACGGCCGGTTGACTCACCGGAACCTTCGGAGGCGCGCTGGAGGCGCGTCAAATTGATGCCTCAAACGAGCGGCTGACATCTGAGGCGGTGGGAGAAATCGAATTAGAAGGCTCCGTGCTGGTCATCAAGCGAATTCACGTGCGGCTAAAGTTGCGCGCGCCAGAATTTCAGCGCGAAACCGCCAATCGTGTGCATTCGTTTTTCGCAGATCAGTGCCCAATTTACCGCTCACTGAAGCCTGCGATTCAAATGAGCACCGAATTGATCGTTGAGGATTCGAAGACCTCCGACTAGGCAGCCGGTTTTTGATCATGCTGCCAACGCGAACCACCGCCGCATCTCTGACCGTGGAATAACACCCGCTCGCTCCGCGATGATTATGCCTCGGCGTAAGAGCACGAAATACGGAATCGACTGAATCCGAAACTGGTTTGCTAGAGTTGGGTATTCCTCCGTGTTGACCTTAAGGACTAGGCCTCGTCCTGCCATCTCCCGCGCAAGCTCATGGACCTCAGGCGCAGCAATGCGGCAGGGACCACACCACGGCGCCCAAAAATCCACCAGCACCGGCACTTTGGCTTCGCGGGTGATCTCTGCGAACACGGTTGCATCTACTTCGATTGGCTCGGAGACTGGCGGTAAGGTGGTTTTGCAGGAGCCGCAACGACCCGTGTCGGACAAGTGTTTCGCGGGAATCCGGTTGCTTGCACCACAGGCGGGACATGGTCGGATCATCTGCACCCTCTAGCTGTAAAGTTACCACCCGCAATGGCAGCCAACGAGCGCACTCAGTCTGAGCCCATTAAGTTGAATTTGTCGGTGCGAACAATCGGCGAGTGCCGGCTTGTAATCCAGGTCGCGCATTGCTAGGCTAAACTCCGCGTCGACGCTCAACCTCGAAGTCCAACCGCGAATTGGTGAGGGAGTGAACAGCGCAAAAATTCAAGGGAGGATAACAACCTATGACACCAGCAACAGCTCCAGTTGCCTTTTTAGGGACCTGGAAAATAAATAAAGTGGAAGCATCACGGCCCGACCTGCCGCATCCCGTGAGTGGAGTCACCAGGACAACGCAGGAGTCCGACGGCGTTCACATGAGCAGCGAAGCAACTTGGTCGGACGGCCGAGTCGTGAAAACTAGCGCGGTCTATAAACTGGACGGTAACTGGTATCCAGTGGCGGGGAGCCCACTGGCCGATTCTGTCAGTGTCCGTGTACTCGAAGGAGGGGGCGTCTTCGAAGCTACACTCCGCAAGGGCGGAATTAATGTGGGGACTCAGCGTGTCACTGTTTCAGGGGATGGCCGCACTTTGACAGCGGATGCCAATATTATTGGTCCACAAGGCACGCCCATATCCTGGAAAACAACTTCAACGCGGGAGTGAGCCCCGGCTTGCAGTATGCTCTCGGCGTGGGCACCCTAAGGCAAGCGGCGGAAGAATGGGATTCACCGGCCGCCAAGCGGGGTCGAGTCACGACATGACACATATGATCCAGAACGTCTTGACGATGCTCCGCGCCGGGGAATGGGTGCCTATCACTGCGGCCCGCATTCTGATCGGCATATTTTTCTGTATTTCCGGCGGGACAAAGCTGTTCGTGCCAGCGCAGTTCGGGGTGCTTGAGCAGACTATGGTCCAATCGCACATCCCGTTCCCGCACGCCAGCGCGCTCTTCGTGTCCATCGTCGAGTTTGCGTGCGGGGCGGGACTAGCGCTTGGACTGCTTACGCCGATGTGCGCCGCAGTGCTCGCTTGTGACATGATCGTCGCGATCGCCACCAATCGCATCCACAGCATCCAGGCGAGTGGTGTCCTCAGCTGGCTCGACGACTTCCTGTACCTTCCCGAGGTCCTATACACGTTGATTCTCGTTTGGCTGATCTTCTCTGGGCCGGGTCGATACAGCGTCGATGGCCTTATCACGTGGCGAGCCGTATTCGGCGTCGAGCGCTAGTGTCGGCAAACAGAACGGCCTTGCAACCTCGAACGGAATCACGGCGGAACTGGACGGAACCAACTCAGGGATGTCGTGGGATGGAGCAGTTCCGGTCGGTTCCATCGTGGTTCCGTCAGGTAGTTCCGTTCTAAACCATTCATTTGATTGAATGGTTCCGTTAGTTCCGCCAAAATGCCTGGCACAAGTTCAAATTCGCTTCGAGCGCCGTTAACAACAGATCAAGGCTTTGTCCGCTTCGAGGGCTTCTTCTTCGGTGGTCTACCTTGGTTGTCAACGATGACGAATGGATCGTCCGATGAGCCTGAAGGCTGAACGGTGATTGTATATTTGTCGGGTTGTAAAACGGACATATCGTTGATCGTGCATAGAGCGCTGGCAGGGGTGCCAGAGCTATTTAGGGGGGTTCCTTACAGGGCGAACTTTGAAAAGCTATGGCGAAGGACGAACAACTTTGATTATCATCACAGGCCACGTCACAGTTTCGTGGTACCCGGCTAGAATGTGACAGTTTTCACCGTCGCGGCCCTTGTGCGTGTACGTGACTTGTTCGAGACGACACTGACACCAATTTGGTGCTGGGCAAATGCTTCCGATGCACAGAAACTCAGACACATCAGTAACGTGACCATGTGCTTACGAGCGAGATCTTTCATAATTCATTGCCTTCTCCTCTATTTGGTGACTATTTGTCGATATCGCTGGTCCTTGCGGAGATTCGATAGTACTGGTTCACGGTCCATTTCATCCAAGGAATAGCCTCCGCGAATAGCATCGGCGAATGTGGAAAAGGCGTGGTCGCGCTCACCCCACAATTCGTAAACAACCGCCGCACGAAAACTGACGTATGGATTCCCATGTGCAAAGCTCAGCGCACGACCGATGTCATCGATAGCTTGATGAAATTCTCCATTTTTCGCTTGGTACACTGCGGCGTAACTCAGCAAATCGGGATCATTGGGCGCGAAGGCAACCTGTTTTTCAACCTCCTGACTCGCCCGCCGGTATGCTTCGACGGCCTTCAACTTCTGGTGGGAGTACGCGTACGCCTCGGCTAGGTTCGCCCAAAGTATGTGCACATTCCGGTGACCAGAAGTCGACTACTGAATAGCTCTTTGCATGACATCGACGGCCTCTTTGTAGCGGCCCTGGTAGATGTAAAGAGCACCAAGATTCGAATCGGTGGCTGCCGACGGAGCGAGACTAGCCGAAATCTTAAACCCCTTTTCAGCCTCCTCGAACTTACCGAGCGCCATAGCCGCCGCGCCCAGGTTTCGGTGCGCAGACTGGTTGTCTGTGCCAAATTAACAACGGTCTGAAAGTCCCTTTCGGCATGGACGTAGTCTTGGTTGCGATAGTGAGCCACGCCTGATTAGGACCATGTGTTCCAATCGTTTGGACGCAGTTTTATCGCCTGAACATAAAGAGGCTCCGCCTCCGGCATGTTCCCCGAGGTGGAATAGATAGTGGCGAGTTCTCTTTGACCCTTCGACGTTATTTGGATCTTTCGCTAGTGCGCTGCGAAGCATTTCGATCGCATTTTCACGATCCCCACTATCTGCAAGCACCATAGCAGAGGCAACCTGAGCGCTAACCGAGTTCCGCTCCAACGCTAGGCTTTGATTCGTCGGGCGTTGGTATCCTCGAACCCGGACCTGACGCCGAGATGAGCCAATCATACTAATGACTTAGGTTCAGCTGCTTGGCGAGTTTGACAGGCAACGGATCGCTGCGCGTACTGTCACTCCCAGGGACGAAGGTTCCATATGCCGAAGCCGCCACTGGCGTTAAATTCATCTCGCTTGGAAGCGGAGCACAGTGTCCAAGCATGACGGCGAGGCCAGCGCCAAACGACGGACTTCGCCGTCATTTCGAACTGACAAGTCTGCAGGAGCAAGGCCACACGCACCCGGTCGTGAGAGAATCAACAGCAAATACACCCAGGCCGACAGTTTCACAACTCAGGAGGTTAAGAGTGCACCCCCATTCCGAGACCCCGTTCGACAATATCGAGGCTTCGCACGAATACGTGTCCCTGCTCGCCGAGGCGGTGAAAGAAGCGATTGCCGAAATGGACGCGGCGATCGCTCTCGCTGTAACCGAAGGCGCTGCCGCTGGCCGCCGCAAGGATGTGCTGCAAGTGGTCCATTTCAATCTCAATAAACTCGCGAACCACATGGCCGCAAGCCGCCGTATCCTCAACGACCTACGGACTCTGCGTCGCCTACTACTGGACGAGCGAAGCCACGAAACCGCCGTACGCCGGGCCGGTGTGTGATTGGATACTCCGCTCAATCCTATCAAGACGCCTATGAATGACTTTGTTCACTTGGATTCTCTCTCAGCCACTTGTAGGCCCGATTGATGTGCTCGGCATCGCCACGGCAAACGTCGAACCAGCCCTGGGAAAGTAGGCTCTTCGTAATCCGCAGCTAAACGTCGCCCCCTGGCCCCCACGATGGCTTCACCGGCGGTGCATTCGCGCTCGTCGGCAATAGTTGCTCGCTCCAGGCGGTGGAGTCGCTTGACAACCGTTCTCATCACCGTAGTGTTCCATTGCTCGCTTGTTCCAGCGCTATCACTCGCGCCCCGGCGGGTCAGAATGATTCGCAACGCGGACCAGAACAGGGTGACTCGGCGCCAACTGCTCTGGAGGGCCTTGCTGTTGTTCGAGTGGTCCGGAATTAGCGGTTGGGCCGCAGTTATCGGTAATTGTTTGTATTCCGCACTTGCGTTACGCGACCGCCCTCGAAGTCGATTTGAAGCGACCCGCCGGATTGCAGGAAGTACGTGTATCGTTCCGGACCCCCGCTGATCATGGAATAGGGCTCGCCCAGCTTCTGGCGAATATCCGCTTGGCTGTCTCCCACTGATACACCGGCGGCCAATTCGTCGGACACCTTCACGATCGGCTCGGCCGGCGCGCCGAACCCTGTCGGGTTGACAAGCATCGACTCGGGGGCGGCAGGCTGGGTCGTCGGCCCGTACTGATTTAGAATGACAGTCGGAGTCACTCGCGTCGGGGTGGTTTGCTGGGCCACAAAATCGGAACCCTGACAAACAGCGGCATACGGATTATGGAAACAGAAATTTCGCCAATACGCCGTCGACCGCCGTTTGATTGGTCTGGAGGGCAACCCATGGACCCTCACGTCCGTGGCCCGCTGCGCTGATTTCGCTGCGGGAGCGTGACTGAGTGCCGGCTGGGCAGCCAGTTTCGATTCCGCAGCTGGTCTCGGGGCCACAGCAGAAGCGCTGGCCGGTCTTGCCGCAACTCTCGCGTGCTGTGCGGGTAGCGATGTTGCGCACAGCAAGCTCGCAGCAAGTATGCCGAAGGTCCTCATGCCCGATTATGAGCGCAGGATCGCCCTGGTGAGAATAAGGTACAAATCCGAGCGATCCCATTCGAATAACCCTAGACGAGCCCACGCAGGTCAAACGGACATTGAAATACGCGAGGCGTACCGGCGCCCGACGGTGCGCCGTGCGCAGAGCCACCGCTCTGATCAGTCGGATTATGCAATTCGATTCGCCGAATGAAAATGAGTGCTGCCTAGGGCCACGATCGGAGTCGTGAAGGTACGCGGGACGAGTAACCCAGGCATACACATTTAGATAAACGTTCTCACAATAACGGTCATGGACCATAGCGGCCGGCCCAGAAGCTCCCAGCGCCTCCGCAAGGAGGATTGCGCTGCCCTCGTGATCGCCGACTTGCCGATACTCCTACGGCGTAGCGTCGGCGAGACTATCACTTCGGTGGACGTGGATGGCGTCATCGGCGGCGCCCGGCGGTTCAGTATCCAGCTCCAAGTCCGACGAACAAAGCAGGGGGTTGGCGGTGATGCTTGTAGTCCTTCCAACGGAAGGTGACGCGCTCGCCATCGAACACCAACAGACGGCGACTGGAGATAGCGATCCGGTGCGTGTATCGACCGAGATACTTGGCGCCCGGCCGTTACGAACGCCTGGTTTCGCTGTTCCGCAGCGCGGCGCGAAGGTGATCGGAGATCCGGGGTGGGCCGAGGAACTGATCGCAGGCGATTCGGCGTCAGGCTGTGGCCGATCGCGATCTGACCGGCGCACATCTAGCTGGCGAGACGAACGAATCCCAAGCTGCCCCCGATATTTCCACTTGCGGTCGCCATTTCGGGGCACGTCCCGTAAGCTTCCGTTGATGGTGTGCTGCGAAGCTTTCGGATGGGAATGATAAAAAACAGTATGGCTAGTCTTGGGGTCCATAAGAAGCTGACACACGCCGGCTTCAAATCCGGGCACATCGGTCGCCAGCAGCTCGGCCGTTCCCTTCATCGACGCTGGTGGTCCAACCGCCGTAATCGACTCCAGCGACGTTGATGTGGTGGGCGAGAAGCAGCTTCTTTATCGCTAGGAGGATCTGACT
>JASHQT010000271.1 GCA_030039005.1 Bryobacteraceae bacterium
GGGTTGACACAGCAAGAACTGCGCATCCTGGATTTGAGTTCACAGGGCTACAAAAACGCCGCGATTGCGGATGCGCTCTTTATCAGTCTTGAGACCGTTCGCTGGCACAAGCGACGGTTGAATCGGAAGCTTCGTGGGAATGCCCAACCTCGCTATCCTCAAACTAAGGCTTCATCTCCGCCGAAGGAATTAGCTGCTGGCTGAGTTCGATCATCAGAAACGGCAAAAAATTGTAAAAAGGCGAAAAAACGATCCTTCCAGTACGGTTGGGCCCCCTGGGGGGAAAACAACCCTTGTGAATAGCACTTGTTCAGCTTATTTTGGGTAATCATAAAAACCCTGGAAAAACGTGGGTCGTTTATGGAAACCTCTGCTGTGCGAAACTTTTGTTATAAGTCCCAAAATATTGGCATTCGACCAAGGAACCAGACAATAGGATCCACAGTTTCGCTCGCTCTGGTCCGCGTTTGGGTTTCAATCCGTCAAGCGTTCTTGTCCGCCCCGTCCCGCGCTGTGATTGAGGAGGACGAGTCCGAGATTCGCAAACATCTTCAGCGTCCAGGGCGCGGGTCGAGTTGCGTTGTGAGGCCTTCAGCCTTATGAACAGCGCTAACGAGTTTCCGACCCGAGCCGTTTCCGACAGCGATTTGAGACCGGCGATCGACGATCTTCTGCCGTTAACCCCTCCCACCCCCAGACGTCCTATCGCTTCTTCGGGCAAACCCGAGTTAAACCTCAAAGCAGGCAACTGGATTCGGGGGATGGAGCCTCTGTTAAATCGGCTGGCAGCTTGCGATGTACCTGTCTTGCTCCAAGGCGAAACCGGGGTGGGCAAGGAAGTTCTGGCCCGTCATATCCACGATCAATCACTGCGTGCCGGCAGGATTTTCTTGAAATTGAACTGCGCCGCCCTTCCTTCCGAGCTAGTGGAAAGCGAGCTGTTCGGTTATGAGAAAGGCGCCTTCACCGGTGCGTTTAAGAGCACGCCCGGAAAGTTTGAACTCGCGGATGGCGGGACGATCCTGCTCGATGAGATCGGGGATATGGACCTCAGGCTTCAAGCTAAGTTGCTTCAGGTGCTCCAGGATCACGAGTTCCACAGAATCGGCGCGCAGGAAGCTACGCAGGTTGACGTACGGGTGATCGCTGCAACGCACCGGGATCTGACGGAGAGGATCTCCCATGAGGAGTTCCGCGAAGATTTATATTACAGGTTGAATGTCTTTAACATCGTGGTGCCACCGTTGCGGGAACGGACGGATGAGATCGTCCCGCTGGCTTTATCGTTTTTGAAGAAGCATGCGATCGCCCACGCTCCCGTTCCCGAGATAGGTCCCGCATTGAGAACCGCGCTGCTCAATCATCATTGGCCAGGAAACATCCGGGAGCTGGAAAACGTCATGCGGCGATACTTAGTCGTAAGAAATCCCGAGATGATCCTGGACGAGCTTCAAGGATTCAGCAGCCGGACGTTCAGTCGGGATCACCTGCCAAGAGTAAATTCTCCCGACGACGTTCGTCCTCGCGTCAGCAACTCCAAGATGGCGAATGCGGATTTTATGAGTAAGCCAATAGCATCAGCTTCGGCCGAAAGGCTAAGCCCGGCTCCGGCTGCCAACGGTGGTTACGCGCCGAACCAACGCGAGCATGACGGCTCGCAGCTGACAAAACTTGATCAGGTCCGCCAAGCGGCCGAAATTGAGCTCATTACGAAGGCCTTGTACTCGACGCAATGGAACAGAAAGCGAGCAGCGTCTATTCTCGGAGTAGACTATAAGGCGCTCTTGTACAAGATGAAAAAGCTGGGAATCGATTAAGTGCTCTTCGGCGAGGCGAGGTCAGCGGGCGGCAGCCTGACGACGCGTAGCGAGCGCGGGCGTCTCAAACGATTCCGCCTTTGAGCTTTCTTGCGAACAGGAACTTCGTTCGTAACAGGCTCATACCCACTGGAATCCGATGAGTCAAATCGTTTCAACGCTTTTGGGTGTGTCTCCAGGAGCTTCAATGCATGCTGGATGTTCTCCGCTCGCCTGAGAGCAGTGCGCAACTTATCGAATGGGTGGTTATGTTCATGCTCGTACCGCAGCAACTGCCGGCCAACCAAGCGAAGTACCGCACATAATTCTAAGTGCGACTGTAACAGCGTGTCTAAGGATGATATTGCTGATCGCTCAGTGTCGGTCGTTCCGCAGAGCGGACAGGGGGAAGGCACTGCGTCTGTTGGTTTACCTTCCTTACTTTCCTCGAGGGATTTCTTCTCCATGCTATCGAATAACACCAAATTTGTGTATGTCAAAATGGACTATCCACCCCGCAAGTGCCTGGCCCTGAACTCTCAGGGCCAGCACCAAATTCGCGAAGTCTGAAGGCCGGTGCATAAGAGGGGCCAAACTCCTCACCCCTTGTAGCTATTGATAATTAAGGAGTTCTCGCGGCGCCCCGCTCCAGAAAGTGCGACGATTTAGAACTAGTTACGAACGTATCGAACAATGGATGGCACAGTTGCTGTGCTCATACAGTAAGCGGAGGCTTAGGAAGGAGCTGTCCTAATTTAGGACGCCTGCAATCATCACCTGACACTGCTCGCTAACCCCTGCGTAGCTAGCCGTCAGAGTGATCGCTCCCAACACATTCTGCGGGCTGGGCCCACTCGGTAGGTTCTCGGTCACCTGGAACGTTGCAGAAGTTGAGCCTTGCGGAACGATTACGCTGGAAGGCACACTGACCACCGAGCTGTTTGAGTTCAGGAGAACCAGGACCCCGGCGGGGCCGGCCGGTGCTGTCAGCGTCACAGTTCCTACGCCGATTTGGTTGCTGCCTACCAGGGCCATGGGGCTGGCGCTGAAGGATATGCTCTTCAGAGCCGTGCTGGTCGCAAGAGCCGTGCTGGTAGCCGGATTGATGATGAGGCTGAATGAGGTGCTGACGCCGGAATAGGTGGCTGTCAGGATCGCAGCGGTCGAGGAAATCACGTTCCCGGCCGTGACCACAAAGTTGTTCGAACTTGCACCTTGCGGGATCGTTACGCTGTTAGGCAAGCTGACAGCGGTGCTGTTGGAGCTCGAAAGCACCACCATTGCTCCCCCGGATCCAGCCGGCGCTGTCAGCGTGACAGTCCCGGTTCCGGATTGCCCGCTTGCGAGAGCGTTAGGGCTTACGGATATGCTCGCTAAGGCTGGGCCGCTGCTGATAGGTGAGATTGGCGTTGGACCAGGTGTTGGAATCGGACTAGGTGCTGGAATCGGACTAGGCGTTGGCGTGGGACTAGGTGCGGGCGTTGGATCAGACGATGCTGGGGGATTAATGGTGAAGCTGGCCGACGTCAACGAAACACCCCCATAAGATGCCATTATGGTTACCGAGGTTGGAGTACTCACCGTGCTAGCGGTGACAGTAAACGTGGCCGAAGTTGCTCCCGCTGCCACCGTCACGCTAGTTGGAACGGTTGCCGCTGTCGCATTAGAACTGGACAGCGATATGCTTGCGCCACCACTCGGGGCTGCCGCCGTCAGAGTGACGGTTCCGGTACCGGTTGCGCCGCTGGCAAGCGAACTCGGGCTAACCGACACAGTGCTGAGCGCCGCCGGTGGCGGAGTGATGGTGAAGCTCGATGAGGTCACGCTCGCCCCGGAAAAGGTTGCCGTCACCGTCGCCGAGGTCGAGGTCGTTACCGTGCCAGCGGTGATAGTGAACACGGCCGAGGTCGCGCCTGCCGCGACCGTCACGCTAATTGGAACGGTTGCGGCCGATGTATTCGAACTGGAAAGCGAAACCGTGACTCCACCCGCTCCCGCCGCTTCGGTCAACGTGACCGTTCCCGTGCCGGTTGTGCCACTCGCAATCGTGCTAGGGCTGACCGACACACCGCTCAGAGCCCCCGGTGGCGGGGTGACCGTGAAGCTCGATGAAGTCTTGCTCGCGCCGGAATAGGTTGCCGTCACGGTCGCCGAGGTCGAGGTCGTTACCGTGCCAGCTGTGACGGTGAACGTCGCCGAAGTTGCCCCGGCAGCAACTGTCACGCTGGTTGGAACGGTTGCGGCCGAGGTGTTGGAACTGGAGAGCGAAACCGCCACTCCACCGCTGCCAGCCGCTTCGGTCAACGTGACCGTTCCGGTACCAGTTTGGCCGCTCGCAATCGTGCTCGGGCTGACCGACACACTGCTGAGCGCAGCCGCTGGTGGGGTCATGATAAAGCTCGATGAGGTTACGCTGGCGCCGGAATAAGATGCTGTCACAGTCGCCGAGGTCAACGTAGTCACCGTGCCGACGGTGACGGCGAATGTCGCCGAAGTTGCCCCGGCAGCGACCGTCACGCTAATTGGAACGGTTGCCGCTGTCGCATTGGAACTAGACAGCGAAACTGTGACTCCACCGGGGCCCGCAGCTTCAGTCAGGGTTATTGTTCCGGTGCCGGTTGCGCCGCTCGCAATCGTGCTGGGGCTGACCGACACACTGCTCAGCGTCGCCGCTGGCGGTGTGATTGTGAAGCTCGACGAAGTCTTACTCACGCCGGAATACGTTGCCGTCACCGTGGCGGAAGTCGAGGTCGTGACCGAACCAGCGGTGACTGTGAAGGTCGCCGAAGTTGCTCCGGCAGCAACTGTCACGCTGGTTGGAACGGTTGCGGCCGACGTGTTGGAACTGGAAAGCGAAACCGTGACTCCACCGCTACCGGCTGCTTGGGTCAACGTGACGGTTCCGGTGCCGGTTGCGCCGCTCGCAATCGTGCTCGGGCTGACCGACACATTGCTGAGCGCCGCCGCTGGCGGGGTGATGGTAAAGCTCGATGAGGTTACGCTGGTGCCGGAATAAGATGCGGTTACGGTGGTTGAAGTCGAAGTGGTCACTGTTCCCGCCGTGACCGTGAACGCCGCCGAAGTTGCTCCGGCAGCAACTGTCACGCTGGTTGGAACGGTTGCGGCCGACGTGTTGGAACTGGAAAGCGAAAC
>JASHQT010000272.1 GCA_030039005.1 Bryobacteraceae bacterium
CGCTGCTCGGGTGGGACGTCGGGGTCGGCGAGCGTGTCGTAAGTATACGCGTAGCCGTAAGGCCAGCGATTTACCGTGATGGCCGCGATGTCTTCGGCCGGATCGAATCCTCCCGGCGAGAGCATGCGCGCGAGCTGCTCGCGAATTTTGAATTCGAACTGCTGGAACGTCGTGTGGAGCAGCTCCTGCGCGCCATGGCGATTCTGCTCCTTGCGCGGAAGGCCTGGTTTGTTGGGGTTCGCGGTCAGGTGGAAAACGATCGGCTCTTCGGGCGTGCTGACGCCTTGATAACCGCCCACCGTGGATCCTGGATCGAGCGCGGTGTTGGGATGATACATGCAGGGCGCGCTGATACGCGCGACACCGAGTTTCTGGAACGCGGTCCACTTCTTGAGCAGAACGTTGGTGTACATCATCGGCACTTTGGCCGGATACGCCAGCGCCTCTTTCTGGCGCGCGGGGATCTCGGGCGCCAGCGCCGGGATCAGGGCGTTGTAGCAGGCCAGAATGCAGTAGCGCGCGCGAACACCAAGGGTTTTGCCGCCGTTGCGGTACACGATTCGCACGCCGCTAGAGCGATCCGGCGCGCCGTCGTGTTCCACCCGAACCACGGGACTGCTCAGGCGAATGCGGATGTTCGATTCAGGGCGATCGAGCTGATCGTAGGCGAGACGCGCCTCGACGATGGTGTCCATGGATTGTCGCGGAGGCAGGGCCCCGGGAATCAGCTTGCCCACCAGCAGCCGCGCGATGGACGCGTTGCCATCCGGAAAATGAAACAGGTAGGAAGCTTCGTTGAATTCCTGCTCCAGATCCAGGCCCAGGCCATTGAACCCGACCAAGCCGTGCCGGGCGGCTTCGAGCGCGGGCGTAGTGTCGACGCGCTTGTTATTTCGTCCGCCCGCGCCCATGAAGAACGGCAGCGCGTCCGGGCTCATTTTCGCGATGTGGAGCAAGAAGTCCTGGTAGCTGATTCGTTCGAGCTTGGCGCGTTTCTCCGCGGCGCTCATCCCCGGCAAGTAGTCCGGATTTTTTCCGTGCAGGCGGACCAGGTCGCGCCGGGCGGCGTCGGAGAGCGGGGCCTGGGCAAAAAATTGCGGCAGGCGCGGATTGCCCTTCACCAGCCGGTCCTCGCCGAAATGCTCTTTATCGAAAAACGTACCGGCCACGAGCCCGTATTTTCGCTCCAGGTCGTGATTCAGGAATTCCGGATTGCGCTCCACCTCCACGCCCAAATCGCGGATCAGGGCTTTGGCGCAATAGCTGTAGGGATAGGGCGTTTCGATGCCCATGGTCCCGCCGAAGCTGACGAAGGTTTTGTCCTGATAATGAAACTCGTTCCGTTTGGCGTGGCCGCCGAAATCGTCGTGATTATCGAGGATCAGAATTTTCGCCTCGGGCCCGAGGGCGGCGCGGTAAAAGTAGGCGGCCGAAAGCCCGGAGATGCCCGCGCCGGCGATCACCAGATCGTAGTCCTCACGGATTTCGCCATCCCCGAGCGGAAACCGGGAATACTTCCCTTCGCGGATCGTATCGAACTCAGACACCGCTTCGGGATAATTTCCGCGCAGCCGGCTGCGGAGCGGAGGATCGTTCTCAGACTGGGCCGCTTGGGCGCGCGAAACGGCCAGCGCCGAAACTCCCGCACCCACGCCGATCGCCACGCCATTGAGAAAATCGCGGCGGGCGATGGGGCGATCCATTCCCAGGTCGTGCATAACCGATGAACCTTACAATAAATCTAAAAGCATGCGCGATGCAATTGCAAGCGCGCGACGGCTGCTATACTCAGAGGTTCATGATCGCGCCCAACAGGGGCCACGTAGAGACGATCCTTGCCCAAGTCTTCGGTTAACTCCCATTCTTCAAGCGCCATGCGCGGTAAAAAACAGACTCGTTCCGCCAAAAAGCCGGGCGAGGCCCTCAAGGTCGGCGCCGTGGCCGAGCGTCTGGGCGTGTCGGCGTCCATGGTGCGCTCCTGGGAAAAGCTGGGCCTGGCCCGGCCGGCGCGCAGCCGCAGCCAATACCGCTTGTACACCAATGAAGACCTGCGGGTCTTGCGCCGCGCCATCTATTTGCGCCGCGTGCAAGGCCTCAACGCGCCGGCGATTCTCCACCAACTGAAGCAGGAGGGACTGCTCAATCATCGGGCTCCGGCGCAGGCCGAACAGCAATCCTCCATCGGTCCCCGGTTCCGCAGGCTGCGTTTGCAGCGTGGCGAGTCGCTGGCCACGGTCGCCAACGCGGTGGGCGTATCCATCGGATTCCTGAGCAACCTGGAGCGCTCGCAAAGCGGAGCATCGGTCAGCATCATGCGGCGACTGGCGCAGTATTTCGGGCTGAACATTCTCGATCTGTTCCACCCCATCGATGGCACCGGTCCCTTGGTCAAGCCTCGGGATCGCAAGAGCCTGGAAGGCGGCCCCGGCGTGCAGATGCAACTGCTGGCTTCGGGTAAGATCACCATGGAGCCGCATTTGTTTCGCGTGGCTCCCGGCGCGGGCAGCGGAGAATCCTACTCGCACGAAGGCGAAGAGTTCCTTTATCTGGTGCGCGGCCGCCTGGACATCGTGCTGGCGGGCGAGCAGTACCACCTTCGGGCTGGCGACAGCTTTTACTTCAGCAGCAAGACGCAGCATAGCTGGGCAAACCCCGGGAAGAGCGAGACGATTATCCTCTGGATCAACACGCCGCCTACCTTTTGACGTGACCTCTCTCGATGCAACCGCATTGGCCGAACTGGTTCGACGGTGCGAGGCTACGCCTGTGGAGCTGGTGGACGCGGCGATCGAGCGAATCGAGCGCGTCAATCCTCAATTGAACGCAGTGGTGTGGGAGCGGTTCGAAAGAGCGCGCGAGGAGGCGCGGTCGGCGCACTTGCCGGATGGTCCTTTTCGCGGCGTTCCGTTTCTCACCAAGGATCTCGGGTGCGCGACGGCCGGCGAGCCGGATTCCTGCGGGTCGCGATTTCTCAAGGAAAGCCGCTACGTCGCGAGCGCGACCACGGAACTGGCACGCCGCATTCAAGCTGCGGGATTCATCAATCTCGGCCGAACCAACACGCCCGAGTTCGGCGCGGTCGCGACCACCGAGCCGTCCGCCTGGGGACCGACGCGGAATCCTTGGGACTTGACCAGGACTGCCGGCGGGTCGAGCGGCGGATCTTGCGCGGCGGTGGCGGCGCTGATGGTTCCGGTGGCGCACGGCAGCGACGGCGGTGGATCGATCCGCCTTCCGGCCGCGGCGTGTGGGCTGGTGGGATTGAAGCCGACGCGCGGCCGCATCAGTATGTGGCCGTCCACCGAATGGCTCACGCCCGTCAGCGTGCAAGGCTTCGAGACACGGACGGTTCGCGACCTCGCCGGCTGCATGGATTTTGCGTCAGGTTCCCTGCCCGGCGATCCGATGCCGCCACCCTCGCCCGCGCGCCCATACTTGAGCGAAGTGGGCGCCGATCCCGGAAAGCTCCGCATCGGCCTGTGGAATCGCTTGCCGGCCGGCGTCGAGGGCGTGCTCGATGCGGAGTGCGAGCGGGCCGTCGAACAGACCGGAAGGCTGCTCGAATCGTTGGGGCATCACGTGGAGGTGGCGCATCCGTCCGTTGCCGACGCGCCCGCTACAGCAACGATCTTTCATCGCATCTGGCCGGTTCGCCTGCTCGCCGCGCTCGAATACTTCGAGCGCAAGTTAGACCGGAAGGCCGGAGCGGATAATCTCGATCCGGACACACTGTATTGGCTGGATCGTGCACGCGGTGTCAGCGCCGCGGATTATCTTTCGGCGCTGGAAGATATGGACGCGTTCACCCATCTGTTCGCCGGCTGGTGGGCCGGCGGTTTCGACATACTCGTTTCGCCTGCAACGGGCATCGTTACGCCCAAACTGGGCGCGCTGGCCATGGACGCGGCCCGAATCAAATCCTCCGCACTGTGGTGGCCGTTCACGGCATTTTTCAACATGGCGGGACAGCCTGCGATTAGCCTGCCTTTGCATTGGACCTCCGGTGAATCCGCGGGGGCCGGTTTGCCGGTGGGCGTGCAGTTGGGCGCGGCATACGCTCGCGAGGACCTGTTGATTCGCTTGGCGGCGCAACTGGAGCAGGCGCGGCCGTGGAGTGCGCGCATTCCGCCGGTACACGGCTGAGCGTGATCTCGCAGGCTTTACTGAGCGAAAACCGGGATTTCTTTCTCCCTCAAGCCGCGCTCCCGAACCATCGCCACGGTATCCTCGAGGGCGAGCGCGAAGCGCTCCAGCATCAGATCGATTTCCGCCTCGCTGATGATCAACGGCGGGCAG
>JASHQT010000273.1 GCA_030039005.1 Bryobacteraceae bacterium
GCACCAGAAATTCCTGCACTTTCACGCGGCGGAAAATCAAATCGATCGCGAAATTCCCGCGCCGTAGCACATTGTCCCGATATTCGAGCTGCTCGGGAGAAACTACTTCCACCGGCAAACCTTCGCGCCGGAACAATTCGGCGATCAGCGCGCTCTCGCCCGATTCGCCGGTTTGAAAAGGCTGGCGCAGCTCGAGAATCGCGATGCTGGGCTTCTTGTTCTTCCCGCCCCATTCTTTGTAGGCCTTGAGAATCGCCTGCAGCAGGTACTTCGCGCCCGGCAATTTTTCCAGGCGATAGCGCTTGCGGAATTCCTTCACCGGCGCGGCGTCGTAAAAAATGTCGGCCAGCGCCTCGCCATACGCGACGCCCACAGGCGTATCCGGAATATAGCGCGAAAATCGCAAGGTGCCGTTGTTGATATTGGTGTCGAGCAGCGAAGTGACCGCCGGGAACGAATATCCCGGATCCACCGCCGCCAGCATCTTCTCGGCCGGCAACAGTTCCATGCGCGCCAGCAGCGCGGGACTGCTGAGCGCCTTGGCTTGCACCCGTTGCAGGGAACTCGAAAACGACTCCACCGCCTTCACCAGCCCCGCGTACTGCCTGCGCGTGATAAAATGCGGACGCAGAACCGGAGATACTGGCCTACCAGCGGCGACCAAATTGTGCGCCTTCATGCGTTCCTGGAGATCGTGTGCCCAGGAAAGGTTCTTGTAGTGGTCGCTCTCCAGAATTTTGTGATAGCGAGTAACGGCCTCGCTTAACTGGTTCATTTGACTCGCGTGCCTCGCGGGCTTCTGCACTCAGTATCGCAAGGCGCGGTGGAAAAAGTAAAGCAACGAGGCGATTTCTGGCGTTTTACTTATTTAGATTCTGCAACTTACGGCCAATTTCCCCACTCGTCTCAGAGATTCCTCTTAGGGCCCGCCGGGGCGGCTTCCGCACTCTGCGCCGCTTCCAACTCCAGAAGCTTCCTCTTACGCTCGGCGCCCCAGCGATAGCCGGCGAGGCGACCGTCCTCGCGTACCACGCGATGGCAAGGAATCGCGATCGCGACTGGGTTTGTAGCGCAAGCTCGCGCCACGGCGCGCGCCGCTTTAGGATCTCCGAGCTCGGCCGCAATCTCGCGATACGATTTCGTGGCGCCGCGCGGGATCGCTTGCAGCGCTTCCCAAACGCGCCGCTGGAATGCAGTGGCTTGAATATCGAGTGGAAGCGAAGGCGCCGATTTTCCTTCGATCATCATGAGCAGCTTTCTCACCGGCTCATCGAGTGCGCGACCGGCGCGAATCGTCTTCGCTTTCGGGTACTCGCTGCGCAGTTCGCGCGCCAAGGTTTCTTCGGAATCTCCGAAACGAATCGAACAAACACCGCGCTCGGTGGCCGCGAGCAGCATCTTCCCCAGGGGCGTGGCTGCGATCGTGTAGCGAATGGTGACGCCGTCGCCCTGCTTGAGATACCGCGCGGGTGTCATACCCAATTGCGATGCCGAACGTTCATAGAGCCTGCTGGAAGAACCGTAGCCGGCATCGTAGAGCGAACGCGTCACCGAATGTCCCTCGCGCAAACCGGCTTTGAGGGCGTACAGGCGGCGCGAATCGGCGTAGGCGCGCGGCGTAATTCCGGTCAGCGCCTTGAACGTCCGCTGCAAATGGAAAGGGCTCATACCCAGCGCGCGGCCGAGCGCCTCGAGCGTTACGGGACCCTCGGATTGGGTGTCGATGTACCGGCAAACCTTCTCCACCAGTTGCGAGTTCAGCTCGCCCGCTGCGCCTAAGTCGGGTTTACAGCGCCGGCAGGGCCGGAATCCGGCCTGTTCGGCGGCTTCGCGGGTGCGAAAGAAAACCACGTTCTCGCGCCGCGGCCGTTTGGAGGGGCAGGACGGCCGGCAATACACACCAGTGGACAGCACCGCGTAGTAGAACACGCCGTCCAGGGAGCGCTCGCGCGCCAGCACCGCGTCCCAGTGATTCGTTGCTTCATTGCTCATCGTCGTTGTTGCTTGCATACCACGATGCTACCCGTGCGCCTACTTCGGGACTATCCGAATCTTGCTGTAAAACCACTAAATTGCCAAGTCCCCAATCCCAGCGACCGAACGGGAGCCCTTCGGCAAACCGCGACCGCGGCGGCGCGGTCCCTAGGGATGTTCGTCCTTTTGCAATTCCAACGTGATGCTGCCCACCGGAAAGCTCATGCGCGCGCGAATCTGCACCGGAAGCCGGTGCGCATCGTCGGTGAGCCAGACAAACAGGTCGCCCTTTTTGGGATAGAGCACGCCGTCGAACAGGAACACCTCATAGCGGATGGTATCGAACGTCCCGGCCTTGGTCTTGATTTGCTCCCGCGCCTGCGCCTCCACGCGCACCATCGCGCTTTTCTTTCCGTCGCTCATGGGAGCTTGCATGTTCTGGCCCGGCTCCAACTTGTCGATACGCAGCTTGTACAGCCCCGCCGCGACGTCCATGGCGCAGGCCGGAATTTCCACTTCCGACGTCTTTACCACGTTGTTCTTGCTCAGGTCGCGCTCCACATAGTTGGCTTTTCCGCGGGTGTGGTCATAGACCACGCGCGTATCGTGATGGCGCTTGCCCTCCAGCGAATCCATCTGCGTCACGCTGGTGCAGAATCCGCCGTCCATGTCGGACCGGTAGGTGTCATCCAGCTTGTAAAGCTTGGAGACCAAGCCTCCCGACTGCACGTGTACTTCGGAATCCCACTTGCCGGGTTCGCCGGGCTGGGGCTGAAGATTCAGCTCCGCGTTGCCGGCGTAAATGAGCCTCCACTCGATGTCGTAGGAAAGCTTCTCGGCCGAGGGGAACGGCGCCAGCGCGCCTTCAAAGGCCTTGGAAGAAATGCCGTCCGCCAGCAGTACCGACTGGGGATGGATCTCGGCCGCGCCCAACAATAGGGCCACACTCAGGCCGACCAGACGTGGGGGAAAACGTCCCGGCATCAAGCTAGAGTGTGACAGACTCATGGCTTGGGCGCAAACAGGGGCGCGGCGGGGGGGCGCGGCTCAGGTTGCGCCTTCGCCTACGGGATTGGCGAGGGGATTAGTTCGGGCTGCGCCGTGGCAGAGCTGGGCTCGAGCCGCGCCTCTAGTTTCCCCTGGGGATCTTCTCTATGTGATCGATTACCAGGATCTCCATGGGAACTTTGCTCGATTCCAGCTTTAGTCCAAGCTGCTGCTGGAGGGCTTCGAACAGGCTCGCGCCCGCGTCCGGCGGCGGATCCGGCTGCATCGCGGCCCAGGAATAGGACAGAAGGAAGTCGTATCTTCCCGCGAGACCGGTCGCGTTCGCCGTGGGCTTCTGAAGCATGGAATCCGCGATTTTCTCGACGAACTCGTCCATCGATGCATCTACAAAGCGCCAACGCGCGCGGCCGTTCGGTCCCCCCACCATCATGAAGTGGCGGCCGGGCGGTAGTTCCGGATAGCCTTCGCGATCGGTCTTGATCCGCGGCGCCTCTTTTCGGGGATCCTCGTCCTGCTTCGGAGGCCCGGGTGACTGATCCAACTTCGCTCCACCCTTCGCCACCACAAGCTGATATCCCGTGATCTGCTTCTTTTCGAAATGCGCCGCGATTTGGAAACGCTCAATCAGCAGATTCCGCAGCATCTGGCTGAGTTGCCCCCTGTTGGTTCCTTCCGGAGCTTTGGCGTTGATGGTAAAGCGCTCGAGGTCCATCCAGCCGGGGCCGGAAAGCTGGTAAGAACGGATTTCGTACGCCATCTGCAACAGGCTGGACAAGGGATAGTTTTCGACGAAACATCGCGCGGGATCGGCACCCGGGCATCCTGTGCCGCCCACGCCGAAATCTCCCACCGGCCCATGCCGCACCGTGGCGACATCGAAGACAAAGCGCGAATCTGGCGTCTGGGCAGCCACGGCCCAGACGAAAACAGGGAGCAATGCGAGTCGCACAATCGGCTCCTTGGCTTCCTTCGATCCTAGCGCGCCCCCAGACCCGGGGGGCGCTGCCCAGCCCCGCTAATCCCGGAGGTGAGGGCGTCGCCCGAGCCGATCCTCCCGCCAATCCCGTAGGTGAAGGCGTCAGCCCGAGCCGATCCTCCCGCCAATCCTGTAGGTGAAGGCGTCAGCCTGAGCCGCGCCTCTCGCCAATCCCGTAGGTGAAGGCGTCAGCCTGAGCCGCGCCTCTCGCCAATCCCGTAGGTGAAGGCGTCAGCCTGAGCCGCGCCTCCCGCCGTGATTCCCGCACCATCGTGCTACCTTCTATTGTGTCGCGCCGCATTCTGTTCCCTCTGGGAACGGTCCTGATCGTCGCATTTTGCCTCTTTTTTGCCTGGCCGTCGCTGGCCTTTTCTTTCGATGCCGACGACATGTTCAACCTGTTTTTCGGCTGGAATCAGACCTCCGCTCATCTTTTTCAAAGCTGCCTCGTTCTTTGGACGGGAGAATATCGACCGTTTGGTTTTGCTTTCTATCGTTTGATTCTTGAAGTCGCCGGGTTCACGCCGCTGCCCTTCCGCATCGCGGAGCTTACGTTCTGCCTGCTGAACACCGGCGTGTGTTTCTGGTTCACCCGGCTGGTGTCTCGCTCCGAGCGCACAGCCGCGCTTGCGGCCTTGTTCTTCAGCTTTCATGTCGGCCTCTTGGAGGCCTGGTACCGGACAACGGTGATTGTCGACGTCCTTTGTTTCGCGTTTTCGTACCTTGCCGCCGGCCTGTATATCGAGTCACGGCGCGAAGGCGGCGATCTACGCGCGTGGAGAATAGCGGCCATTCTTCTGTGTTTTATCTGCGCTCTGGATTCCAAGGAATTCGCGGTGGCGCTGCCGGCCGTCCTAGTGGCATGGGAGGTGATATTCAACAGGGAGCGCTGGAGAAGCTTTCTGAAGTCCCGCTCCGCGTTGACAATCGCGTTGATGGGCATTCTGACGGTGGCATACGCATATGGAAAACTGCATGGCCCTGCCGCGATGAGCAACAACCCGGCCTACGCGCCGCAATACACCATCGGCCGCTTGGCGGCTACCTGGGGCTCCTACCTGGGAGATCTGTTCGTTCTGAAATCTCCGCTCGCCGGACCGGCTTCCCTCATTGCCATGACAGGCATGCTGGTTGTGGCTCTGCTGCTTCGCTCGCGCTTGCTGATCTTCGGCTGGACGATTGCGGTGGTGGGGCTTGCGCCGGTTATGTTTTCGCCGCCGCGTGGCGGCTTCGAAATGTACTTCTCGTTCATGGGCTGGGTGATTTATGCGGCAGGCCTGCTCGTCAAGGCGCAGGACGGCCTGCTTCTCCTGCTGCGCCGCTGGCAGCTCCCGCGCGCGGGGCAAGCGGCGCCATTTCGTACGGGACTGGCCTGCCTGGTTTTTCTGTTGGCCGGCGGCGCCTATGCCGCCCTGAATGTCTACGGAGTGCGATCGGATCCGCGGCCTTGGCTCTATTTCGCTCAAGATGCCAACCGCACCCTCATCACGCAGATGCGCGCCCTGCATCCCAGACTCTCGCGCGGGTCGCGCGTCATGTTTGTGGAGGACGGCATCGGGTGGGGAGAGTGGACGCCCCTGTACATCATGCGGATTCTTTACGACGATCCGACCATGGTCGTTGACCGGCTCAAAGTAAAGACCGCTCAAAAACCGGACCACTGGCAACAATTCTCCGCCGGCCCGGGTCTTACCTACGATCACGTGTTCACGTATGACGCTGGCCGCTACATGGAGCTCACACCTCAGCTCGCAGCCATTTACGGTGTTGAGGTGCGCCCGCCAGAGAAGAATTGAATCCGGCGATCCCCTGCGCCAACCCCGTAGGTGAAGGCGCAGCCTGAGCCGCGCCCTAACCAGCCCCGCGAGGCGAACACCGAGCCTGCCCCCGGCCATCTGCCGTCGCCGATGGCCGACAATGTTACGCTGGAATTACAGCATGCTACTGCGGGATTCTTTCTTTGGCCAGAAGTTTGCGATCACGGAGCACGACCTGGAATCCTATTTATCCGAAGCGCTCGCAGCCGGCGGCGACTACGCGGACCTGTATTTCGAATACCTCGCCACCAGCCAGTTAAGCATCGACGAATCCATCGTGAAGAGTGCCGTGCAAGGCGTCTCGCTCGGCGTTGGCGTCCGCGTAATTTCGGGCGAGCGCACGGGCTATGCCTACAGCGACGATTTGAGTCCCGAGAAAATCCGCAAGGCCGCTCGCGTGGCGGCGTGTATCGCCAACGGTCCTTCCAAGGTCGATAAAACAGGCTTCGTGCGAAATGGCAAGAACGGCTCGCGCGATCTTTATCCTGTGGTCACACCGCCCAGCGAGACCATGCTGGCCGAGCGCGTGGAACTGGTGAAACGGGCCGATCGCGCCGCCCGCGCCGCCGACACCCGGGTCTTCCAGGTGCAAGCCACCTATGCCGACAATCTGCGCCAGGTGTTGGTAGCCACCAGCGACGGCGTCCTCAGCATGGACCGGCAGCCGCTGGCCCGCCTGGGCATCTCGGTTCTGGCGCGCGAAGGCGACGGCATCCCTCAGCCCGGCTACTCGGGCGGCGGCGGACGCGTAGGGCTGGATTTCTTCGAGAACGAGAAGACGCCCGAATATTTCGCGCGCGAAGCCGTGCGCCAGGCTATCGTGCAATTGGATGCTGTGCCCGCTCCGGCCGGCGAAATGACAGTCGTTCTCGGCCCCGGATGGCCGGGCGTGCTGCTGCATGAAGCCGTGGGCCATGGGCTGGAAGCCGATTTCAATCGCAAGAAAGTTTCCGCGTTCAGCGATCGAATCGGCCAACAGGTGGCCAGCCCGCTGTGCACGGTAATTGACGACGGAACGATCCGCAACCGCCGAGGCTCACTCAACGTCGACGATGAAGGCGCGGCCACGCAGGAAAACGTCCTCATCGAGAAAGGCGTCCTGCGCGGGTATTTGTACGACAAGCTTTCCAGCCGTCTGCTGAAATCGGGTTCCACCGGCAGCGGCCGGCGCCAAAGCTACCAGCACATCCCCATGCCGCGCATGACCAACACCTTCATGCTGGCCGGCGAGAGCGCGCCGGAAGACATCATTCGGTCCACGCAGCGCGGTCTCTATTGCGTCAATTTCGGCGGCGGCCAAGTGGACATCACCAGCGGCAACTTCGTCTTCAAGGCCTCGGAAAGTTATCTGATCGAGGACGGCCACATCACGCGGCCGGTCCGCGGCGCCATGCTCACCGGCAACGGCCCGGAAGCCATGAAGCGCGTGAGCATGGTGGGGCACGACTTGAAGCTCGACGAAGGCATCGGCACGTGCGGCAAGCAAGGACAGGACGTACCTGTCGGCGTGGGCATTCCCACTGTCAAAATCGATGGCATGACCGTGGGCGGCACGGCGAAGTAATCATGTTGGACCCGGAACTCGCCCGGCGCACCCTGCGCATGGCTTTAGAGCGCGGCGCCAGTGATGCCGAATGCACGGTCAGCGAAGGACAGGATTTTTCCGCCCGCGTGCGCATGCGTGCGCTGGAAACTTTGGAGGATGCCGGGTCGCGCGCCGCCGGATTGCGCGTCCTGATCGGGAGGCGCGGGGGATCGGCATACACGTCGGACCTGTCGACCGCGGGTCTCAGCCACATGGTCGACTCGGCGCTGGCGCTAGCCGCCATCGCCACCGAAGATCCGTTCGCCGGGCTGCCCGAGGTCTCCGAGTTAGGCGCGATCGCGGGCGACCTGCAGCTCTATTCGGACGACATCGATCATATCGACACGCCAGCGCGCATCCAGGCGGCGCTGGAGGCCGAAGAAGCCGCCCTCTCCGCGGATCCGCGCATCACCAACTCCGAAGGCGCGGCTTTCAGCGCTTCGAGCGGTCAGCGAATTTTCGCCAACTCGCGCGGATTCCTGGCGAGCTATCGAACCAGTAGCTGCTCGTTACAAGCTACGCCGGTGGCGCGCCAGGGCGACGCCATGGAGCGCGACTTCTGGTTTTCCTCCGCGCGCACCCCTTCCCGATTGGACAGCCCGGCCACGGTGGGCCGCCGCGCCGCCGATCGAACCGTGCGGCGTCTGGGCGCGCGCAAGGTCCCCACCCAAAAAGCGCCTGTGATCTTCGATCCGCTCACCGCGCGCTCCCTGCTCGGCAGCATTTGCGACGCCGTGGACGGCGACGCGATCTACCGCAAAGCCTCATTTCTGGCCGGCAAGCTGGGCGAGCGCGTGGCATCAGAGAACGTGACCGTCATCGATGACGGAACCTTGCCCGGCCTGTTTGGGACCTCGCCGTTCGATGATGAAGGCGTGCCCTCGCGCCGCACCGTGGTGATCGATCGCGGCGTTCTCAAGAGCTATCTGCTGAATACTTATACGGCGCGCAAGCTAGGAATGCGTACCACCGGCAGCGCGTCGCGCGGCATCACGGGAAACCCGCGCGTCGGCCACGGCAATTTCTTCCTCGAAAAAGGCGAGCGCACTCCCGAAGAGATCGTTCGTGGAATTCGCCGTGGGCTGTATGTGACGGAGCTGATCGGAAGTGGCGTGAACATCGTCACCGGCGATTACTCGCGCGGCGCCGTCGGCCTGTGGATTGAGAACGGCGAGTTCGCGTATCCTGTCTCTGAGGTCACCATCGCGGCGAATCTGCGCGACATGCTCATGGACGTGGAGGCCCCGGGCTCGGACCTGGAATTTCGAAGCTCGGTGGCGTCGCCGACAATGTTGATCCGGGAGATGACCATCAGTGGGCAGTAAAATCGCCGTTCTCGCCGTCGCGGTAGCTGTGGCTGGCGGATTACTGTGGCTCGTCAGCCGGCCCAAGCCAGCCGGAACTAACGCCCCCATCTCGGCCGACGCCAAGGCTTACGTTCGCAACCTGCAGTTGAGCGACGTCAGCATGAAAGCCACCGAGAGCTACGTCGGTCAAACGGTGACTGAGATCCAGGGCAAGATCGCGAATGCGGGCGACCGGACGATCCGGCACGCCGATGTGACTTGCGTCTTCTACAATTCCTACGGCGAGGTGATTCTGCGCGAGCGCGTGCCCATCATCGTCGCCGGCCTCAAACCCGGCGAGACCCGGTCTTTCCGGCTGCCGTTCGATGACATTCCCGGCGGATGGAACAACCAGATGCCGCAATTGGTGATCGCGGGCATCGAGTTTTCCTGATGGCCCGCATTCTGGTGGTGGAAGACGACACCAGCCAGTTAGAAATTCGCAGACAAATTCTGGAGCACGCCGGCTACGAAGTGGTCGCCGCGCGGGATGCAGCGCAGGCATTGGAGCGCTGGGAGGGATGTTCGGTGGTGGTGATGGATCTGCGTTTGCCCGAGCCCGAAGATGGCGCGCGCCTGATTCAAGCGCTGACCGGCAAGACTCGCATCATCGTGCTATCGGGCGGGCAAGTGGATCCGGAGCTGCCGGTGGACGAGGTGCTCACCAAGCCCTGCCCGTCCCGGCGGCTGCTCGAGTGCATTGGCAAATGGACCTCCGCGTCAAAGTAATTCCGAAGAGCTCCAAAACCGAATTGGCGGGCTATCTGGCGGACGGGACGTGGAAGATCAAAATCGCCGCCGCGCCCGAAAAAGGCAAAGCGAATCGCGCGCTGATCGATTTTCTTGCCGCACACCTCAACGTGGCGAAGAGCCGCATTCGCATTACGTCCGGGGAGACGTCGCCACGGAAACGGATCCACGTGGATGCATGAACTCGCCGCGCAGCAGGACCAGCATGGCAATGCCGGCCGCCAGCGTCACCAGCGAAATCCATTGCGTATAGGAAAGGCCGAAGTGCAGGCCCTGTTCGTGGAAGCGGAAAAATTCGATTCCGAAGCGGGCGATCGAATATAACGCAAGGTACCAGCCTAGAATCGCGCCGGCCGTGTGCTTCTTGCGGAGCCGGTAATACAAGAAAGCGAAAATCAGCGCGTCGGCGAAGCATTCATAAAGCTGCGTGGGATGCATCGGAATGCCCAGAGGAACGCCCGTCAGATCGGCGGCGGCCGGGTTGTGGAACGTCACCGCCCAAGGCACGTGCGTCGGAATGCCATAGCAGCAGCCGGCGGAGAAACATCCGATACGCCCGATGGCCTGCCCGAGCGCGATGCCGGGCGCGAAGACATCGCAGGTGGCGAGCAGCGGTAAATGCTGGCGGCGCATATAGAGAATTGCCGTGATGAACGCGACTACAAACCCTCCCTGGTAGACGCCAGCGGCTTGCAGCGTGCTCAGGGAAAACAGTGATTTCGGATCGTTCCAATAAGTCGGGAAATCGAACAGGACCATGAACAGCTTCGCGCCCGCGAGCCCGGCAAGGGCGCAATAAATGGCCAGGTTCATGATCAATTCGTGCGGCAGGCTGGCGCGTTTGGCCAAACGGATGGTGATCCACAGCGCGGCCAGAAACGCGATCGCCACCAGCGTTCCGTAGGTCGGAATAAAGAAACTACCGATCGATATTAGCTTCGGAAACATGGCTCTCTCTTCGCTCCTTGGCCCGCCACATGTCCAACAAAAGCAGGCAAGCGCCGATGGTGACGGCGCTGTCGGCGACGTTAAACGCCGGAAAATAATGCAGGCCGGCGTGCACTTCGATGAAATCGGTGACCGTGCCGGTTACAATTCGATCATACAAGTTTCCGCAAGCTCCGCCCAGAATGAAGGCGAGAGCGGTCCGCAGGATCGGATCGCGCTCGATCGCGGGACGCAACAGCATGGCCGAAATGGCCACCAGCACCACAGCCGAAAAGCCGATCAACAGAGCGTTGCGCCAGGCGCCGGAAGCGTCCGCGAGCAGGCCGAATGCGATGCCGGGATTCTCGACATGAACAATATTGAACAGCCCGGGGATCAGCGTAATGGAATCGTTCAGCGACAAGTGCATTTGGATCGCTTCCTTGGTCAAACGATCCAGGACGACGACGAGCGCCGCGATCAGGAATGGAAACAGCTTGCGGATCACGATTGAATCGCTTCGCTGCATGCCACGCACAGCGTGGGGAATTCGGGATTGCGGCCGACATCCAGCGTATACTTCCAGCAGCGTTCACATTTGGCGCCGTGCGCGCGCTGGATTTCGATCGCGAGTCCTTCGTGAGCGCGCTCCAGAAGCTCCACCTGAGACACGATAAACGTAGCCGGCAAATCGGCGGCATATTCGCGTAGCAACGGGTAAAGATCGGGGCCGGCGATGAGAACAACGCGCGCTTCGAGTGATTTTCCGATTCTTTTTTCCACTTGCCGCGCCACTTCGAGCGGTTTTAACACCTGGTCGCGAACCGCCATCAGCTTGTCCCAGTTCGCGAGTCGCTCGCGCCGTACGGCCGTGATCCCCTGGGTCACTTCTTCCGGCGCGGGCAGTAGCGCCAGGTGCACGCTTTCGGGACTGCCGGCGGGTTTACACAAAAAGCTCCAGGCTTCTTCGCAGGTGAAGGACAACAACGGCGCGAGCAACCGGACCAGGGCATAGACGATCCGATGGATGGCGGTCTGCGCCGCGCGTCGCGAGTGTGACTTCGGACCGGCGGTATACAGGCGATCCTTGACGATATCCACCCAAACCGCGCTCAAATCCGTGGCGGCAAAATCATACACCGCGCGGTACACCTTATGGAACGCGTATTCGTCATACCAGGCGCGGCATTTTGCGACTAATTCTTCTGTTTTTACCAGAATCCACTGATCGATTTCCGGCAATTCCAGGAACGGAACTGCGTCCGTAGCTGGATTGAAATCATATAGGTTTCCGAGCGAATTGCGGAAGACTTTGTTGCGCAGGTCCACGTAGGCTTCGCTCAGCCGCTTCAGGATGGTATCGGAAAGCCGGACGTCTTCGACGAAATCCACCGACGAAACCCACAGGCGCAGCACATCGGCGCCGTATTTCTTGATAACCTCCTCGGGTTCCACGCCGATGCCTTTCGATTTCGACATGGCGCGACCTTGTTCATCGAGCGTCCATCCGTTGGTCGCGCACTCGCGATAGGGCGCCGCACCTTTGAGCGCCACTCCCACGAGCAGCGAGCTGTGGAACCAGCCGCGGTATTGATCGCCGCCTTCCAGATACATATTCGACGGCCACGGCAGCTTGTTTTCGGGCGTCAACACGGCTAGGTGGCTGGCGCCGGAATCGAACCAGACGTCCAAAATGTCGCTCTCTTTGCGGAACTCACGCCCGCCGCAGCGCGCGCAGACCGCCCCATCACCGATTAACTCGACGGCCGAACGCTCGTACCACACATCGGCGGTGTGCTCGCGAAACAGATCCACCACATGATCCAGAACTTTGCGATCGGTCATCGGCTCCTGGCAGTTTTCGCAATAGAACGCGATGATCGGTACGCCCCACACACGCTGCCGCGAGATGCACCAATCCGGGCGTGTGGCGATCATGTTGGACATGCGCTCTTCACCCCAACTGGGCATCCACTTCACGTCTTGGATCGCTTTGAGCGTGCGCGCGCGGAGATCGTTGCGGTCCATTCCCACGAACCATTGTTCGGTGGCGCGGAAAATCGTGGAATTATGGCAGCGCCAGCAATGCGGATAACTGTGCTTGATCTTTTCCTCGCCCAGCAGAGCGCCGCGCGATTTGAGAATTTCGGTGACGATGGGATTGGCTTGCCAGACGGTTTTGCCGATGATCTCCTCGGGCAGACGGCCGGCCGCGCCTTCGGCGTGATA
>JASHQT010000024.1 GCA_030039005.1 Bryobacteraceae bacterium
CCGTTCATGGTCCATCAACTCAAGCCGAATGTCTACTGGGTGGAAGGCGGCGGAGGAAATAGCGGCGTCATCATCGGCGACAAGGGCGTCATCGTCGTGGATGCGAAGACGACGCCCGAAGGCGGAAAAGAACTGCTGGAGGACATCGCCAAAATCACACCCAAACCGGTGACTGCCGTGATCCTCACCCACAGCGATGGCGACCACGTGAACGGCCTCGCTTCGTTTCCCGCGGGCATCACGATTATCGCGCACGAGAACAACAAGAAAGAGCAGGAGGAGGCTCTCGCCAAAGGCGGACGCGGCGCTCCGCCCGCCGATCATCTGCCCACCCAGGTAGTGGCCAAGAACAAAGAGAACCTCAAGATCGACGGCGTAAAATTTGAGTTGCTGCACTGGGCGCCCGCGCATACCAGCGGCGATCTCATCATCTACTTGCCCACCGAGAAAATCGTTTTTACCGGCGACATCATCGCCACGCAGCGTCCCGATCCGCTGATCCATCTGGAGAAAAACGGTTCGTCGGAGGGCTGGATCACCACCACCAAGGGAATCGTCGCGCTGGATGCGGACACCTTCGTGCCCGGTCACGGCGATGTGCAGAATAAATCCGACATCGAGACGCGGCTGAAGAACACGGAAGCCAAGCGGGCCAAGATCAAGGAGCTGGTTGCGCAGGGCAAGTCTTTGGATGAGATTCGCGCCGCGGTCGGCGATCCGCCGCCTCCGGCGCCAGGTGGTCGCGGTCCGGTGTTCGCTAGCTTCACCGAAACGGTGTACAAAGAGCTCACGGCGAATAAGGGCGCTTAAAGCCTGCCGCAACGGCGCTAACCCGCGATCGACTTCCAATTGCGCACCAGGTGCTCGGCCGTGCGCCATGCCAGCGCCTGAATGGTGAGCGTCGGATTGCGCGCACTGCTGGTTGGGATCACCGATCCGCCGAGCACGCCGAGATTCGGCGCTTCGTGCGAAAAACCCCAGCGGTCCACGACGTTGGTCTCTGGATTGTCGCCCATGCGCGTCCCACCGAATGCGTGCGTGCTCAGCGCGGGTCCGTTGTTGGGAAACGTGACCACCTCGATGGCTCCGGCCGACCGGAACCATTCTTCCATCTTCTTTTCGCCGAACGCGCCGGCGCGCGCCTCATTCACCTTGGGACCGCTGGTGACACGGCACACCGGATCGCCCAGCGGGTCGCGTACTTCCGGATCGAGATCGAGCCACGTGTTCTCGTACGGAAAGCTTGTGGTTTGCAGATAAGCCGCTACCCAGCGGCCCGCGTTCTCGCGCACGAAAGCCTTCCACTTCGAGCCCCAACCGGGCGCGCGTCCGAAGGTAGTCATCGCCGCCGCGCCGATGGGATGCTTTTCCGTGCTGACGTGCAGCCCCGTGCCGCCGATGAACCCGAGCCCGGAATGATCGAAATGATCGTCGCCCCAATCGTCGATCTCCACGCTCTGCGCCATCGCGCCGTACCAGATGTTCAGATCGAACGGGAACAGGCTCATGACATTAGTCCCCGACCAATGTCCGAAATAATGCTTTCCGACCTGGCCGTGATTGTTCGATAAACCTTTCGGAAAGGCCGTGGATTTCGAAAGCAGCAGCAGGCGTGAATTCTCGTATGTGTACGAGGCCAGCAAAACCACCTTCGCCGGCTGGAAGTATTGCTTTCCATCCCGAACGTACTCCACGCCGCTCACTCGCCCATTGGCGTCCGCTGCGATGCGCGTCACTTGCGACCGGTCCGCAATCGCGAGGTTTCTCGTCTTCAGCGCGGCCGGTATGGTGGTCACCGCCGTCGAATTCTTCGCGCTGATGTGGCATCCGCCGCGATCGCAGTAGCCGTGCAGCGCGCAGCCTGGCCGTCCGCCATACGGCTCCGAATTGATCGCCGCCGGGCCGCGAAACGGATGCCAGCCGAGCTTCTTCGCTCCGGCCATCATCAAATCCGTGAACGCGGTGTCGCGCAGCGGCGGCATCGGATATTCGCGCTGGCGCGGCCCTTCGAAAATGTTTCCGCGCGCGTCGAGCTTTCCCTGAATGTTGCCCGCTTTGCCCGAGACACCGATTTCTCGTTCGATGCGGTCGTAATATTGCTCGAGTTCGTCGTAGGTGAGCGGCCAGTCTTCGAGGGTCGTCCCCGCCGGAATCGCGCTCGCGCCATAGCGCCGCGTGACCTCCGAGCGCACGCGAAAATCCCAGGGATGATAACGCCAGCTTTGCGCCCAATAGTGGATCGACGTCCCACCGATGGCGTTCATCATCGGATGCACGGCTGCTTGTTGCGCGCGCACCTGGTCGCTCGTACGAAACGTCGGGATCTCGCGCTTTGCTTTGGGTACCGAAGTCACCAAGGCGCGGACATTGTTATGGATCTCGTCGGGCTTGAAGCTGCGGGGGTTCATCCACGTGCCCGCTTCGACGCCAGCCACTTTCAGCCCCGCCTGAGCCAGCGGCAGCACCGCGACACCGCCGGCCGCGCCCAGCCCGATCACGGCCACATCCACGGGTTTCAATCGGATCATTTTTTCTGATTCGCCTCTTGCTCCGCCAGCCGCTTGGCGATGCGTTCGTCCAATAGGCGGAAAAACTTCTGGATGCCGGCGAATGTGGTCGCCGGGTCGTTGTTGTAGTTCATCAGGCGATGATGGTAGCTCTTGGCATTCGGCGCAATGTCGTCAATCACGAACCGCGCCTCTTGCATCGCGGCGCCCCGGTGCTTGAAGTCGCCGGTGATTTCGTTGGTGGCCTCTTCGAGCGCACAGTACAGGCTGAAAGTCTTGGCGCCGGCGGGACAGACGCGTGTGTCCGCGCGGTTCCATTTCGCGGACGAATCCAGGATTTCGCGTGCGCGCTGTACGATGCGCAGGTCCGCTTTGGTCACGGCAGGCCTCGCCTCCGAATCGTCCGAGTCCGAAGGTTTTGCTTGGGGCTTTGCTTGTGCAACTGTGCTGAGCAGAGCTGCCACGATCCAGAGCCGGAGGTTGAGCTTCATCGTCACCCGCCACAACACATTATTGCGCGGCATTATTGTTTGGCGGGGCTCACGAACAATAGCGCGCTGTTCTGGCTTTGCACCCCATTGACCGACGCCGTCACCGAGACCGACCCGGTGGGTGTATTGTCCGGCAGTTGGATCGTGATCTGATACAGGCCGGCGCTGCCCGCGGAAAGAATAGAGCTGATTAGTTTCGCCGTCACTCCGCCGACGGTCACTTGCGGCAGGGTGACCGTCGCAGGCGCACCCGTCACCGTGGTGCCCGCCGGAACCGGCGGGTTGGTCGTGCCGAATCCCGTTCCCCACAGCGCGATGGTCTGCCCGGGCTGGGCGGCCACGGTTCCCGGCACCGCCGCTGGATCCCCGAGCGGCGTGTAGTCCGGCAACAGCGAAGCGACGGCATAGCTGGTGCCCAGATACAAGAACAGCGCGGGCGCTACGGCTTGGAGCTGCGCGGTCGCGGGCGCGCTCACCGTGCCGTTGTTGTCCACTACGACATTCACGGGACCGATCGTGCTATCCGATGGCGCCTGCACATTGATTTGCACGGGACTGATGTAATACACAAACGCGGGTTTGCCATCGATGGTCACGCTCACGCCGTCGAGCGACGTCGGCAGATTGCCATTCACGATTTGAGCATCCGTCCAGGTCTGGCCCGGAAATGTATTGGCCAGGTTCGAGCCTTTGATGGTCACCCACGATCCGGCTTCGATGCCGGGCTCGTTGCTGGCGTTGTTATATACGCTGCTGATTACCGGTGGTCCCGGCATTTCGATCTTGGTGACGAACGCTTCGCCAAAGCCGGTCGGCGCCAGCAGCGGCTGCGAACGCGGGAAATTGGGAGACCAAGTTTGTCCCGCGAAAATCACGTTGCCCATCGAGTCGAGCGCTGCCCCCAACGCGCCATCGTCCTGCGCACCTCCGAAATAGGTGGAAAAGTTGAGCGCGCTGCCATCCGGTGCAATCGTCGCGACCCATGCGTCGGCCATTCCGGCGTTCGCCGGCTGCACAGCCTGCACCGTCGGAAAGTCGGCCGAGCGCGTCCCGCCTGCTACCGTCGCATTCCCCGCGGCATCGACTGCAATGGCTGAGATCCACGTCTGGTCCTGAAAGTCGTTCGGCTCGGCTTCGAACAGTGGAAACGGACCCATGGATGCGTGCCCGCGCAGATACGTGGAGAACACGGCGCTCGATCCATCCGCGCTGAGCTTGGTGACGAATCCACTCGTCGCCACCTGGCCGGTCGTGGCGTCGAGTGTGCCGCCCGCGCCGGCCGGATTGAGCGCGGTAATCGACGGCCCGCCGGCCTCCATTGTGAACGGCGGAATGAACGAGCCCGTCGCGGTCCACGTCTGCGCATGATCGTGCGAAACGTAGTTGCTGCCGCCCGGGACCGCCGTGTAAAGCGTGCCGCTCGGATCCAGTGCCGCGACTGAGGAATTCACGTACCCTCCCGGCGGGGGGCTGATCTGGGTCCACGTCGTACCGCCATCGGAGCTGCGATCGCCGAGACCGTCGTAGACCGTCGAAGGACTCGTCGAGCCGTCCACTAACAGGGGCGAATACGGATACACCGCCGTGATCGGGGTCCAACTCTTGCCCCCGTCAGCGCTGGAATAAATGTAGGGCGGCTGGTAGCTGATGCAGCCGATGAGGCAGGGCATCGTCTCGGAGCTGGCGAACACGTGCCCGCTCACGCGCGGGTCGAGCGCCAGGGCTTGCACGGTCCCGGGAAAGCTCACCGCATTCCAGGTCATTCCCCCGTCTGTGGTCTTGCGAATCGAACCATTGAACTCCCAAACGATATTGGGGTTCTGCGCGTCCACTGCAAGCTGCGTGCCGATCGGCGCCGACGAATCCACCAGCGTCCACTGGGCTCCGCCGTTCACGGTTTTGTAAACGGACGTGACGGACGGCGAGTTGCTGACCGGCGCGGTGGCCGCGTAGAGCGTCGCAGTGTTCACCGGATCGATCGCTAACGCTTCCACGTCAGTTCCCGCAATGCCTGTAGACGCGCTGGTCCATGTCGCGCCGCCATCCAGGCTCTGGAACACGCCCCGGTCGGCGGTTGCTTCATAGAGCGTGCTCGGAGTGCTCGGATCCACCACCATCGCCTGTGGAAGCGCGAACGGCAGATTGTCCAGCGGCATCCACGTGGCTCCTCCATTCGCGCTCATCCATAAGGGCCGTGCGCCCGGGGTGCTCTGCAGGGGTTTCACCAACGGAAAATCCACCGAGGTCGTGATCCCCGCCACGTACGCCTCGCCCGCGCCGTCTACGGCGACTGCCGTTCCGTTGGCCCAGGTGCTTCCGCCCAGGTCTGCTTCGTACACTTCGGCCGATCCATCTGCGGAAAGCTTGAAAACCATGGCCTGCTGGCTTCCCATCGCGCCTAGCCGCAGCGTTGCACTGGACGCGCCGAGCGTCGAGCCGGCGACATATACGTTGGTAGCGGAATCGAGCGTGATCGCAGCCGCTTCGTCATCGGGATGAAAGTAGGTGTACGACGACGCGCCGGCAGAATTCAGCTTGACCACGAAAATGCCAAACTGATCCGGCCAGGATGGCTGATTTAGAAACCCCATCGCCTGGTTCACGTTGATGGCGACGTACGCGTTCCCCTGCGGATCAGTCGCGATACCCACTCCGCCGTCATCCTGCGGACCACCGAGATAGGTGGAATAGTAAAGCTGGCTGCCGTCGTTGCTGAGCTTGGCGACGAACGCGTCGAAATCGTCGGAGGCGCCGTTGTCCAGCGCGCTTTGGATGGGATTCACCAGCGGGAAGTTGGCCGATCTTGTATAACCGGTCACCCAAACGTTGCCCGCGCTATCGAGCGCGATGCCTGTGGCCCAATCGTCCAGGAGGCCGCCCAGGTACGTCGCCCAGATCAATTTGCCGTCCGGGTCGAGCTTGGCGATGAACGCGTCGCAGGTGCCGCCGAAGGTGGTTTGCGCCGCTCCCGGCGTGACCGGAAAATCGGGCGAATAGGTCAGACCGGCGACGTACGTGTTGCCCTGCGCATCCGACGCAACGGACGTAGCGTAATCCTGGCCGCTGCCGCCGACAACGGCCGAGAAAACCGGTCCCGCCTGGGCCGCCGATGCCACCAGCAACGCTAATAGGACCGCGCGAACCGCGGTGATCCATATGGCCACATCCCTCGTGTCCGGCAGCGCCAGCCAGCGGGAATCTGCTCTACGGAAAGCCAGCATTTTTCGGCTCCCAATCTTAGGTTTGCCGCCAAAGGAGCAAATGAAGCGCCAGTGGTGTTCGCGGCCGGGTGTATAGTGAATTGTTCCCCGGTCAACCGCCATGCCCGACCTCACTGTTCTGATTCCCGTCCTGATCGTCGTGATATACGTGCTCTCGTCGATCAAAATTCTGGCCGAATACGAACGCGGCGTGATTTTTCGGCTGGGCCGCGTGCTCGCGCAGCCCAAGGGCCCGGGCGTCATCCTGGTATTCGCGCCCATCGACCGCATGGTGCGCATGTCGCTGCGCATCGAGGCCATGCCGGTTCCGGCGCAGGACGTGGTCACGCGCGACAACGTCACGGTAAAGGTGGACGCGGTCGTCTACTTCCGCGTGGTGGAACCCATCAAGGCGGTCCTCGAAGTCGCGAACTTTCTCTACGCCACGTCGCAAGTCGCGCAAACCACGCTGCGCAGCACGCTCGGTGAAGTGGAACTGGATGAATTGCTCAGCCAGCGCGAGAAACTCAATCTGCGTTTGCAATCCGTTCTCGATACCCACACCGGACCCTGGGGCGTGAAAGTCACCGTAGTCGAAGTCAAGCAGGTGGACCTGCCCGAGCAAATGATCCGCGCCATCGGCCGCCAGGCCGAGGCCGAGCGCGAGCGGCGCGCCAAGATTATTCACGCCGATGGCGAATATCTGGCGGCCGAGAAACTGAGTATGGCCGCCGAACAGATCCAGCGCCAACCCGTCGCCATCCAGCTTCGCTACCTGCAGACGCTGGTCGAAATCGGCTCGGAAAAGAACACGACGGTTGTTTTTCCGCTGCCCATCGATATATTCTCATCTTTAGGAAGAGCACTGGATCGCTTGGCTGGGAAGGAAGCGACGGGGGAGAAACAGGAAGGGTGAGAGATTTTGCCCAAGAACGATGAGGGAGAGTTTGAGTTAGTCCTCGGCAACCGGCAACTGATCAGCGTTTTCGTGATCGTGGTCGTTTTGCTGGGGGTATTCTTCTCCATGGGCTACATCGTCGGCCGCAACTCGTCGCAGGGCGCCGTCGAAAGCGCCCGCAACGACCGTCCGAAGCCCGATACAGATTCCACCGACGGCTCGAGCGCCGCATCGAGTGCCGATGCCACGTCGCCCGATACGACGCCGGCCGATAAATCGTCCACTCCCGCTGCGGCGGATTCCGCTCCGGCACCGGCGCCGGAGGCCACCACACCCGCCCAGCCTGAGGCACCCGCTCCTGCTCCTGCCAAGCAAGCCGCGAAGGAAGCGAAACCCAAACCCTCGCCCGCGCCGCCGCCGGCTTCGCCAACCTCGAGCGCGCCCGTGCATGCCGCGGCAGCCGGAGAGCCGGCTGGAGGCGAGTATTGGCAGGTGGTGGCCACCGCGCGCCCGGATGCCGAAATTATCGCCGAGGCGCTCGGTAAGAAGGGATTCCAGGTTGTTCTCGCGCCCGCGCCCAACAAGGACGGCATCTTTCGGGTGTTGGTGGGCCCGCTCGCCAACGCCTCGACGCAAGCCTCCACGCGGACCAGTTTGGAATCGGCGGGTTTCAAGAATCCGATCCTGCGCAAATACTGAGGCCTTTGAATCAACATTGGCGGCCGGCGATCCTCAATTTCGGGCTGGCGTTGCTCTCCGCGATGCTGCTCGTCCTGCTGTACCCCAACTGGTTCTCGCCGGGGTTCGGATTGCCGTGGCTGGCTCCCATCGCACTGGTTCCGCTGCTGATCGCGCTGGCGCGCGAACCTCGCCCGCTGTGGCGTTTTGTGCTCGGTGAATTCGCCGGGATCATTTACTGGTTCGCGATTTGTTACTGGATCCAGTTCGTGCTTGAAGTCCACGGCGGCATGGGTTACTGGGGCAGCCGTGGAACATTTTTGCTCTTCTGTGTTCTGAAAGCCCTGCACCTGGCATTCTTCGCTCTCCTGGCCGCCGCTCTGCTTTCGACGCGCTGGGCTGTTCCGGCTATCGCCGCGCTATGGACCGGCCTGGAGCGGACGCACGGGACCTTCGGCTTTGCCTGGCTGATGCTGGGCAACGCGGGCATCGGGATGCCGCTGCCGCTGCGCCTAGCGCCGTTCCTCGGTGTCTACGGACTGTCATTCCTGTTCGCCCTGATGTCGGCGGCAGTCGCGCTCCTGATCTTGCGCCGCGGCCGGAAAAACCTGTACTGGCTGGCGGCCGTCCCCGCGCTGCTGCTCCTGCCGGGCCTGCCGGTTCCGAAGCAACCCAATGAGACGGCGCTCGTAGTCCAGCCCAACGTTCCGCCCGAAGAAGAATGGACCTCCGCGTCCTTCGGCGACGAGCGCGAGCACCTGATCATGGAATCGCTGGAACCCTCGCTGCACGGCGCCGACCAATTGGTGATCTGGCCTGAATGCCCCGCGCCGCTGTACTTCTATCGCGACCCGACGTTTCATCGGGAGGCCATGGAAGTCGCCCAGATGGATCGTGCATACTTTCTCTTCGGGACGGTCGCCGAAACGCCCGACGGCGCGCCTCTAAACTCCGCCGTCCTGCTGCGCCCGGAGGGTACTGTAGTCGACCGCTACGACAAAATCAACCTGGTCCCGTTCGGCGAATTCGTCCCGAAAGTCTTCGGCTTCGTCAACCGCATCACGCAGGAAGCAGGCGATTTCGCACCCGGCACGCGCATCGTCGTCTTTACGATGGACGGCCACAAGCTGGGCGTGTTCATCTGCTACGAGTCGGTTTTCCCGGAGGAAGTGCGCCAGTTCGTCAAAGGCGGCGCGAACCTGCTGGTCAACATCTCTAACGACGGCTATTTCGGCCACAGCGCCGCGCGCGAGCAGCATCTGGAAATCGCGCGCATGCGAGCGGTGGAAAACAGCCGCTGGCTCATCCGCTCCACCAACGACGGCATCAGCGCGGTCATCGACCCCACCGGACACATCGACGAACGCCTGCCGCCATACCAGGAACTGGTCACGCCCATGCATTTCGCCTTTCGCAGCGGGACCACCTTTTACACGCTGTACGGGGACTGGTTCGCCTGGGGCTGCCTGATCGCGGCCGGATTCGCGCTGGTCTGGTCGCAGCGCCCGCACTACGAGCGGCCGGCGAAAGCCGAGGTCACCCGTGCCGGATCACCAGCACGTCGCCATCCTTGACGATGTATTCCTTGCCTTCCAGGCGCAGCAGACCTTTTTCGCGCACGCCGGGGTATCCGCCGTTGTCGATCAGCGCTTGCCAGTTCACCACCTCGGCGCGAATGAACTTCTTTTCGAAATCGCTGTGGATGGCGCCTGCGGCCTTTTGCGCCGGGCTGTGCATCGGGATGGTCCAGGCGCGCACCTCGGTATCGCCCGCGGTCAGAAACGACATCAGCCCGAGCAGGGCATAGGTGGCCGAGATCAGCCGGTCCAGGGCCGATTCCTTCAGCCCGTAGCTCGCCAGATATTCGCGGGCTTCCTCGGGCGCCAGCTCCGCCAGCTCTGCTTCAATCTTCCCGCAAATCGCCGTCACCGCCGTGTGGCTGCGGCCGGCCAATGGCCCTTTGCGATATTCTTCTTCGATTTCGTGCAGCCGCCCTGCGTCTTGTTCGCCAATGTTCAGGACGAACAACATGGGCTTTTGCGAGAGAAACTGGAAACCGCGAATCAGTTTTTCCTCCTCCGGCTCGAGCTCCAGCGTGCGCAGCGCGACATTCGCCTCCAGCGTTTTCTTGCACTGTTCGAGCAGGGCGAATTCGCGGTCCAGATCCGCGCTCTTGATCTTCTTGCGATCTTTCTCCAGCCGCTCCAGGCGCTTTTCCACCACCACCAGGTCGCTCAGGATCAGCTCCGTCTCCACGTCTTCAAGATCTCGGATCGGATCTACGCTGCCTTTCTCATGCGGCACGGTCTCGCTTTGAAAAAGCCGCAGAACGTGCGCCAACGCGTCGGCGACGCGCATGCTGGCCAGGTAACTCGGATCGCGTAGCGCTTCTTTGGAGATCGCCGGAAAATCCAGATACTCGACGGTGGCGTGCGTGATCTTGGGCGGCTCGAAAATCTTCGCTAGCGCGTCCAGCCGCGGATCCGGCACTTTGGTCATGCCCACGCGCGCTTCCATGGCTCCCACGCGCGTCGCTTCGTGCACGCCGGTGAGGATGGTGAACAGGGATGTCTTGCCTACCATGGGCAGGCCGATAATGGCAGTCTTCATCTGTTTTTTGGCTCAGGCACGTGTGCCTGAGCGGCACGCGCCCAGAGGGCACCCGGTGCGTGCCCTACAAGGGTACCTCAACGAGCGTCATGATCTCTTCGAGCGTCCGCTCGGCTAATTCCGTGCCGCGCTGCGCGAGCGACATCCGCGCATTGATCGCCACGCGATGCGCGAATACCGGGACCACCAGGCGCTTGATGTCGTCCGGAATTGCGTACTCGCGCCCTTCCATCAGCGCCAGCGCCTGTGCCGCCCGATACAACGCCTGCGACCCGCGCGGGCTCACGCCCAGCGCCAGCGATTCGTGCGAGCGTGTTTTTTCCACGATAGCCAGCATGTAGTCCACCAGGCTGTCGTCCACCATCACCTGCCCAGCCTGCTCCTGCAAGCGCAGCAGTTCGGCCGCCGATAGCACCGGCGTCACGTCATCGGCGTGCGCCCCCTCCGGCCCGCGCACAATTTCGCGCTCTGCTTCGCGCTCCGGATAGCCGATGCGGATGCGCATCAGAAAACGATCCAGTTGGCTTTCGGGCAGGGGATAGGTGCCATGGTGCTCCACCGGATTCTGCGTCGCCACCACCATGAACGGCCGCTCCAACGGATGCGAGTGCCCTTCGATGGTGACCTGCACCTCGTTCATCGCTTCGAGCAGCGCCGATTGCGTCTTGGGAGTCGCGCGGTTGATCTCATCCGCCAGGAGAAAATTCGTGAAAACCGGGCCCGGCTTGAACTGAAACTCCTGGGTTTGCGCGTTATAAATCGTGACTCCGAGGACATCGCTCGGCAACATATCGCTGGTGAACTGGAGCCGGTGAAAGCGGCAGTGCACCGAACGCGCGAGTCCTTGGGCCAGCGTAGTCTTGCCGACACCCGGAACATCCTCGATCAGCAGATGCCCGCGCGCCAGCAGGCATACCAGTGAGAGGCGCACCACCTCCGGTTTGCCGCGAATGACGGCGTTGAGCGACACTTCCAACTCGTTCAGCTTGGAAAGCGTCACCGGGGCCGCAATCATTATTGCCATTGTACCGTGCCGTCCGGCGAAATAGGCCGAAAAAGCGTCGCAAACGCCTGCCGGGTCTTGATTCAAGCGGCCTGGCGGCCTTAGTTCAGAACGCCCTGGCGGCCTTAGCTGCGGTGGGATTCGGTGCGGCGCGCTGCCTCGAGCAATCGATCCGCGCGCAACTTCTCGGCTGCTTCTTCCTGCTCGGCCCAATCGACGCCCTTTGCGGTAACGGCGATGCGGCCATTGTCCTGCCGCGCGATGAGCCCGTTTTCCTTCAGGTACCAGATGCTGAACTCCAGATGCTCGCGCGGGCAACCGAGCAGATCCTCCAACTCGTGCAGTGTCATGGTGGGCTTTTCGGGCTCGTTGCAGCGCTTAGTGTAGAGGAGATCCAGAATGCCTTTGCGCTTGGATTTTTCCGCCAATTTGCCGATTGCCGCCTGGCGCTGGTCGAAGATCCGCCACCGAAGCCGCCGCTGGGAATGCAGGTTTACGTCATAGGCGGCGCGTTTTTCCGCATCGCTGAGTACCTGATAGGCCTCGGTAATGGCCCGAAATATCTTTTCGTCGCCGCTCTCGGTGTTGTCGGGGTGGTAGCGCTGCGCGAGCAGCCGGTAGACCCGGTGGATCATGTCCGGATCGGCATTGGGACTGATCTGGAGCACTTCATAGTGATCCGCAACCGGCTCTCCCGATCCAGTCTCATGTCCGTTCGTAAACGTCCCTTCGATTCGCAGACCGCACCGGAAGACATCCTGAAACGGCTTACAATCCACCACGCGCGCACGAACCTTGCTGGCAGAACCCTGCGCGCCGACATGCCCGTCCACAGTGAGCACGGCATCTTGCTGGAGCTGGCAATCGGTCTCGATGCCGAGGCCTAAATCATTGCTGTCCAAAAGCTTGGCCCGAATCCCCTCGGTTGCCCCAGAGACGCCATGCAGAACAACCCATGTGGCTTCCCCAGGCGGTCCGGTCCGATGGCGGGATTTCCTGCGGCGTTCGGAGGCGTCCGGCATAAGTGATTCGCTTGTAATATATCGGCAATCACGGGATTCAAGGATAGTGGCTGAACACCTGGACCTCGGCCAAGCTCAAGTAGTTCGTGCCGGCAAGCTGCACACGGACATAACGGCCCTGTGCTCCGGGGATAATGATCGTCGCACTCGGATCGGGCGCAAGCGTTTGATAGCTGCTAAAGACTCCGGACTCGTTTTGCAATGTACTAGGAGTGTCGGTGGCTGCGAACGGCGTATTCGAGACAAAGACCCAATAGTCGGTCAAGCGGCTGCCGCAACAGTCCGTGCGGTTCCAGACGACAATGGGTCCTATCGGGAACGACGCGCCTAAATCCACCTCCCACCACGCATTGGGGTTGTCCATCGTCGTACTTAAAGAACCATCGTAATAGCTGCCATCGGTGTCTCCATCCACTGCGTCAGAGGCGTTGCTGAATCCGGGAACCAAGGTGCTGCTTTGTGTCGCGGGCTGATTCAGTGCGAGGTCAACTGGCGCAGTGCCGTACACTTGGACCTCGGCCAAGCTCAGATAGTTGGTGCCGGCGAGTTGTACCCGAACGTAGCGACCCTTGGCTCCTGGGATCACGATGGAAGAGGCGGGATTGGGCTGGGCGGTCTGATAGCTGCTAAAAGTGTCTGCTCTATTCTGGAGCGTGGCGGGCGTGTCTGTCGCTGCGAACGGGATGTCGGAGACAAATACCCAATAATCCGTGAGACGGCTCCCGCAGCAGTCGGTTCTATTCCAAATCACAATTTCACTGATGGAGGGGGAGGTGCCCAAGTCTACCTGCCACCAGGCGTTGGTATCATCCAGAGTGGTCGTCACCGACCCATCGGAATAGGTGCCGTCGGTATCTCCATCGACTGCATTCGACGCGTTGCTAAACCCGGGAGCATAGGTACTGCTTTGCGTCGCCGGCTGGTGTAGCGCTAGGTCCTGAACTGCGGAGCCGTACACCTGGACCTCGGCCAGGCTCAGATAGTTTGTGGCGCTCAGTTGTATTCGGACAAAACGGCCCTGCGCTCCGGGGATAATAATATTGGAGCTGGAATTGGGAGCGGTTGTTT
This sequence comes from Bryobacteraceae bacterium, assembly GCA_030039005.1. The sequence goes on from JASHQT010000024.1 coordinate 13,478, forward strand.
GATAGCTGCTGAAGACTCCCGCGCGACCCTGCAGCGTTGTGGGAGTGTCGGTGGTTGCAAACGGGGTGTTGGAGACAAAGACCCAGTAATCGCTCAGACGGCTGCCGCAGCAGTCGGTGCGGTTCCAGATCGTGATGGAGGTCAGCGCGAAGGTATTACCCAGATCGACCTCCCACCAGGCATTCTGATCGTCCCCGGTCGTGCTGACCGAGCCGTCGGAGTAGCTCCCGTTCGTGTTGCCATCCACCGCGTCGGATGCATTGCTGAATCCGGGAGCATAAGTGCTGCTCTGCGTTGCAGGCTGGTTTAGCGCAAGGTCAAACACGCCCGAAATCTTTAGTAAAAAGCCGGCGTATGACCCGCTCAACACAGGCTCCAACGCATCGCCGGCCGGAAAATTGCTCGACGATGTTAAGCCGGCGGCGTAAAAGCTGCTTCCTGCCCCAAGCGCTCCGGCGTAGGCGCGATCATCGCCAGTCCCGCCAAGATAACTGGAGAAAATGAGAGTTTTTGCTTCCGGATCCAGGACGCTCGCGAAAGCATCGAAGTAGCCTTGAAACTGCGGGTCCGGAGCGTTTTCTTGGGGAAAATTCACCGAAGACGTAAAGCCAGCCAGAAATACTCTTCCCGAATTGTCGAGGGCAATCGAGGTGGCCGTATCGGAACCTGAACCGCCCAAGAAAGTGGAATAGACCAGGCTCACTCCGCCTGGGGCCAGCTTGGAGACGAACGCGTTGTAAATACCTCCTAAACTAGCCTGGAAAACACCTGGCGTTGTGGGAAAGTCCGGAGATGCTGTCGCACCGGCAACGTAGGTGTTACCGGAGCTGTCTACCGCGATGGCGTACCCTTGGTCGAGATTCGTCCCGCCAAGAAATGTGGAATACACCAACGCGGATCCGGTTGGATTGATTTCCGAAACAAAAGCGCTGGCGGTTCCGCCGAGGCTTTGCAACGCTCCCAGGGTCGGGAAGTTCGCCGAGTAAGTCGTGCCCGTGACATAGGCATCGCCCGCCGAGTCGACGGCGACCGCGCTGCAGGCGTCCAGGCCCGAGCCTCCCAGGAAGGTGGAATACACCAGCGCGCTCCCCGACGCGTTCAGCTTGGAAACGAAACAGTCGGAAACGCCTCCCTCATAGGCTGGCTGCAACGCACCAGGCGTCACCGGAAATAATGGAGATTCGGTCTCGCCGGCGACAAACGCCTCTCCGGCCGAATCGATTGCGATCGCATCACCAAAGTCGGCTGTCGCGCCGCCGAGATACGTCGAGTATTGCAATGCACCCAGAGGGCTTACTTTTGCGACAAAAGCATTCTGGGGTCCGGGAGCGATCGTGGAGAAGGATCCGGCCGTGACCGGAAAGTCGGGCGAAGACGTAATGCCGGCGACGTATGCATTTCCGGAGGAGTCCACGGCTATGGATTTAGCGGTATCGCTCCCACTGCCGCCCAGATAGAGCGTGTATAGGACCTGAGTTGCCGCGCCATTCAATTTCACGAGGAAAGCATTACTACTGGAGCGCACCGGCCCAGCGCCGTTCCACAGGCTCAGGGAACTGGTCTGGCCAGCGATGTACAGATTGCCGGAGCCATCGGTTGCCATGGCGTAGATCGCGCTGAATCCCGGTCCTCCGATAAAGGTGGTAAAGGACAGGACCGGATCGATGGTCAGGGGAGCGCTACGATCGTAAGGCCCTGTCTTCAGCCGCAACTCTTGCGGACCGGCCAGTACATAGCTGCACGCAACGGAATGCCGCCCTCCGGCGATTTGAAAAGCATTCGGATTCGATTGCAGGATCTTGAAGCCAGATCTGTAAACCGTTACCTCGCCCGAGCGGTCCAAGGAAAATGTCGCGCCCTCGAAGCGCATGCGAATTGCACCCGGGTCGGCGCCCGGGGACACCTCGAAGCTGTATTCCAGATGGCCCGAATTCGACGCGAATATGAGATCAATGCCCGGATAGATGGCCCGGTAGCGTACCTGGGCGAAATGCGAATCCACTCGCCATTTCAACGGTTTTCCCCAATAGAAAAGAGTCCTGCGCGGGACCTGCGCTTCGCCCACCGGCTCTGCCCGCGGATTGGCGCCCGGAATGGTCATCCGAAGGGTTACGCCATCGGCGCAATGGAGCGCGACAATGGCGCCTGCGGTCAACGTGGCGGTCACACCCGGGGTTTCCCAACTGTATTGCCTCCTCCCGGAATCGCAGCAGCGCTCTTCGAAACTGGGCGAGATAGCAACTCCGGCCCGTTGCAGAACCGGCGCAATCGATGCTCCTTGCGCGAGGCCCATGATCGCGATTGCGGCCAAGGGGCATACGCTCCCAAGGCGGAATGTTCGGCTGATCGAGCATCTGGGGAACGGCACGATGAATTGTGTCTTCAGGCGACGCTTTTTCTCAGCGGACCGGCGAGCCGCTGGAACGGGCGTGAGCTTACCCGCGTGATCGCGGATCCCCTTGAAGGTGAAAGCCCAGAATGGTTAAAGCAGAATCGTTAAAGCTTGTGCTTAGAAATGGTTTTTGCTAATATGTTCGATTCCGTGGATTTTCCTTTCAATGGCTCAGGATCAAGGTAGGCTGGCCCCGCGTTCCCTATTTGACGTTTGCGTAGTCGGCGGAGCCGGGCACGTGGGTCTTCCGCTATCCATTCTGTTCGCGTCTCGCGGCCAGCGCGTCCTCATTTACGACACCAATTCCAGTGCGCTGGAAACGATCCGAGGCGGCAAAATGCCTTTCATGGAGGCTGGCGCCGAGCCCTTCCTGGCCAAGGTGTTAGGCGATGGTTCCCTCGAGCTAACTTCGGACGTGGCGCTGGTGGCCGAGGCTAGAGTGCTGATCGTGGTCATCGGTACGCCAGTCGATGAATTTTTGAATCCCAGCCTGAAAGCCATCACGCGATGCATCGACGGCCTGTTTCCCTACATTTCAAACGATCAGCTGGTTATTCTCCGCTCCACCGTATACCCTGGGGTAACGCAAGCGATTGCCAACTATTTCCTGGCGAAAGGCAAATCTCCCAAATTGTCGTTTTGTCCGGAGCGGATTGTGCAAGGCAAAGCCATTGAGGAGCTGCTCACTTTGCCGCAAGTCGTCAGCGGGACCACTCCGGAAGCCGAGGACGAGGCCGCGGCTCTGTTTGCAACGATTGCGCCCGAAATTGTGCGGTTATCCGCCATCGAAGCCGAACTGGTGAAGCTTTTTAGTAACGCCTATCGATATATCCAATTCGCCACCACCAATCAGTTCTATTTAATCGCCCAGGCCGCGGGAGCGGATTATTATCGCATTCTCGACGGAATGAAGCATAATTATCCGCGTCTGGCGGACGTTCCGCGCGCCGGTTTCGCCGCCGGCCCCTGTTTATTCAAGGACACCATGCAGTTGACTGCGTTCTACAAGAACCAGTTCAGTTTAGGGCTCGCGGCGATGCTGGTGAACGAGAGTCTGCCGATGTTTGTGCTGGATCAGTTGTCCTCCCGGTATCCGCTCGAAACCATGACGGTCGGACTGCTGGGAATGGCTTTTAAGGCCAACAACGACGACCCGCGCTCCTCCTTGAGCTACAAGTTGAAGAAGCTGGTGGCGTTTCGCGCCAAGCAAGTGCTCACGACAGATCCTTATGTTGTGGGAGACCCGGATCTGCTGCCGCTCGATGAAGTGGTTTCCCGGAGCGACATTATTGTGCTTTGCACGCCGCACGACGTGTATAGAGACATCGAAATAAGGGATAAAATCGCAATCGACATTTGGAATTTTTGGGAGCGAGAGAGGCTGGTTGCCGTAACCGTGTAGGTTATGAAGGCCATCATTTCTCCGCGCACGAGAATCCGGCATCGGGAGTTTTTCTCGGTTGGAGAGGACTCAATCATAGACGACTTCTGTTATTTCTCCACCAAGGTTTTGGTCGGCCGCTGTACCCATATTGCCTCCGGATGCAGTGTGGCCGGCGGCGTGGAGCGCCAGTTTGCGATTGGGGATTTTTGCAGTCTGTCGTCGGGGGTAAAGATCTGGTGCACTAGTGACGATTTCACGCAAGACTTGGTTACCATCATTCCCCCAGGCGTGCAGGAGGTAAAAGATCATCTGATCGCCGGCGATGTGGAGCTCGGAAACTACACCGCCGTCGGATCCAATTCCGTCGTGATGCCCGCCAATACGCTTCCGGAAGGGACCGTAGTCGGAGCGCTGAGCTTCGTTCCCGCGCGCTTCCAATTCGAGCCTTGGTCAGTCTATGCCGGTGTCCCCATTCGATATCTGCGGCCTCGCAATCGCGACAATGTACTGAAACAGGTCTCCTCCCTGGAGCAGCAGTTGCGGTCGAGAGCTTTGTAATGCACAAAGAGATCCCCTGGTGGGCGCCCCAGATGACCGGCGCCGAAATTCAAAACGTTCAAGAGGTAGTGGATAGTAACTACTTGAACGAAGGCAAGTATACCGAACGTTTTGAAGATGAACTCTCCCGTTTGCTGGGTGTCCGGCACGTGGTTGCCGTGACCAGCGGTACGGCCGCCATCTTCCTCGCACTGAAAGGACTGGGGATCGCCCCCTCCGACGAGGTCCTTGTTCCCGATCTGACTTTCATCGCGACCGCGAATGCCGTGGAAATGACGGGTGCAAAACCGGTGCTGGTGGACGTGGACCCGCAAACGCTCAATATTGATCCCGATAGTGTACTGCGTGCGATCACCAAGCGGACCAAGGCCATTGTCCCGGTGCATGTCAGCGGGCGCGCGGCCAACCTGCCAGCGCTCGACGAGATCGCCCGGCGGTATGGGCTGCTGGTGGTCGAGGATGCTGCCGAAGCATTCGTCTCCCAATATGGTGGACGATATCTGGGCACGATCGGCTCGGCGGGATGTCTCTCGTTTTCGCCGAATAAAACTATCACTACCGGCCAGGGCGGGGCCATCTTAACCGACGATGATTCCCTTTACCACAAGCTGCGCGAATTGAAAGACCAGGGGCGCCCTACCCGTGGCACCGGGGGCGATGACGTTCACCACAGCATTGGATACAATTTCAAGTTTACGAATCTTCAAGCCGCGATCGGTCTGGCGCAGATGGGGGCTCTGCCGGCTCGCCTGCGAAGGATGAAAGAGATCTATTTGGCCTATTTGAGCCAACTGCGGAATGTGCCGGGAATCTCCCTCCCCGGCTTCGACATCGAGCGCGGCGAATCACCGCAATGGACTGACGCGATCGTAGAATACCGTGATGAGTTGGACCGCTACCTGGAGGCGCACCACATCCATTGCCGCAGGTTCTGGCGTCCGATTCATACTCAGGCGCCCTATAAAGAGCCAGATGACAGGTTTCCGAATAGCTCCCGCGTCGCTCCCGCCGCACTCTGGCTGCCGTCAGCGTTCACTTTGCTAGAGGACGACGTCGCGACGGTGTGCGATCGCATCCGGCAGTTCGTTCAACAGGAAGCGCCGAAGCTGGTTTTGGCCGGCGGTGCGGAATGACACCCTCCCCGGTCTTGCTCTCGATTCTCCTGCCGGTCCGCAACGAAGGGATCAATCTGAAGATCATGCTCAAGATCCTTCGGGCTGCGCTGGAGATTCCCCACGAAGTGCTGGTCATCTGCGACGACCCGGCGGACACCAGCATTCCGGTCGTGGCCTCGATGCAGGGCCAGTATGTCAACCTGCGGCTGGTACACAATCGATTTGGACGTGGAGTGACGAACGCCATCCGCGCCGGCGTCGAGGCCGCCCTGGGCGAACACGTGTTGATTTTCGCCGCCGACGAGATCGGACCGGTGCTCGCGATCGAGGATATGCTGGCTTTGGCTGCCGAAGGCTGCGATTTCGTGAGTTGCACGCGCTACGCTCACGGAGGCCGCAGGCTGGGCGGATCGTTCATCGGTCAGATTCTTTCGCGTATCGCCAACCGCCTCTTTCACGTCCTTTCCGGCTGCGTATTGACCGATGCCACAACCGGGATCAAGCTTTTGCGGCGTTCCGTGTTTTCTCAACTGCAGCTTGAGTCGCGCCCGGTAGGATGGGCGGTTGCGTTCGAGATGAGCATGAAGGCGCAGTTGGCCGGCTTGAAGCTGGGCGAGGTCCCCATTATCTCCATTGATCGCCTGTATGGGGGAGAGTCCACATTTCGCCTCGGCTCGTGGACGCTGGAATATTTGCGTTGGTTCCTCTGGGGAAGTCTCCGGCTGCGCCAAAATTCCAAGACCCAGCCGCGGGTAGCGGTGAGAGCGACCTCCGGTGTTCCGCTCGCGGCACAGGTGAGGCGTCCGTGACACGCTATCTGGTGACAGGCGGGTCCGGCTTTCTTGGAAGCGCCGTCGTGGCCCGTCTGGTGCGGCAAGGTCATTTCGTTCGCGTGTTCGACAACAATTCCCGCGGCAGCCTGCGGCGTCTCGCCGGACTAGACGGAGGCTTCGAGTTTTTTGACGGCGACATTCGCGATCCTAACGCGGTTGCCAGCGCGATGCGAGGCATCGACAGTGTCTTTCATCTGGCCTTTGTGAATGGCACGGAATTCTTCTACACGAAGCCGGAGCTTGTACTAGAGGTCGGCGTCAAAGGCATGACCAATGTGCTGGACGCGTGCCTTAAATTTAATGTTCCGGAATTGATCCTGGCCTCGAGTTCCGAGGTTTATCATGAAGCCGCGGTCATTCCTACTGACGAGACCGTGGCTTTAACGATCCCCGACCCGCTGAATCCCCGCTATTCCTACGCCGGCGGAAAGATCATCAGCGAACTGCTGGCGCTCAACTACGGGCGAACGCATTTCCAGCGGGTGCTTGTCTTCCGGCCGCACAACGTCTATGGCCCCGACATGGGCTGGGAGCATGTCATTCCGCAGTTCGTGCTGCGGATGAAGCTGGCTTGCCAGGATTCCACGGACCCGGTGCGGTTTCCGATCCAGGGAACGGGTAAACAGACGCGCGCGTTCGTCTATATCGATGACTTTGTCGACGGGTTGATGTTGTTGATGGATCGCGGTGAGCACTTGGGCATCTATCACATCGGAAGCATGGAGGAGGTCACCATCGAAACGCTGGCGCACATGGTCGGAGATTACTTTGGGCGCAGAGTCGCGCCCATGCCGAGCGAGCCTGCGCTGGGGGGAACTTCCCGGCGCTGTCCGGATATCCACCGGCTGAGCGCGCTTGGGTTTCTCCCCAAGTGGAGCCTCGCTGCCGGCTTGAAGATCGCCGCCGAGTGGTACGATCGCAACACGCATTTGGCTCCCTCGCAGCCCAAATTGCAACTCCAAGAGAACGTACAATGACATCCAATCCGCGTTTAGCTGCTGGCACGAAATCCAGCGTCGTGGTCGAAGAGTGCCAGGTCTGCGGGAGTTCCGACCTCACTCCGGTGTTCTTCCTCGGCTACCTTCCGCCGGTAAATCAAATGTCGCCCATCGGCGAGCAGCCCCACGAACAACCCGCCTACCCGGCCCAATGGCTGCACTGCGCCAAATGCCACTTGGTCCAGCTCGGCCTCATCGTCGACCCTCAGGTACTGTTTCCGCCTGAGTATCCCTATACCAGCGGCACGACGAAAATTCTCCGCGACAATTTCGCGGAGATGTATCAAGAGGTAAAAGGTATTGTGCCGCTGGAAAGCCAGGATCTGATTGTCGATATCGGCTCCAACGATGGCACCCTGCTGAGCAATTTTCATAATGGAGGCCACCGCGTTCGCGGCATTGAGCCGAGTTTGGTGGGAAACCTGGCGAACCAGCGTGGGATTCCTACTTGGATTTCGTTCTTCGGCCAATCCATTGCGAATCGGGTGCGCAGCGAAGAAGGCCCCGCCAAAATAATCACCGCGACCAATGTATTCGCCCACATCGAAAATATTCACGACATCGTGGACGGAATCATGCTGATGCTCGGCGAGCGCGGCATCTTCATTTCAGAATCGCATTATCTGATGGCGCTGCTCGAGACGCTGCAATACGACACCATTTATCACGAGCATCTGCGGTACTATTCGCTCCACAGCCTCAGTTATCTCCTCCAGCAGCACGGCCTGGAAGTGATCCACGCCCGAAGAATCCCGACCCATGGCGGTTCCATCCGTGTTTACGCGGCCCGGCAGGGAGTCTATCCGCCGCAATCGTCGGTTGCCTCGATGCTCGAAGCTGAGGTCTCGGCTGGGTTGGATGCTGCTCGGCTAACCAAGTTCAAGGAGCGCGCGATGATCTCCAAGCTGGAACTGTACGCGCTGTTGGCCGGCATCAAGAAATCCGGAGCACGAGTGGTGGGCATCGGCGCCCCCTCGCGGGCCAGCACCTTGATCCATTATGTCGGCCTGGACGACGGCATTCTGGATTGCGTCTTAGAGGTAAAAGGCTCGCTGAAAGTTGGCAAATATATGCCGGGGACGCTGATCCCCGTCATTGAAGAATCGCGCCTGTACGAGGAACAGCCCGATTATGCGATGCTGCTGTCTTGGCACATTGCTGACGAACTGATTCCCAAACTGACAGCCAAGGGGTTCAAGGGGGGCTACATCGTCCCGCTGCCATCGCCTCGCATCGTGCGCGCTGAGAGTGCCATTGCTGCTGGCTGAGGCGAACCCGCAATACTCGCATGATGTGAGCAAGTAACCATGGCGTCCATCGGCGTAGCGCTTTTTCTGTTTTGTCTTTTCGTGTTTTTCGGAAAAGCGCTGCTGCAAGTTCTGAACTTTCGTCTTCCCGTCTTGCAAAGCTGGCTCATTGCGCCCACGGTCGGTTTTGCTTTGATCGAAATTCACGTCACCATCTTCAATCAGGCCTTGGCGCTGCCCGTCCAGGTTTTTGCGCTCTGGACACTGCTCGGTTTGACGCTCCTCGGGGCGTCCGCATGGGCCTGGAAGAAACCGATCGTACCCTGGCCCTATGTCCTCAAATTCGCCCCGGTGCTTTTGTTCTCGTTGTTTTACACGGGCTGGCCGGCCTTGCTTCACGGTTTCAACTGGTTCAGCTATGTAAATAGCGACATGGTTTATTTCAGCGCCGGCGCCGTGAGGATGTTGGCACACCCGTTTTATTCCATGCCGTCTCTCACCGATCTGTTAGGTCGTGACTACACGCAGGCCACTTGGTACTCCCATGTTGTGGCGCAAGTCAGGTACGGCGGGGAAATGCTGCTGGCCTGGAGCGCGGGAATTACCAGGCTCAATCCCCTCCAGGCCTATATGCCGCTGATGCTGGCGCTCCAGTTGACGCAATTGTGCGCGGCAACGGCTCTCGTGCTGATCAATTCCCGCTGGAAGCGAGTCGCGTTTCTCACGGCCGCCCTGTTGAGCTTGAGCCCGCTGTTCTCCCTCGGTACGCTCTATCAACTGCTTCCGCAAGCGGGCGGCATACCTGGCATGCTCGTGCTTTTTCTGCTTCTGATAAGACAGCCCGAGCGCGGCAGTCAGGCCTTCTCGTACTGCCTGCTTGTGGCGGTGGTGCTTTCGGGGCTTTGTTTGCATTACCCGGAGGTAATCGCTTTTGCTGTACTACCCGCGTTCGCATTCCTCGCCGTCCGTTGCCTTCGCGAGCGCTCGATCCCATGGTTGTTGCTCGGCTCCGTGCTGGCCGCGCTTCCCGCCGTTTATCTCTTGATCCGCAATGACGTCTTCGCCGGGATTGTCAATACGTTAGGGAACGTTCGGCAGGCTGGCCTCACCGGGGTTACCCCGGGCGAATCGATATTCCCGCAATTCATGATCCCGTCCGGATTGGCCAACCTTTTTGGCTTTTTGCCCATCGGCTATTACGCCCAGGGACCACTGTCGTCGGTGCTGATTGCAGCCGGCCTCGCATTACTGCTCGTTGTTGCCGTGCGGACGGCCATCGATATTTGGCGCGAGAGGCCTTACGCTTTCCTGCTCGGCCTCATGCTCCTCGTTAGCCTGGTATTTTTTCAGGGGGCCAACGATTATGGACTCTTCAAGCTCGCCATGTTCTGCCAACCGGCCCTCGCCGGCTGCCTGGCTCTTTTGTCCCGTTCGGCATTCCAACGCAAATGGATGCTAGCAGCGCCAGTAGTCGTGTTTCTGTGTACGGCTTTTGCCCAGAATTCCTACGCCGTTGTTTCTGCTGGGTTTCGGGGTGGTGGCGTGGTCGAAGTTCCTCAGGTATCCACTTTGGGCCTCACTTACCAAGTGCCCAGGATTTGCGCGATTTCTGACATGAACCTGATGCCCGCTCAGGAACTGGCGGGCATTGTATTTCGCATCAGCGAAGTGCTCTACCCGTCCGTCGCTCAAGGCAAGCTACCGCGAAACTCTTCCAATACGCCCGATTCGACTGACGCCAGCACAGGGGGTGCGACTACCAGTCCCACGACGGCAAAGGAAGCGCCCCTAAACTCGACGGGGTCGCGTCTGCGCGAACTCACGACGGAAGGAACGTTGAGCCCTAATGATACGAGCGGCCACCCGTCTATTCGGGACCGGATGAGAGCTGCATTGGAGGCAATCGCGAATTTGGCTCGATTTCCGGCAAGAAAATATTCGACAGCCTTCCTGCCTTTGGACAGTGCTAGACGGGATCTGTTGACGCACACTTACTCTCTCTGGGGCTCTGTATTCTACGAGTATTTGCCGCAAATCATCGACACCGTGGGGCGTCCCTCGCAGCTTTTGACGTTGCATACCGAATTTCTGATCAACGCGGATTCGCAAGTGAGGGATTTCTCAGACTTCGGCCTATTCCGCGTCCTTCCATTGGGCGCGGTTCACAATTGGCTTTTCTTCATTCCCTCCAGCCGCGGGCCGGATTATTTCTGGGAGCGTTTTGGCGCCGCCTTTTATCAGCCTGAGCGCGACGTGTATCGTCCGGGCGGATACATGTCGGGAATCGGCAATTTTATGCTTCTTCAGGTTCTGAATCCCAGCGATCGTTTGCGTTTTCGCCTCAGTCTTTCACGGACCCTCCTGGGGCCAGGAAACGTGTGGCTGCCGCCTCACGCCGTTGCTAAGGGCCAAAAGGATGTAAGCCTTCATCTGGTGGGTGCTGGTTCCGCAAACGTTGTTTCTGATCCGATCTCGCCCTACTGGCTGGACGGACGCGCCTATGTTGCCTTGGATTTCAAGGAACCGTCCATCGCATTCCCGAACGACAAACATGGCCTGATGCGGTTGTATAACGTGGATTTTCCGGTCGACTCTCGCAGGAGTGTAGGATTTTCGAGAAATATTTCGGCCATCTCGGAGCCAGAATATGAAGCTCTGCCGCGGCCTACTCACATTAACAGCTTTCCAGGAGAATTGCTGGATCCGAACCTGGAGTACTCCGGAATTTACGAGGACGGTTGGATTTCCGATCAATCGTTTGTCAAGCTCGGGCCCTCCAGGAAGGGCGAGACCCTGGCTCTCAGCGGCGTCGTACCCGGCCTTGGAGTTTTGGCCACGGGCCAGCAATCACTAAGTGTTCAAATCAACCAGGGGCCGGTTCATACGCAGATACTCCGGCCCGGGAGTTTTAAAGTCGCTGTTCCAATCGATAATCCGGCGCCAGTAACCGAGATTCACATGCGTTTTTCCCTGCGCACCGCACTTCCGGGCGACGACGGGCGTTACGTCTCGGCGCTGATCAAATCCGTCGCACTGCAGTGAGGCCAGAGCTTATGTTGCCCGAAGAAGCCAGCACCCCTCGGATCTTGAGGCGTAAAAAAAGCCGCATATCGCCCTACGTTGAACTGGTCGAAAAGGAGGTTCAGTTTGACCGGAAACCCCAGGCGGAGATATATCACTGCGTGACGCAAGAACCGTATGTGGCGATGTTTGCGCGCACTGAGGACGGACGGATTCCGATTGTCAGCCAGTATCGGCCCGCCGTGGAAGCCTACACTTGGGAATTTCCGGCCGGCACGTTGCACCCCGAGGAAACACCCGAGCAGGCCGCCAGGCGCGAGCTACTGGAGGAAACCGGTCTGGAGTCTACCGAGGCCATCTATTTGGGGTGCCAATATCCCGACACAGGACGGTTGCAGATTGATTCGCATGCCTTCTTCATGCGAGCCCGAAAGGCGCCCGTACAACCTCCTCCCGAAGAAGGCCTGGTCGTCCAGTTCGTGAATCACGCAGAGCTGCGGCAGATGATTGCGACTGGAGAATTCCGGCATTCCATCCATCTAGCTATCTACGCCGTGGTTCTCGTCCGGGGTCTCAAGATTGACTAGTTGGCAGTCTCACGCAACTCGATGAATCGCTCCTGCTGCTCCAAAAGGTTCGGGCTGAGAGCCGGGATGGCCAGCGGTCTCCGGGATGCCACCAATACAACACGGATCAAGTTTTGTCCGTCGGAAACGGCCGACCAGTCAAGGGGAAATTCGGGATGATTGGGCTGCGTGCGGGTCTGGTAAACAAACTCGAAATATCGCGATAAGGAACGGAATAACCATTGCCTGGTGGGGCGGCAGCCCACGCCTCGAATGGACTGCGTAAAGTCCTCCATTAGCTCATTGGCGGCCAAATATTCCACGGACCGGCGAGCGGAAACACAGCTCTCCAAAAGCAGCAAGTCATCGCACGCCGCAGCCATGCTTGCGATCCCGGTTCCCGGGTCTTCCAGGTGATAAAGAAGGCCGTAGCAATGTACGATCTCGAAATTTCCGAGACCAGCCAGCGCATTCGGTTGATTCATGTCCGCTTGAACGGCGGCTACCTGGGGAAAGCGGGATTTTAGTGCTGCAACACATTGGGGTCGTGCATCCACGGCGACCAGGGAACAGCCGCGCTCTAAGAAAAACTCCGCGTGATCACCCGGGCCGCACCCTACATCGAGAACCTTCCGGCGGGCGATCGGCAGCCCAAGGCTGGCGAGATGATTGAGGCGCGCTGTATTGTGTACCTGATAATGCTCAGAGTAGAAATAATCCATCCCTGGTCCAGTTGAGGGGCTCATGCGTTTTTCTTAATCATAACCTCGATGGTGGCTGGGGGAGGCTATGTGCTTCATTGGTCCGCCCCGGCATACTACAAGCAACGGCATTAGCGGTTCCGCTCCGTCCCTGCGGAGCTGCTCGATTTCAAGGGGCTGCCCCTTTTAACCTCGCGTCCATTTCCAGCAGCCCCTTTTTCCGGACCTCCAATTCGTCATACAGCCTATGCAGCTCCGCGTTGGCAAGCTCCAGCGCTTGCAGCCGCTCCTCTGCCGCCTGCTGGTAAGCCTTCGCCTGTTCGACGAACGCCAGGTCGCGATGGGCCTTCTTGCATAGGCGCGTCAACAGATCGGGCAACTTCACGTCGCTCATAAGCGAGCTCGTGCGGTGGATCACGGTGGGGATGGGCGGTGTCTGCAAGGGTGCCTTGCCCAGGAACAGCGCGCCGATCGTATAGGACACTTGGTCGGTGTGGAACAGGCTCCCGGGAACGGGATCCTCGAGCGTAAAATCTCCTAAAATCTCCAGCCCGCTGTGTACGTAGCGCCTGCGTACCTCGGCTGCGCTGTCAGGCGGGTCATGCGGAGGCGGCAGGTAAGGATTCGCGCCGGCAGCGCCTGGCCCGTAGTCGAAGGTGAGTCCGATGATCCCCCCAGGAGCGAGCAGCCGAGCCATTTCCGATACAGCCGTCTCTTGATCCCGGCTAGTCAAATGCTCGAGTACCGAACAGCAGATGATGCCGTCCACGCTGCCCGGCGCGATACTCGATAAATCGCGCATGTCACCGACTTCAGCCCGGTAATTCTCCAGCCGAAAAGCGCCGGCGCAATGCCGACCGGCCTCGACAATCGCGGGGTTCAAATCCACACTGTGAAGGTGGTTGCCCGCCAGCGCCGCGGAGATCACGATGTGCGAGGCGGGTCCGCCCAAGTCCAGAATGGTCTTGCCGCCCGCAGCCAAACGCAGGGTCTTGTACAGCCAAACATACTCCCACAGCCGGAACGGACGAAGCCCCAGATCGGGTACCAGCTCCAGTTCTCCGGTCGAGCTAATTCGGGCGTCTATGGCGACTGCGAGCAGGTCCAGCAGCAGAAAGTCCTGCAGGTCGGAGTCACTCGCAAACCGGTCCAGAAAATCGGCCAAGCGCCTCCGGTTCAGTGTTAGACTGATGCTTTCAAGCCCCCGAGGTAAATTGGAGTCTTCTGGCAGGTATCCGACTAGCTTATTTATCGATTCGCTGAATTCTGTCTCGCCTTGAGACGGCGTCTGCAATCGTGCGGCCTCCGCTGCTATGGTATCGCGTCCCGGAAAATACCAAACTGCCCGCTGTGCCGGGGACAACGAGCTGCGGCTTGGTTGTTCCCTGGGCGGCGTTGACGGCATCCTCCTCAGCAGCTGTGCCCTCGTTCGTCTGAACTGCGGGGTTGGGCGACTTTCGTTAGATTTATGATCGTTTGGCTGGCATCCTATCCGAGGTCCGGAAACACATTCATCCGTGCGCTTCTGCATTATCTGTTTGGGTTTGAGACTTATTCGGTCTATCAGGAGAATAACGAAACGCAGATCAGGGACAGCGACACGGAAACGCTGCTGCGCCTTGTCGGCCAAACCGACGACTTCAAAGATATGGAAGCGCTTCGGCGCGATACGGCATTACACTTTGTGAAAACCCATGAGCCAGCCCCGGAAGACGACTTCCCAGCTATTGTTCTGGTCCGCGATGGTCGCGACGCTCTGATTTCTTATGCCTACTACATCCTGAAGACGGAGCGAGGGATTGAGCACCCCAGCCGGGATATTCTCTGGAGCACGCTGGAGGAGGTAATTACCGGCGACCATTTTGGCGGCTGGAGCCGCAACGTGGGCTCCTGGGTCGGCCGGGTCGGTCTCCAAAACGTTGTTCGATATGAGCAGCTCATCCAGGAACCGGTGAGTATTGTGACGGCCGCACTGAAGCGCCTGGGCGTGACCAAAGGGCACAGAGCCACAGTGCCCACTTTCGAGGAGCTGCACGCTGCCGTTCCCTGGTTCTTCAGAGCGGGACGACCAGGAACATGGTCGAGCGAGATGCCCGCGCACCTTCAGGAGCTTTTTCTCCAAAGGCACGGTGATACACTGGCGCGACTGGGCTATCGTGATTAGCGTTTAGGCCCGCCTTTCCCAGGGTTCGATTCCGCCTGGCACCGCCCGCAGCAAGGGATGCGGTTTTATCGTGGCGGATTTCAGCAGGCGCAAACGCGACGGATTGCGCGCCCGCAGCTTGCGCTTTAGATGATCGAGCTCGAATTCCAGTTGGCCTTGCGTGACGGTGATCGAATCGATGCGCGGTCTGGGCCTTGCAATTTTGGAGGCGTCGAAATTGTAGCCGCGCGCCTCGGCCTCATCCGCCACGGCCCGGAGATAGGCGCCGATGGCCGCCAGGGGATTTCCCGTGGCACGAAATCGATCGAGCTGCGGGTGAGAGCGATAGCCTTTGGTTTGACCGAGCAGCACCTTCTGTGCGAGCAGGCCCTCGCGCCAGAGAGCCACTAGTCCTTGAGGATCGAGCAGCGATGGGTGCAATGACCAGAGCCGCACGCCGGGCAGATTAGCGCTTATCTACAACGACTACTCCGCCCTTGACCACCAGCTTCGTCTTGAGCCAGTTCCAATAGCCTTCGAGCGGATCGCCACCGAGGAGAATGATGTCGGCCAGCTTGCCAGGTTCGAGCGTTCCCAATTGATCGCCCATTTGAATATAGGAGGCGGTATTTGGCCCCATCATCTTGATGAGATCGCGCATGGAGAACATCACGTTCAGCATCTTGAGCTCGTGATCCAGGCCCGCCTTGGGATCATAATTGGTATCGGTGCAGTAGCCGAGCGTGACGCCGGCGTCCCAGACGGTGCGCGCGTTCACGGGCATGTATCCGGCTTCCTGGCCGACTCGCACGCCATCCAGGTAGTCGCCGTCGATGATGTCCGCGGGCCACGCCTTGCCGTCGCGAAAGCGCGGGGTGTTGTCGTTGGCGAAAACGCCGAAGACGGGCGAGCCGAAGCTAGTCGTGCCGAGCACCTTCACGCCTGCCGCCGCCACTTTCTGCGCTTGCGCCTTGGTCACCCAATCCTTGTTGGGAAGGTGAACCAGCAGCGGAACGCCGGCATCCACCGCCGCTATCATCGCGGAAGAACTGACGGCATGCACCTGGACGATGACTCCGACCTTTTTCGCTTCGTCCACCACGGCGCGCAGCACTTCCAACTCATGCGCGCTGGGGCCGGGGATGGGCGTGAGCGCGATTTCGCCGGTGAATTTCACGCCCAGATCCGCCATATGCCGCACCGCGGCGCGCGCGCTTTCCGGTGTGCTCTGAGCCAGACGAATGAAGGAGCCGGAGGGGATGATGCGCGGCCCGTTGATCATGCCGCTATTGATGTGATCGCGCAACGTAATGTTGCCTTCCGCCGGACCGCCGCCCGAGAGCACGGTGGTATAACCGGCTTCGAGCAACGCCTGCATCTCGGCTTTTTCGTTGGGGCCGGTGTTAATGTGGCGATGGCCGTCGATAAAGCCGGGCATGGCTGTCATGCCTTGGGCGTCGATGAGTTTGCCGGCCGTCGCGGAAGGATCGCCTGCGGCGACCGAAGCGACCTTTCCGCCGCGAACGAGGATGTACCCGCGCTCGATCACGCTGGCATCGGGGCCGATGATGCGGGCGTTGGTGATGGTGAGGTCCTGTGCGGATAGGGCCGCGGCGAGCGGGGCGAAGCCGGCAAACGTGAGGGCGGCGAGTCGTGCGAACGAGGTCCGTTTCATAGGAAGCATCCAATATACAACCAGTCCTATACAACCAGCGGCGGCACCCTTCGCGCGGGTGGATAATGAATCCATGCCGCCGTGGCTGCAAGACTTACGTTGTGCTTTTCGCCAATTGCGCAAGACTCCGGGCGTGGCAGTGCTGGCTGTCTGCACGCTGGCGCTGGGGGTGGGCGGGAACACGGCGATATTCACGGTAATCGAGAACGTAATCCTGCGGCCGCTGGCGTATGCGCACCCCGACCGGCTGATTTCGATCGGTTCTGCGGCGGACAAAAACACGATCGGCGCGACCTCGTGGCTCAATTACCGCGATATTCGCGGCCAGGCTCGCCAGTTGCGCGATGTTGCGGCGTATTCACAGGATGTGAGCGTAGTACAGACGGAGGACGAATCCGAAAGTGTCGTGGCGCCGCGAGTGACGCCGAATCTGTTTGCGATTTTAGGCGCGCGGCCGTTGCTGGGCCGCACCTTCACCGGAGCGGAAGGCCAGGCGGGCGGGGCGCAGAGCGCAATCCTCTCCGAAGGCCTGTGGCGCGAGGCGTTTCATTCCGACCCCCAGGTTCTGGGGCGTCTGGTGAAGATCGGCGGTATCGCTCGCACCGTGGTGGGCGTAATGCCTGACGCGTTTCGCTTTCCGGAATTGGCCGGGCCGGACGTGCACAAGGGTTTGTGGCTGCCGTTGCAGCCGACGGCGGAAATGCTCAAGGGGCGGGGCTATGTGTTCCTGAATATCCTGGGCGAGCTGCGTTCGGGCGCGAGCGTCGCGCAGGTGCAGCAGGAACTGAACGCCATCGCCGCGCACATTCCGCGCGACGCGGGCAGCCAGCCGGTGGCGTTGCGGTGCATTCCGTACCTCGAAACGCTCATCGGGCCGGCCCGCCCGGTTCTGTATTCGCTGTCGGCAGCGTTGGTGCTGGTGCTGCTGATCGCCTGTACGAACGTGTCGAATCTGCTGATCGCCCGTTGTCTCGCCCGCCAGCATGAGTTCGCCGTGCGGGCGTCTTTGGGCGCGGGGCGCTGGCAACTGATCCGGCAGATGCTGGCCGAAGGTCTGGCGTTGAGCGTGCTCGGCGGCCTGGCCGGCGTTTTGCTCGCCGACTGGGCGATCCTCGGCGTACATAAGCTCCCTGCGGGCACACTCCCGCGCGGGGATTCCGTTGCGATTCATTGGACCATCGTGCTGGCGCTGGCGGCGATTGCCATCGCGACCACGGTTTTATCCTCGCTAGTGCCCGCGCTTCTGGTGGCGCGGTCTAGTCCCCAGGCGGCTTTGCAGGCCGGAACGCGAGGCATGGTCTCGCGGTCGATGAGCGGCAGACTGAGCGGGTGGCTGGTGGCGGGCGAGGTGGCGCTCTCCACGCTGCTGCTGGTGGGAACCGGACTCCTGTTTCATACGTTGTGGAACCTGGAGCGTGCGCGGTTGGGGATCGTCGCCACTCGCGTCACCACATTCACCGCTATGCCGGCCGATTCGGCGGGTTTTTCCTCGATGGCGGTTTCCGAAGATACCAGCCACGCGCCCCCTTCTGTGGCCACGCTCATTTACGGGCCGGTGCTGGACCGCATCCGCCAATTGCCCGACGTGGAAAGTGCGGCTTTGGCGACGTCGCGGCCGCTTTCAGGGATGGACGTGAGCAGCAGCTTCGAGATCTCCGGCCAGCCCAAGAATCCCGCAAACGATCGCGACGCACGCGTTTCGGCGGTCAGTGGAGATTATGCGCGCACCTTGGGAACGGCGCTGGTGCGCGGACGCATGATCGAGAGTGCGGATGTCGCGGCGGCTCCGTTTGTCGCGGTGGTCAACGAGGCATTCGCGAAGAAATATTTTGCCGGCCAGGACCCGCTGGGGAAGCGCATCGAGCTAGGCGGCAAGGACACGGGAATGGTTCAGCCCTACGCGATTGTGGGCATTTTGGCCAACCAGGTAGAAGACAAGGTTGGCGGGGAAGTGCAGCCGCTGATCCTGTTGTCGCAACAACAGATCCCGACGACGTCGCTGTTCTACCAGGCGCTGCTCAAAACCGTGGTCAGCTTTGTGGTGAAGACGCGCGCAGACACGCCGGTCGCCGCGGAGATGCGTGGGCTGTTTCATCAGGCCGCGCCGGGCTTTGCGCTGGATGATTTTCAGACCATACAGGAGGCAATCGGGAAAAACACCTTCAGCCAGCGCCTGGGATTGTATCTTGTGGGCCTGTTCGCCGCACTGGCGGCGGCGATGGTGTTTGCCGGGCTTTACGGAGTGCTTTCGCAGGTGGTGAGCTACCGGCGACGGGAAATCGGATTGCGCATGGCTCTAGGCGCGACGCAACAGGGCATCGCGCGGCTGGTATTGCGGCAGGCAATGAGCGTGATCGGCTGGGGACTGGCCATCGGTCTGATCCTGGCGCTTGCGGCGGGCCGATTTGTAGAAAGCTACTTGTACCAAGTCCGCCCGCTCGATGTGTTCACCTATCTAGGTGTCGCGGTGATGTTGTGCGCCATCGGACTCGCCGCGGTTCTGGTTCCGGCGCGCCGCGCGGTGGCGATTGATCCGATGCAGGCGTTGCGCGAGGATTAGCCGGCGCCGTTCACACGCCGGCCTGTTTGGTAAGACCCGACGCGATCGCCTCCCCTACTACCTGGATCGCCTTCCGGCCATCGGGAATAATGCCGTGCATCGAAACGAAGCCGTGAATCATGCCGTCGTAGCGGTGGAGGGCGACGGGCACTCCGGCTTGTTCCAGACGCCAGGCATATGCTTCGCCCTCGTCGCGCAGAGGATCGAACTCGGCGGTGATGACCAACGCGGGCGGAAGGCCGCCGAGGTTCGAGGCGAGCAGCGGCGAGACTTCGGGATGAGTCACAAGATCCGGGTTCGCGAGATAATGTCGGGTGAGATATTGCATTCCGCTGCGGCCAAGAAAATAGCCTTCGCCGAACTGGCGGTGCGATTCGGTTTCGAACGAACTCTGGTCGGTCACCGGGTAAATCAATATCTGCGCGGCCAGAGAGGGACCACCGGCATCGCGGCAGCGCATCGCGACCACAGTGGCGAGATTGCCGCCTGCGCTGTCGCCGCCCACCGAAATGTTGCGCGCATCGATGCCCAGGCGCTCGGCATTGGCCGCGACCCAGCGGGTGGCCGCGTAGGCATCGTCGACGCCCGCCGGAAACTGGTGTTCGGGCGCGAGGCGGTAATCCACCGCGATGATCACCGCGCCGGAATCCTTGGCCAAAGCACGGCAGACGCTGTCGTGCGATTCCAAATCCCCGAAGAGAAACCCGCCGCCGTGAAAATACACCAGCGCGGGAGGAAGGCCCCCGGCGCCGTCAGAGTACACGCGGATGGGCAAATCGCTGCCCGGTCCGGGAATGGTGAGGTCTTCCACACGCGCCAATGGTTCCGGCGCGCCGCGCAGCGCGGCCAGCCCTTCCCTGGGGTTTTGGCGAAATTGTGCAGGCTCGAAACTTTCCATCGGTGGACCGCCTTGCTGATCCATCATCTCGAGTATCGCGCGCACAGCCGGGTGCAGCCGTTCACTTCGCGTAATCGCCGCCATAGCGAACCTCCGGACCAATCATACATCGGAGTCGGGTAGACTAGGCGAACGAGGAGAGACCCGGATGCGGCTCGGCGGAACGTTGGCTGTAGTGATGACTTCCTTCAGCGGGATGGCGCTGGGCGCCACGTGCGACAGCGTCGCGCAGCTGCAGCTTCCCGATACGAAGATCACGGCCGCGAAAATGGTCGCGGCGGGAGAATTTACACCGCCGGAGGGCGCAGCCAATCCGGCCGATGCAGCCGAATACCTGAAACTGCCGGCGTTCTGCCGTGTCGCCGGTGCGATTCATCCGTCGAGCGATTCGGATATCGAGTTCGAAGTCTGGATGCCGATGTCGGGATGGAACGGCAGATATCTTGGCGTAGGCAACGGTGGATTTGCCGGTTCCATCAACTACAATGCGCGCGGCGCGGGCAACGCACCGGGTATGGCGCAGGCGCTCGAAACCGGATACGCGACTTCTTCGACGGACACGGGGCATGAAGCCGCAACCACAAATGCCGATTGGGCCGTGGGGCATCCCGAGAAGGTGATCGATTACGGCTACCGCGCGATTCACGCGACGGCGTTGGACGCGAAGGCGATTATCGGGGCGTTTTACGGAAACGATCCGAAATCCTATTTCAGCAGTTGTTCCAACGGCGGACGCCAGGCGCTGATGGAGGCGCAACGCTATCCGGCCGATTACACCGGCATCGTCGCGGGCGATCCCGCCTGGTTTGCGACGCGTCTGAGCGCCGCCCAGATCTGGAATGTCCAGGCGCTGATGTCGGATGAGGCGAGCTATATCCCGGCGAGCAAGATTCCAGCTATCTCCGGCGCGGTTCTCGATAAGTGCGATGCGCTCGACGGAGTGAAAGACGGCGTGATCGACGATCCGCGGCAGTGCCACTTCGATCCGGCGGTCCTTCTGTGCAAAGGCGCGGACGCGAACACGTGCCTGACCGCGCCGCAGGTGGAGACGCTGAAGAAGATCTATGCCGGGCCAACGAACTCATCGGGTCAGCAGGTTTTTCCGGGAATTTTTCCGGGCAGCGAAGGCGGGCCGGGTGGATGGGGGCTGTGGATCGTCGGCGCGCAGCCCGGAAAAAGCTTGAATTATTCGTTCGGCGTCGGAGCGCTGGCCAAGATGGTCTACCAGGATCCGCAGTGGGACTTCCGGCGCTTCAATTTCGATCGCGAGGTCGCGCTTTTGGACGATAAGCTGGGGCCGGTGCGCAATGCGACGAACGCCGATCTGAAGAGGTTCAAGGATCGCGGAGGAAAGCTGATCCTGTATCACGGCTGGGCCGATCCGGACATTTCGCCGCTGAGCACGGTGAACTATTACGACAATGTCATCGCCAAAATGGGCCGAAAGAGCGCCGAGGATTTTGTGCGCGTCTACCTGGCGCCGGGTATGCAGCATTGTGGAGGCGGCGCGGGCGCTACGGTGTTGGGTGCGGTTCCCGGTTCGGGCGCCGAACCGCGGCTGGGCGTTCAGGCTGCGATCGAGCGCTGGGTGGAGAAAGGCGACGCGCCGGCGGAGATCGTCGCGACGAAGTACAAGAATCCCCTGAACCCACAAGCGGGCGTGGCTGGAACGCGGCCGATTTGCGCCTATCCCAAGATCGCGCGCTATAAAGGCAGCGGCAGCACGGACGACGCAGCCAATTTTACTTGCGCGGACGATCGCTAACGGGACGCGCTCGCGTGGCGGCGAAGCAGAGCATCAATTTCGTCATAGCCGGACGGGATCTCGATGCCGTCGAGCGTCGCGCCGGCGGCGAGCAGCGCTTCCACCGATTCCGGCGAGCGCTGGTTTTTCCAATGAGAATCCACGCAAGCCTTGACGGCCAAAGCCAGCGCCGTGCGCCCTTTCGCGTCACGAGCATTCACTGGAGCACCGCGAGCGATTAATTCCTTCACTGCCGCATGCCGCGCGCGCCAGGCGGCTACGTGCAGCGCGGTGCTGTTCTTGGCGATGCCGAAATAGGGGTCGCCTTCGGCGTAGAGCGATGCGACGCTGACTCCAAGGTCGAGCAGGCAGCGCAGGCCCTCTACATTGCCGTTGCCCGCGAATTCGGCCAGCGCGGTTCCGCCGCTCGCGATCAACTGCTCCCCGAGTTCGGGCTCGCGCGCGGTGATTCGGGCGATCGCATCCCGATCCGTCCTCGCGCAGGCCGCGAGAAGGCGGTCCGCCGCATCAAGAGCGAGCTCGATGCCGCGCTGCTCGAAGAGCGCGAGCACGTCGCCGCGGCCTCGATGCGCCGCTATCGCAATCGCCGACTGGCCGTCGCGCGTATTCTTCAGCCGCGGACCGGCGCCGTGATCGAGCAACGCCGCGATCGCTGACAGGATGTTGTCGCGGCGCAGCGCGTGGTGCAGCGCGTTGCCTCCCCAGTGCGTCACGATATTCGGATCGGCGCCGTGTTCGAGTGTGAGGCGGAGGCCCTGCTCATCGTGCCAGTCCGCTTTCCGTCCCAGGATCCAAGTGAGGCTGGTTTCGTTCAACGTGCCGCTTTCGAGCAAGATCTTCAGAACGGTGTTGTCGTAGCCTTCGGGGACATGATACGGAGTCTCTTCGTCGTTGGGATCGGCCCCGCGCTCGAGCAACAGGCGCGTCAGCTCGGCGTGCCGGGCGACGCCCGCGGCGCCATAGATCGCGCTTTCAAACGTCGGGCGGGGATTGGGATAATCGATCATTTCCACCCAGCCGGTTTTGGCGCTGGCGCCCGCATCGAGGAGCGCGCGAGCGGTGCGGACAAACGCGTCCGAGCGTCGCTTGTCGATACGCAGATACCTGGAAAAACAAAGATAGGCGAGCGCGTCCCAGCCGTGCGGACCTCCGGTGGCCGTGGCGCTTTGGGGATCGCGCGCGAGAAAATCGCGCACGGCGTCTTCGTCGGCGAGGATCGCGGCGGTGTGGATGTTGGCGCGGGCGACGTGCGGGTACCGCGCCAGGATCATTTCGGCGTGATCCAGCGTGCCTGACGCATGCCCGGTGTGGCGAGGCGCGCAAGCCACTTCGATGAACGCGGCCACCGGATCGTCGAGCGACGAGACCGAATCGATCAGGTTCACCAGCTCGATGTGTTTCGCAAACTTTGGCCAGCTCTCGAAACCGTGTTCGCGCGCCAGCACCAATTGGGCGTCGGTGCGTTTTACGTCTTCACCGCGAATTTTGGCTTCCGGCAGATGATGAAAGCGGGGATGGTGCCGCTTGAGGCGGGCGAGCGCGCCGCGATCACCGCTCGCGCAACCGCTGACCAATCTTTGGCCTGTTTCTTGTATTGCTCCAGGTTGGGACGCGGGGGTAATTCCCGGTCGGACATACGAAGCTCCTTTCGCTATTCGCCTGGAGTCCGCGCGCGTCAGGCTGGAAAGAAGTTTCGTCAGAAACTTTCTATTGAAGGTGGGCACGGCCCTTTTCGCGGACTGAATGCGCCCTTCGCGCTCGATCTTATTTTAACCGGCGTCGCGAGTTAGAAGTCAATCGGACGGAGAGGCTGTGATAAAGTCACTAAGCGGAAGGAGAAATATTGTCAGCTCGTTCGAGCTTGCGCCACGCTGCGATGGCCGCGATCTTCGCTGCGGCGCCGGCAGCGTTGTTCGCGCAATGGCTGGATTATCCGACCCCCGGTGTGCCGCGCACCGCCGACGGTAAACCGAATCTTGAAGCCCCAGCGCCTCGCACCGCCGATGGCAAGCCGGATTTCTCCGGCATGTGGGGATGGCAGACCATTGGGCCGCCGTGCGGCGCACGTTGCACGGACTTACAAATCGGTTGGGAGTTTATCAATATCGCGCGTAATCTCAAAGGCGGGTTGCCTTATCAGCCCTGGGCCGCGGAGTTGGTGAAAAAGCGGAAAGCTAATCTAGCGAAAGACGATCCCAACGTGCGTTGCATGCCGCGAGGCGCCCTGCGGATCTGGACCGACGACTACTACAAGCGGATCTTTCAACTTCCGGATCACTTGACCATACTGACCGAACGCAATATGCAATACCGGCAGATCTTCATCGATGGCCGGCCGCTTCCCAAGGATCCCAATCCCACCTGGAACGGCTATTCGACGGCGCAATGGGACGGCGACACGCTGGTGGTGCACACGATCGGATTTCGCGATGATCTGTGGTTGGACTCCGACGGTAACCCGCTCACCGAGGCCGCCAAAGTGACCGAAAAGATCCGCCGCCCGAACTACGGAACTCTGGAGATCGAAATCACGGTGGACGATCCGAAAGCCTACACCGCGCCGTGGACGGTGACCATGAAGCAGCCCATCGTACTCAACAGCGAGCTGATCGATTATTACTGCCTGGAAAACGAGAAGGACTATAAGCACATGGTGGGAAAGTAAATGAGCCAAGTGAGTGAGGCGTTGAGCAGGCTCGAATTCCTGCGCCGTGGCGCGGTGGCATTGGTTTTCCTGGCAATGCCTGTGGGCTTGTTCGCGCAGTGGCTGGATTATCCGACGGCCGGCGTGCCGCGCACGCGCGACGGCAAACCGAATCTCGCGGCGCCCGCGCCCCGTACCGCGGACGGGAAGCCGGATTTTTCGGGCATGTGGGGATGGGAAGCGCGCGTGCCTTGCGGCGCGCATTGTTCCGACGTCGCCTTCAACGACATCGGGCGCGAGTTCTTCAACATCGCATGGTCGCTCAAGGGCGGGCTTCCGTATCAGCCATGGGCGGCCGCGCTGGTAAAGAAACGGCGCGCGGATAATGCCAAGGACGATCCCAATGTCCATTGCATGCCGCGGGGCGCGCTCAGAATCTGGACCGATGACTACTACAAGAGGATCTATCAGCTTCCGGATCATTTGATCATATTGACCGAACGCAACATGCAATATCGCCAAATCTTCATCGATGGGCGGCCGCTGCCCAAGGATCCCAATCCAACTTGGAATGGCTATTCGACGGCCTCCTGGGAAGGCGATACGCTGGTGGTCCATACCACCGGATTCCGCGACGATTTGTGGCTGGATTCCGACGGCAACCCGCTGACCGAGGACGCTAAGGT
Organism: Bryobacteraceae bacterium; assembly: GCA_030039005.1. The sequence goes on from JASHQT010000024.1 coordinate 38,664, forward strand.
AACCGAAAAGCTTAGCCGTCCGAATTATGGAACGCTCAATATCGAAATCACGGTGGACGATCCGAAGGCCTACGCCGCGCCCTGGACGGTGACGATGCGCCAGCCCATCGTGCTCAACAGCGAGCTGATCGATTATTACTGCCTGGAAGACGAGAAGGACGCCAAGCACATGGTTGGAAAGTAAGAAAGCCGGGAAATAAGGAGGGGGAAGATGGCCGAACAATCGCGGCGGGATTTATTGCAGAAGACGGCTTGGGTTGCGGGAGCGGCCGCGGGTGCGTTGGCACTTGCGGGTCCTCAATCACGCGCACAGACCGCGGCAGGTACGGCGGCGGGCGCGAGTGAGCCGTCGCCGTGCATGCACTTCTTCCCCTCCAATTTCCGCAACGAGCGGATCAGGACCTCAGGTGCGGAGATCAACACCGTAATCGGCGGCTCGGGCCCGCCGGTGCTCATGTTTCACGGTGCGCCGCAATCGGTGATCACGTGGCGGCTGATCGCGCCCGATCTCGCTAAGGATTACACGCTGGTGATCTGCGATCTGCGCGGTTACGGCGATTCGAGCAAGCCGCCGGATGAGCCACGCTACGCCAGCCAATCTAAGCGCCCCATGGCCTTGGACGGCGTGGAGGTGATGGAGCACCTGGGGTACCGGCAGTTCCTCATGGTGGGCCATGACCGCGGCGGGCGCGTGGGCCGGCGCATGGCGCTGGATCACCCGGACCGCGTCCAGAAGCTCGTCGTCATGGACATCGTCCCCGCGCATTATCTGTATTCACACGTCACGCTCGAATTCGTGCAGGCGTATTTTCACTGGTTCAACTATCTGCGCGCGGCGCCGGGCCCTGAAAACGAGCTCAAGATGATGAACGACGCGATGGAGGCCCGAGCGGGCGGCAACGACGTGATGCGCGAATATCTGCGCAACAATACCAATCCGCTCACCATTCACGCCATGTGCGAGGATTACCGCGCTTCGGCGTCGATTGATCTCGATCTCGACGCCGCCGATCGTAAGGCCGGCAAACAGATCCAGTGCCCGCTGCTCACGCTGTGGGCTGAAAAGGGCGCCATGGGCAAGCTGTATGACGTGCTTTCGATATGGAAGGAAGAGGGGGCGAACGTCAGCGGCAAGGCCATGCCGGGCAATCATTCGTTGCAGGAGAGCGCGCCCAAGGAGACGCTCGCCGAAATCCAGCAATTTCTCCGCTCCTAGGGCGGTTACTTCGGGCTCGGTTCCAGCGTCTTGATGCTCATGACGTGGACCGGCAGCGCCTGGACCTGTGGCGACTGGCTGGGCGACATTCGTTTCGGGCTGCGAGCGCTGGCGAAGAATCCAGGCTTCACGGCGCTGGCGGTCGCGATGCTCGCTCTCGGCATCGGCGTCAACGCGACGGTATTCACCGTGGCCGACGCGGTGCTGTTCAAGGGATTTCCCACGGTCGCCGGGAACGATCGCCTGCTATACATCAGCAACGGCGGCTGCTGCATTTCCTATCCCGATTTTTTGGATATCCGCGCGCAGGCGAAATCGTTTCAGGGGATGGGGATCACCCACGGCATCGGGAGCGCCTTGAACGATGGCGCGGGTTACGCCCAGCGAGTCGAGATTACTGAAGTGAGCGCCGCGACGTTCAAAACCGTTGGCCGGCGGCCGATCATGGGTCGCGATTTCCTAGCGTCCGATCAAGTTCCCGGCGCGGCGCCCGTGGCAATTTTGAGCTACGGCTTCTGGGTGCGGCGTTACGGGAAAGACCCGAACATCGTCGGCCACGCCATCCACTTGAACGGCGCGTTGACCACCATCGCCGGCGTGATGCCGCGGGGTTTGTCCTTCCCGCAGACTGTCGACATGTGGGTGCCCCTGGTGGAGACCGCCGCCGTGATGAATCGGGCCCAAACGTACACCTGGTTCGCGTTCGGCCGCCTGCGTGACGGCGTTACGTTTGCGAGCGCGAAAGCGGAGACCGAAGGCATCATCCGTAGGCTCGAAACCGAATATCCGGTCACGGATAGCCGCCAGCACCTGGTGGTGCAGAATTTCGCGCAGTTTTTCATAGGCGCTAACGCCGCGCTGATCTACGGGACCATGTGGGGCGCGGTGGCTTTCGTCCTGTTGATCGCGTGCGCCAACCTGGCGAACCTGATGCTGGCGCGCGCCATCGGGCGCTCGCGCGAAATTTCGGTGCGCATCGCCCTCGGTGCCGGGCGTTGGCGAATCATCCGGCAGTTGTTAATCGAAAGCCTGATGCTCTCCTGCGCGGGCGGTGCGCTCGGTTGGTGGCTCGCCAAATGGGGCGTGCGCGCGTACCAGCTCGCGATGGCGCAAAAGGAATCCTGGCTCATTTTGGACTACGCCCTGGACCAACGCGTCCTCGCCTACCTCATCGCGATTTCGATTGGAACCGGATTGTTGTTTGGATTGGCGCCCGCGCTGCGGTTGTCGGGTCTTGACGTTAACGCCACGTTGAAGGACGGCGGCCGAGGCGCGACAGGCGGCCGTGCAAAACATTTGTCGGCGCTGCTGGTCACCGGCGAAATGGCGCTGGCGGTCGTGCTGCTGGCCGGTGCGGGCGTCATGATCCGTAGTTTTCTCAAGATTCACAACGCCAGCATTGGCGTGGACGCAAACAATGTGCTGGTTGGGGAGCTTGCGCCGCCTGCATCGCGCTACCCGAGCGCCGAAGCACGCCTCTCCTTTTTCGAGCGTCTTGAAACACGCATTCAGGCGATCCCGGGGGTGGAGTCCGCGGTTCTGGCGGACTCGCTTCCTTCCTGGGGCTCTCGGCGCCTGGAGTACGAGCTCGCAGGCGAGGCGCCTGCCGGCGACCGAGGCCGCCCAAAAGTTTCTACTTTGCCGATTAGTCCTTCCTACTTCCGTGCTCTGCGCGCATCCATACTTGCTGGCCGCGATTTTAACGATCATGACAATGCCCAGAGCGCGCCGGTGGCCATCGTGAACCAGCGCCTGGCGAGCCAGTTCTGGCCCGGTCAAAACGCCCTTGGCCAGAGGATTCGTGTGTTCGACGGCAACGGGCCGTCGCCATGGCTCACCGTGGTCGGATTAGCTTCGAATATTATTCAAAACGACCAGACGCGTCAGCGCGTGGACCCGGTGGTCTACGTACCTTTCCGGCAACGTACGCCCGGCGAGGCATGGGTGCTGGCGCGCACCGCGATCCCAGCCGAGGACCTGGAGACCGCGTTTCACGACGCCGTGCGATCGCTCGATACCGACTTGCCGCTCTATGGTCCTATGTCGCTGATCCGCCGGCTGGAAGGATATTCGGACAACCGGTTCTACGGAGGACTGCTTCTTATTTTCGCTGCCATTGCGCTGCTGCTCGCTTCCATCGGTCTTTACACCGTGGTCGCGCACGCGGTGAGCCGCCGCACGCAGGAGATCGGAATTCGCATGGCGATCGGCGCCAACGCGCACGATATCCGCCGGCTGGTGTTCCGGCAGGGAATGATTCCGCTGGCGGCAGGGCTCGCGATCGGGATCGCCGGCGCGCTGGGCGTGAACCGGATACTCAAGAGCGTGCTGGTGAATGTATCGCCGGCCGATCCGCTCACGTTTGTGATCACCGCGGGCGTATTGATTCTAGCCGCCGCGCTGGGGTGTTGGATTCCGGCGCGTCGTGCGATGCGCGTGGATCCGGTGGTCGCCTTAAGACATGAATGACCTCAGGCATGAGGAGTTTTCAAGAATGACTGACGGCGCAGGCGAGGCGCGCGAGCGAGCGCGCCAAAGAACCGGCCACCGAGCCGAGCGAGATACCGAGCACTGCCGCGATCTCGCGGTAGGGTAATCCTTCGGCGCGCAGCGCCAGGCACCAGCGGTCCTGTTCCGCGAGTGCGCCGACAGCGGCTTCGAAGCGGCGCTGGCGCTGGGCCCTCGCGAGTCGCTGTTCGGGATTCTCGCCCGGATCCGGCTGTGTGGCGGCCAGATGGACCAAAACCAGGGCCGAAGCTTCGCGCTGGGCCGCGAAACGGCGCTTTAGGCCCAGATTGTGCGCCACCCGAAACAGCCAGCCGCGCAGATTGCGGCGGGACGCTCCGCGGCCGAGATGCTGGAACAGAGCCAGGAACGTTTCCTGCACCACCTCTTCGGCATCCTCGGCGCCGAGACCCAGAGTCAGTAGATAGCGCGCGAGCGGCCGGCGCAATTCGTCGAAGAGATGAACCACGAGTTCGGCGTCCGCAGTGGGCGCGGCGGCCTGCCGGGAGGTCCCGGCCGTGACCAGGCCCCAGGGCGCTGTCGACTCCGGTTCTTTCATGCGCGTCTCCTCCATGTTGCCACGATTCAACAAATCGGCTGGGAAGCCGATGAGCCAGATGAGGGTGGACCGCATTGCAGGAAACCGTGAGTTTTGAGAACGGCGCCAGGACACAGCGTCCCGGGTTGGGCGAACGGCTGGAGCGCGCCCGTTTACTCGCGGCCCTCGAGCAGGCCGCCGATGCGGTGGTCATGACGGACGCCGCCGGAAAGATCGAGTACGTGAATCCGGCATTTACGGCGATGACCGGATATATCCGCGAAGAAGCGGTGGGCGAGTATCCGCGCATCCTCAAGTCCGGCCGCCAGACGCAAGAGTTTTACCGCGAACTCTGGGCCACGATTACGTCGGGGCGCGTCTGGCACGGCGAAATGATCAACCGCCGCAAGGACGGAAGTCTCTATACCGAAGAAATGCAGATCACGCCGGTGGAAGCGGGCGGCGAGATCGCGGGCTTCATCGCCTTCAAGCGCGACGTGACCGAGCGGCGCGCGGCGGAGGAAGCGCAGCACTTTTTGGCGGCCATCGTGGAGTGCTCCGAGGACGCCATCATCGGACAGGACCTGGAGGGAAACATCCTTACGTGGAATCCCGCGGCGGAAACGCTTTTCCACTACACGGCGCGCGAGGCGATCGGGAAGCATGTGTCGATGCTGGTGGCCGCCGAGCGGCGCGACGAAGTGGCCCAACTGAGACAACAAGTGCTGGAAGGTCGTTCCGTCCCCCAGCACGCCTGCCTTTGCTTGCGCCAGGACGGCAGCCGGTTTGATGGCTCGGTCACCATGTTTGGGATCCGCAACTCCGCCGGTGCGGTTACGGCGACCTCCTGTATCGTTCGCGATGTGACCCGCGAACGGGAAGCCGAACAGGCCAGAGCTCTGCTTGCCTCCATCGTGGAATATTCCGAAGACGCGATTAACGCCGTCGATCGGAACGGAACCATCCTCACTTGGAACCGGGCCGCCGAGAAGCTCCTGGGCTATTCGGCCCAGGAAATGATCGGGCAAAACGCGGCCGTCCTCGGGCCCAACGGCACCGAGGAAGTGCGGCGCTGCCTGGAGATTGTCGGCCAAGGGCAGCGCGTCGCTCCTTTCGACACCGTTAGCCAAGCCAAGAACGGACAGCTTATCGACGTCTCTGTGGCCGTGTCGCCCATTCGGAATCCGGCGGGCGAGGTGGTGGGCGCTTCAGCGATCGTCCGCGACATCGGACCGCGCTTGATCGTTCAGCGCAGATTGCAGGAGAGCGAGGCGTTGTTCCGCGAAATCTTCGCGCACGCGCCCTTCGGGATGTGCGTGGGCGGTCTGGATGGCAGCTTCCTGCAAGTGAACGCTCCGCTGTGCCAGATGCTCGGGTATTCTGAAGCGGAGCTTCTGGGACGGAACGCGAGCGACATATCGCACCCGGACGACATCGAAAGTACCCTCGCGCGCTTGGACGAGCTGCGGCGCGATCCGAGCCAGTGCCTGGAGGCCGAGAAACGCTACATTCACCGGGACGGAGGCGAGGTCTGGGCGCGCATCAGGTTATCGCCGGTGAAAGATGCGAGCGGGGCGGCGTTATATGTTGTGGTCCACATGGAGGACATCTCCGGGCGCAAGCGCACCGAGGAGGCGCTGCGGGAAAGTGAGCAGCGCTTCCGCAACATCGCCGACTGCTCGCCCACCATGCTGTGGTTCACCGATGCCGAGGGCGGCATCCAGTTTGCGAACCGGATGATGCTCGAGTTCGCCGGCACTTCGCTCGATCAATCGCAAGGCAGCGGCTGGCGAATGTTCTTGCATCCCGATGACGCGCCGCCGTACCTGGAAGTTTTTGAGCGCGCGGTGCGCGAACGGGCTGCGTTCCGTGCCGAAGTGCGGGTCCGGCGGGCCGACGGCGAGTGGCGCTGGTTCGGCTCCTACGCGACGCCGCGCTTTTCGCCGGGCGGAGAATTCCTGGGACATGTCGGGCTGAGCTCGGACATCACCGAGCGCTTGAAAGCCGAGCAGGCGCTGCGCTCAAGCGAAGAGAAATTCCGGCAGTTGGCCGAAAACATTCGCGAAGTTTTCTGGATGATACCGTCTTCGGGCGAGGAAATGCTGTACGTCAGCCCGGCCTACGAACAGGTTTGGGAGCAAAGCTGCGAAAGCTTGTACCAGAATCCGCAGGCGTGGTTCGAAGCCATCCATCCGGAAGACCGCGAAGCCGCGCACCGAGCCATGGTCCGGCAGATGCAAGGCGATCCGGTGGAGTATATCTTTCGCATCCAGACCCCCTCGGGCCGGGAGAAATGGATTCGGGACCGCGCTTTTCCCATCCGGGATCACAGCGGCCAGATCATTCGGGTCGCGGGGCTCGCCGAAGAGATCACCGAGCACAAACGGCACGAAGCGGAGCTGATTCAAGCGCGCGAGGATGCTGACGCCGCCAATCGCGCCAAGAGCCGCTTCCTGGCCAACATGAGCCATGAAATCCGCACGCCCATGAACGGCGTGATCGGCATGATCCAGCTCTTGTTGGACACCCAGCTTTCGGCCGAACAGCGGCAATACGTGAGCGTGGCTCACGACAGCGCGCGCGTTCTGCTGGCACTCATCGATGACATTCTCGATCTATCCAAGATTGAGGCCGGCAAGATTGTTCTGGAACATTTGAGCTTTTCGTTGCGCGAGGTGGTGGACGCGGTGGTGCAGGTGCTGCGCATGCAGGCCAAGGCCAAGGGGCTGAAGTTCAGCGCGTGCGTCGCGGCGGCCATTCCACCGCTGGTGACGGGCGACGCGCATCGCCTGCGCCAGGTGCTGACCAATCTGGCGGCCAATGCCATCAAGTTCACCGAATGCGGGGAGGTGACTCTGGTGGCCACGCTCGATAGCCTCGGCGCGGGACGGGCGAGCGTCCATTTCGCCATCAGCGATACGGGGATCGGCATACGGCCGGAGCAGGTCGCGCGATTGTTTTCCGCCTTCACGCAGGCCGACGCGTCCACCACGCGAAAATACGGCGGTACCGGCCTCGGACTGGCGATTTCCAAGCAACTGGTGGAAATGATGGGAGGCACGATCGGCGCTGAAAGCGTCGAAGGCGATGGGTCGCGGTTCTGGTTCACGGCCGTGTTCGAGGTTCCGGCCGAAACTCGCGTCCCCGCGGTGTCGACTGGGCAGAGCGGCTCATTTTCTTCCGCCGAGCCAAGGTTGGAGCAGCGGCGCTGCTCCTGCATCCTAGTGGCGGAGGACAACGCCATCAACCGGGACGTGGCTCTGGCGCAATTGGAAAAGTTGGGCCTGCGCGCCGAGGCGGTGGTCAATGGCGCCGAAGCTGTGGCAGCGGTGCGGCGCGGCGGCTACGACCTGGTGCTCATGGATTGCGAGATGCCGGGGATGGACGGCTATGAGGCTACGCGCACGATCCGCCATTCGTTCGGTTCCCGCATCCCCATCATCGCCGTCACCGCCGACGCCATGCCGGCCGATCGCGAGCGCTGCCTGAAGGAGGGAATGAACGACTATATCGCCAAACCGGTGGACGTGGCCGAGCTCAAGACCCTGCTCGCGAAATGGCTGCCGTCGGCCGAGCCGGGCGAGGTGGCCGCGAAAAGCGTCTTCCATGCGGATGCCATGCTGCGGAGATTGATGGGGGACCGCCAGTTGGCCTCGACCGTGGTGAACAGGTTTATCGAGGACGTCCCCGCTCAGTTGGACACACTCCGCGAGCGGCTGGAACAGGCCGATGCCGAGGGGACACGGCGTCAAGCCCACACGCTGAAAGGAGCGGCGGCGACGGCGGCGGCCGGGGATTTGCGGGACATCGCGCTGGCGATCGAAAGCGCCGCCCGGGCCGGGAAGCTCGGCGAGTGCGGTGCATTGGTGCGCGCCGCCGCGGAGGAATTCGAGCGTTTTATGCGCGCCGTGGCCCGGGAAGGATGGACGGCGAATGATCAATCTGGAAAATGAATTGGCGGAAGATTACCTGGCGGAGTGCCGCGAGCATCTCGTCCGCATCGAGGCGGATCTACTGGCGATGCAGAACGCCGCGCCGGATCAATGCCTGGAGGCCGCCGATCGCGCCTACCGGGCGCTGCATTGGGTGCAGGGAGGGGCCAGCGTGTTCGATCTGCCCAAGATCGGCGCGCTGGCGCGCCAGATGGAACATGTCTTGGGGCTCATCCGGGCGCGGAAACTCTCGGTGAATCAGGAGCGCTTCCACGTTTTGCTCAATGCGGCGGACCGGCTGCGCGAATTGGTGGACGATCCATGCGCGAGTAACCAGGCCGACACCGCCGCGATCATGGCGGCCTTGATGATGTTCGATGAGAACCGCGCCAAACGGCGTCCGTGGGATGCGAACGCCGCGCGGCCCGGCGCGCATCGCCTGCGCATGCTGCTGGTGGAAGACGATTTCGCCAGCCGTATTCTGCTGCAAACGTTTCTCTCCAATTACGGGGAGTGTCACGTCGCGGTAAACGGAAGAGAGGCTGTCGAGATCTTTCGCTACGGGTTGGAGCGGGGCCAGAGATACGACTTGATTGCGATGGACATCATGATGCCGGAAATGGACGGCCGGGAGGCCGTGCGGCACATTCGGGCACTGGAAGAGGAGCACGGCATCCCGTCCACGTCCGGCGCCAAGATCGTCATGACCACGGCCGTGGACGACGTCAAAGAAGTCATCCGCTGCTTCCACGAACTGTGCGATTCCTACCTTGTCAAACCCATCGATCTGGCCAAATTGCTGGACCAGATGCGGGCCTATCAGTTGATTGAGTAGCCGGGATCCCCTGCCCACGCGCGGCATGAGACCTCGTTTTGTTTGATCACTTCGGCTCTTGAATATCCAGATCGGTCTTCTCGTCGCCCGCCATCATTTTCGCGCTGTCGTAGAATCCCGCGGTGACCAGATGAATCTGGACTTCCTTCTTGCCCTTGTTCTCCCAGAACCAGCCGTGGATGCCGGTGCTCGGAGCGGTGAACGATCCGAAGGAGCGGTCCGAGCCGGGCTGATCGTTCAGTTCGTAGCTTTCAAAGTAGTCCTTGTTCGGCTTGTTGTCAGGCTCGCCATGGAACTCATACGCCACGATTCCCGTGGCCTTCCACGCATAAGTCATTCCAGCGCCTTTCTGCATGTGATACTTGATCTCGACGCCCTCGCCGGGCATGAGCGAAAGATCTTCGCTGTCGGTTTTGTACGTGCCTGGTTGCGCGGTGTAAATTCCGGCAGGTGCGGCAACGGGACGAGCGCCCACAACGGGCTTCGGTTCCGCCTTCGACCCGGTGGCCTTCGCCAAATCGGTCAAATGCAGTGCCTTGCCGGTCCCGAGCGGATCGATTCCGTACTCGGCCGGCAGGACCGCGGTAAAGAGAATCACGAGCGCGACAGCAAAGGCGATGCCGGTCGCCATGGCAATCGCCTGCTTCGATGGCGCCGCTGGTTGTTGCGTTCCTGGTTGTTCCACCATAGGCATCTTTCCTTAAGCGGCCGCGACAAAATATCCGGCCACTTGATAACCCACTAAAATGAACCCTACCGTCATGAGCACCGCGTTGGTGGCGAAAGCGTCCCGCAAGAAACTCGGGCGCGTCCGCCAGACGCTGAGCGCGATCAGAACGGCGGTCAGCGCCAGCACCTGCCCCACTTCCACGCCGACGTTGAAGCTCACGATGTTGGTCACTAGCCCGTTCTTCGAAAGGGCCAGCTCCTGCAGCTTGGTCGCGAGGCCAAATCCGTGAAACAGGCCGAAGATCAGGACGGCAACTTTTGTATTCGGCTCGAAGCCCAGGAATCGACGGAACCCGTCCATATTGTCGAACGCTTTGTAGACCACCGAGAATCCAATGATTGCGTCAATCACGTAGGGATTGGCGTGAACTCCTCCGAGCACTCCGCCCAGCAACGTGATGCTGTGCCCCAGCGTGAATAGACTCACGTATTGCACGATGTCTTTCAGCTTGTAAAGGAAAAAGATCACGCCCACCAGGAAGGCAATGTGATCGTATCCGGTGACCATATGTTTGGCGCCCAGGTAAATGAACGCTGGGATCGCCGCGCCCTGGTTCGATTCGACAAATGAGGCGTCGCGTTTGGAGACGTTGTGCGCCATGGCGGCGCCTGGAAATAGGAGCATGGTTAGGAAGAAGAGAATCGCCACGAGGGCGGCGGCGCGCCGGTATGAAATCGTCATTGCTTATTAGCCCTCCCAGTAGGCAATCATCCTTCCCATGGTAAACATCGCAGTCCACAGAACGATCGAAAGAATCGCGGCGACTTTGACCTTGGCCGGGATGACCGGGGATTTATCCAGCTCCTCCGCATTGTTGTAAATACTGGAGCGAAAGACAAAACCGTGTATGAAAATCAAGGCCAGGATGGTCATTTTGGCCCAGAAGTAGGGGTTGGGAGCGTATTTAGTCGCTTCCGAGGTCGCCAGCAGCAGTCCCGTACAGACCATGATGGTTCCGCCCAGGCGTTTCCACGGGCGGAGGTTGGTGATGATCTCGGTGATCGTCACTTGCTTAAACGTCAGCCCGAGAAGGCGCAAATTCGTCATCAGGATCGCGCCGCCGAACAGCGCGATGCAGGTCAGATGGGTCGAGAGCACGATTGGGTACACCAGCACGGAATCGGCGAAGTCATTGAGGAAGCCGATGTTCTCGAGTGATTGAGCGATGGACACTTGAGGATCGTCCTATTCGAGGAATCCAGTAAAAATCCCACCGAACACAATTAACGCCCAGAGCAGGAGCGATACGATCGCCACCAGCTTGCTCAGCCGCGGCGGCGGGTTCTCCATTAGGGCCACTTTTCTGTGGAGCGTGAAATTATAAATGACGGCCGCGGCCAGAAGATACATCTTGATGGGGAAGATCGGATTGATCAGATAAATGCCCACCTGCGATAGAAACAGCGCCCCACCCGAAAATAAGATAAACACCAGCGCGATGATCGTCCACAGCTCCGTGTACCTCAGAATCCGTGCGGGAGTTTCACGCCGCAGCCCGAGGTCCAGCATTCGAAAGTCCACCAGCGCGATCGATCCCACGCCAACCGCCATAGCGCCGATGTGAACGCACTCCGCCAACGGAAATGCCCATTCGGTATCGTTGAGCGCATCCACCAGTGTGTTCTGGAGAAGCATTGGCTCGCTATCTCTCTTCTTCGCTGGCCCGTTTTCTCAAAAATCTCACTTGCAGCGGTCCTCCAGGCTTGGCTTCTCCCGCCACTTGTCGTGGCAATTCGAGCACGCCGTGCTCAGGTCCCCCGCCGCCGTCACAATGTTGTCCATATTTTTGGACTGCGCGGCTTTAAACGTTTCCGCACTCGCTTCCCGCAGGTCTTGCACGAATTTCGGCCAATCCGGATTGTTGACCGGGACCGGAAGCCCGTTCGCGCATTTGCGCCCTGGAAGGATCAGGAGGTTGGCGGCTTCTCCAAGAGCCTTGGCGCTGTTTTCCACAGCCGTCCAGCCGCCGTAGGTACTGGCGAGCGGATTCGGCGATAGCGACGGGTCCTTCGCCGGCGGCACCCTGGCAGGATCATCTTCCTGGGCGAAAAAGATCACATTGGAGTTGGGAAAGAGGATGCCGCGCATGAGTTGGCGGAGGTCGGCTGTGATCTCCGACCTCATGGCCGCCGCTGCCGGAACCTTGGCTGCCTTTGACCCGGCTGGCGCGGGCGGTTGCGCGTAGCAGCCACCTGCCAGGGCTAGCGCTACGAGAGCGGTCCGAATGCGAAGCATTGTGGGTTCACCTTCCTGATGAATTCGTTTCGATCTGCCGGTTCGCGATTCCGAAGGGCTTGAGCGCCTGCCAGAGGGGCGGGCCGGAAAAGGCAAAGAAGTCTTCTCATCCAATGACTTTTCCCGCCCGTGTTCGCAGCTTTTCGGCTGCGCCTCCGCCTCCGATTGGCTTCCCTGGGCCCCGGAGTCGGTCAAGTACGGGGCCTCTTGTCGAGTTGCCTTGGTTCATGGATGGACAGACCGTTCGAGCGTATCACCGAGTTACGAAAAATCCACGGGCTTCGTAGTCATCAAGCGGTCAGTGACCGGTCACTTGCTGGGCGTAATCGTGCATCCGGCCGAATTCATATTCCAGCCGCGACTTGAGAACCACTTCCCGAGTGCCGTCCGTCGTGCCCACGCCCATGCCGAAGCTCCAGGTCAACCGTTCGCCGATTCTCCAATCCGCGCCGAGAAACACCAGGTGCGTCTGGTCCGCTAGCGGCGATAACTTGCCGAGTTCGCCGAGCGCAGAATAGTACTCGATGCTGGGAGTCCGCCTTTTCCATTGTTGCCAGCCCAGCCTGGCCGACGTCTCGGCGTCCCAGCCGAGCCCGGTCCCCGGCTCATGCAGCGCGCGATCGAAGGCGATATTTCCATCCATCTGCAAACGGCCAATATGCTTTTCAACGATCGCGCGCAGCTCCACTTGCCGGGTGTTTTGATCGAAGAGCGGCCGCTGCGTCGCGATAATCTTCGGTGGCCACGAGCACGAGGAGCGCTAGAACGCGAAGCGAAATGGGCCGAAGAACACGATTCGTGGAATGCCGGGTCAAAATAAGAATTTGACCGCACCTTGGACCTCGCGCGGCGGAGCAGCGTTGACTACTTCACCGAACAAGTTGCTGCTGATATCGCCGTCCACGGCCAAGGGGCCGAAGAAGTTCGCGTGATTAAAAGCATTGAACGCTTCCAGCCGGAATTGCAACGTCCTCGATTCCTTGATGGTGAACGTCTTCAGAAGCGCCAGGTCGAAGTTGATCTCGCCAGGGCCGATGAACGAGCGCCGGCTGGCATCGCCCGCAGTACCCAGGGCATTGAGAGTAAACGCATTGATATTAAAATACGGTTGCCCGTTCCTGCCGGCATTTTTATTGATGTCCAGCGGCTCGCCGTTGTAATCCGGTAAGTCCAGGCTATAGTTGTTCACGCCGTTGGGATTGCTGCCCTGCAGCGAGTTGTCGCCGTCGGAGTGGAGGCTTACGGGGAAACCGCTGTTCATCCGCGCGATCCCTGTAAGCTGCCAGCCACTGGTCAGGCCCCGGATATGCGCTATCTTGTCGAACGGAAGATTGTACTGAAAGCTGATGACCAGGTTCTGCGGAATGTCGAAGGCCGAAAGGGCACGCGTGGCCTCGAGATCGTATGGATCTCCGGGATCGGAAATGCTGGATGCCTGGTCAATCGATTTGCTCCAGGTATATCCGGCCAGAACACTGAAGGCGGGTGTCGTGTACCGGAGGGTAATTTCCAGCGCGTTAAAATTCGCATTGCCGACCGTGGCGTCGTAATCGTCGTTGCCGTAATCCGGCCCCAGGCCTTGCCGCGTTCCCTGGACCGTCTGGCCGGAGGGTAGAATGTAAGTCGTGTTCTCTCCGAAGGGGCCGCACGTAGGCGTGGCGCCCTCCCGGTTCAGTTGCAGGCACAACGCCGGATTGCCGGGGTTGGCGGAATACACCAGCAGCAGATGATGCGACTGCGATCCGACATAACTGACGCTGAACATCATGTGCTGCCCGAACTGCCGCTGCACCGACAGGAAATAGTTTTCCGTGTAGGGATACGTGTCCCACGGCACGGGAGCCGTCATGCCTTGTTGCGGAATAAATTGCGAAAAACTCTCCGTGGTGTTCGGATTGTTGATGGACGTATTCACCGACGGGACATTCAACGGAAACGGGTTGCCGGTGAACGACCCATTGGCGGCCAACATGAGCGGCTGCGCAAACAGCGTCGGACCAGGGCTGGTATAGCTCAATCCATAAGGCGGTTGTGGCTCGTCGACCGCCATGGTGTTCCCTTCGATCTGGTTGTAGTAAATTCCATAGCCGGCGCGAATACTGCTGTTGCCCGGACCACCCGTAAGTTTTTTGAGCCAGCCGTCGGTAGCGCCCGGCGAGTAGGCTAAACCGATACGCGGCGAGAAACGATTACTCGAAGGCACCAGCGTGCTGGGTACGCCTTTGTCGCCAACATAGACCAAGCTTGGGAAAGCTTGCGTATAAACCTGCGATTGCTCTCCAGGAATGAAGGTCGGGATCTGGCGATACTTCTCGGACCAGTAGGCCATCCAGTCCCAGCGAACGCCGAAGTTGATGGTCAAACTATTGGAGGCACGCCAGCTATCTTGCGCGAAGCCGGCCGCATAGTGATGGCGGAGGTAATAGGCGTTAGAGCTAGCCTGATTGTACAGGCTGTCGACGCCGATGAAGAAGTCCGCGAAATCGTTGCCTGTTTCCTGGCCGGCAAACGTGAACCCTCCGTTGGCTTCCGGGTTCGGATGCACATTCACCTGCTCGTAGCTGCCGTTAAAGCCGAACTTCAGCGTGTGCGTGCCCATCACCTTGGTAAAGATGTCGTTCCAGGCGTAGGTATTGTTGTACTGCGAGAGGTTGGTGATGGGAACGCCCATCGTGAAGGTGTTGAAGATTACGTTCTCAACGCCTTCATATTGTGGAAGAAGCGGAACGATCCCCGGCGTACCCGCGCCAGTCTCGAATCCCTGTGAGGCAATGCTCACCCCAAGACCTCCCGACGGCTGGCCTACTACATTGGCATCGCGCATAAAGCTGAGACGGGCTTCGTTGACCATAGTTGGCCCGAAAGTCGTGGTATCGGCGAGGCTGGTGAGCTGCGAACGCCCGAAATTCACGCCGGCAAATCCAGGAACCGTTGCCCCGCCCTGGCCGCTGGGATAGGGGTTGACAAGATGGTAGTCGTCAAAGAAGTCGTAGGCCGAGATCTGACCCCACTTCCCCGCATCGACGTCGAAGCGAGCGCTGCCCTTGTCATCCCGCAAAATCTCTCCATAAGCACCCGAAGTGTAGGTATCCGGGCCGTCGTTGGGGAGTGGAATGTAGGGGAGCAGATGCGAGACGGGCGCTGCCCACACCGATTGAGGGATGATTGCGCCAGGAAAGACGCAGGGACTGCAGTTCGGCGTATAGTAGGGTTCGCCGGCCTTAACCGTGTAGCCCAGTTTCTGCGAAAGCAGGTTGGCGATATACGGTCCGCTAACCGTGCCGGTGAGCGAGCTGGCATCGTCGCTGAAGTTGCCCGTCCGCTCCGCTAGCGTAGGCACTTGAATTAAGCCTGTATCTTGCCCCTGAAAGTTTCGCGTCCCCTGATAGTCCAGGAAGAAGAAGACTTTGTTTTTCTTGATGGGCCCGCCCACTGTTCCTCCGAACTGATTCTGCCGGTAGATACCGCGCTCGGGCGAGAAGAAGTTGCGCGCGTCCAGATCCGTGTTTCTGAGAAACTCGAACGTGCTGCCGTGAATCTCGTTGGAGCCCGATTTGGTAACCACATTGACGATGCCGCCGCTATAGTTTCCATACTCGGCGTCGAAGTTGTTCGTCAGCACGCGGAACTCGGCGATCGAATCGAGGTCCGGAATAATCGCGGTACCCCCATTCATCAGCTCCTTCACATCGCCACCGTTTACCAGAAATCCGTTGGCATCTTCGCGCTGGCCGCTGATCGATTGGTTTCCGGCATTTAGGCCGCCGGAAGGCTGGATCTGGACGGACGCGCCGGCCATAACGACCGATTGCGCGGTCTGCGTCGACATCGGCACGATGCCTGGCTGCAGCGCGAGCAAATCCGTATAGCTGCGGCCATTGAGCGCCACTTGGGTCATTTCTTTCTGGCTGACTACCTCGCCCACCTCCGTACTGCTGGTTTCCACGTGGACCTGCTCCGTGCTTTCCGAAACGGTCACTTCCGATTTCTGCTCGGAGAGTTCCAGGCTAAAATCCATCCGGATGGACGCGTCCGTGTCCACTGCGATCCCCGATTTCTTTTGCGGGCTGAAGCCTTGCAATTCCACCTGGACATCATAGGTTCCTACGGCAAGGCGGGGGAAGTTATAAAAGCCGCTGGTGTCGGTGGTAGTTTTGGTCTCGATGCCCTGGGCTGTGTTGGTTGCTGTTACCGTCGCGGCGGCGATCACCGCTCCGGTTGGGTCCGTCACGGTTCCAGAGATGCTGCCGGTAGTTGCAGCAGATAAGACAAACGGAAGGCATGCCGCGAGGCACAATACAAGCGTCCTAGGTAGGTTGCGAGACACGCTAACAGTTTATCGGCGAATTTTGCTAAAGCCTTGGCTCGGTGTGTCATTCCGGGGTCACTGACCGGTATGTGACGACCGGCACGCAGCGTGATTGCGGGGCCGCTTTCCGAATACTCCTATCCGGATCATTAGAAAGTGGGGATTGTTCCAGGCGAGATCTTTGTGATGGTCCCGCCCGCGCGGAAACGCGTAGGGGAGCGGTGGGCCTGGTTTAGCCCCAAGCGTGGCAACCCTTGCGCTAGGGTTGAGGCCCTCCATCGTTGGGAGAGCCGACGAATACCCGGCGGCCATTGGCTAAGACTATCTCTCTCGCCGACGCCACGTACGCGCCATCTCGAGCGCGGTAACCCACCACCGTGATCCGGTCGCCGATCCGGAACGAAGCCCTGCTCCAACCTTGGCGGCTCAGCGTGTTGGGTCCCGCGGTCTCGCAGGCCCAGTTGGCCGTTTTTCCGCCCTCGGTCACATCTAAATACAAGTACACGTGCGGGTTCATCCATTCGACTTTGGTCAGCCGGCCCTGGAGGGTGATCCGCTGGCTCAGGTCGAACTCAGCCCCCACAGAATGATGGGCGTAGGAGGGCGTTTGGGACAGCAGAAGCGCGGCCAGGATTGCCCAAAACGCGGCGAAGCCGATACTTCTCGATTGCATTTTCGCCTGCACTCAGCCTTTAAGGGCAGCCTAGCACGATTAGCGGGGGGCGGCCAGCGGCGACCGGTCACTCGCCGGTTACTGACATTTGCCGGCTGTCATTTCTGCGCTTGATCGCGAAAAACCTTGTGGCAGTTGTCGCAGGCTTGAGTCAGGCTGTCGGTGCAGTTCATGACCGCGTCCTTACTTTTCTTCAGCGCGGCCACCAGGCAGTCCTTGCCGGCGGGCGCGAGCGCCTTGGCGAACTTCGCGTACTCGGCGTTCTGAACCGGGACGGGCTGGCCGTTGGATTCGATCCGGCCGGAGATCATGACCAGGTTATAGCTCTCCTCGATCGCGACGGAGGCATTCACCACGTTTTGCCACTCGGACTCGTCCTTGGGAGGATTCTGCTGCAGCCCCAGGATTACATTGGAATTCGGCAGCAGGATGCTGTGCATCACCTGTTTCAGGTTGCCGTAGGGCGTGGGCGAGAACGGCGGGGCCTGGCAAATGGCGGCGCCCACGAGCAAGAATAGAGCAAGCACGAATAGAAGGAACGGCCGCGTTTTTTCGAGCACCAAAACAGCAGGCTACCACGATTGTTTGAATTGATGAATGGTTGAGGAGCCAACGTGACGAATCCCATCGAAACCGTTCTCGCGTACTTTGAGGCCATCAACGCGCACGATCCCGGCAGACTGGCCGAGTTGATGACCCACGATCATGTTTTCACCGATGCGCTGGGCGCCTCGGTTCGCGGCCGCGAAAACATGCGCGGCGGGTGGCAGGGCTATTTCGCGCTTTGCCCGGATTATCGCGTTTCGCACGAAGCCATGTTCCATGACGGCGAAACGGTGGCGGCGTTCGGTTCGGCCGGCGGGACGGTCAGCCTCAACGGGAAAATGACCCCGGAAAACAGATGGCAGATCCCCGCGGCCTGGCGCGTGGTGGTGCGCGAAGGCCGGATCCGCGAATTTCAGGTTTACGCCGACAACAAGCCGGTCTACGAGATTCTCGCGAAATGAACGGTCAAAATGTGAATTGTGCTATGCTGGCGCCTAATGCGGCCGCAATATGCGGTAATAATCGTTTCCGTTTTTCTCTTGTCCTGTGGGTCTCCCAAGCAGTCGTCCAGTTCGTTTGCTCCGGCTACGACCCAGCAGCCCAAGCATACCGAGCCTGCTGTAGTCTCTCCGTGGAACGTGTCCGTAACCCGAAATGAACTAAGCGGAGAGAGCAACATAACCGCGATCGATGGTTTCGGGGACGAATCTATAGTGATTAGGCTTAGAGGAAAGAAACTTGACTGTTACGTTACGACGGGTAAGTTCTTAGAGACCGTAGAGAACCTGGACAGCCGCCGTACCGCAGTGAAGTATAAGTTTGATGACGGGGAAATAGTAAGGCAGGCATGGATCATTTCTGACGATAACACCGCACTATTTTACCCTGGGAATCCTGCGGCATTTCTCAGCAAGATGAGAAGAGCCAAAAAGTTTGTCATTGAGTATTCTCCGGCGGATACTATTCCGGAAACGGAATCCTTCGACGTGTCTCAATTCCCGTCCGAAATCAGCGACAACGTCGGCCCTAAGGTGACGCGGCCCTGATATCCGCTTATGCGGAAGGAGCGCGCACGGCAGTCGACGCGGGCGCGAAATCCTGTGTCAAAATCATTGCTAGAGGAACTTTGGCACAGGAAGGCAGCACAAGGGCTGCCGCACCGGGCTCGGTTGGCTCGGTGCGGTTGATGGGCGTTCCCATTCGGCTCCATTTCACCTTCGTTCTGGTTCTGATCTGCCTGATTGTCTTCGGCCTCAGCACCAGCCAATCTCCGGCCACTTATACA
>JASHQT010000274.1 GCA_030039005.1 Bryobacteraceae bacterium
TCTTCTCCGCCCCAATAAGTGGAGTAGACCAGGCTCTGGCTGGAATTGAACCACGACACAAACGCGTTGGGTCCGCCGCTGGTTCCGGGTTGCGTGGTTAAATAGCCGTTCTGAATGGGGTAATTGCTGGAGCCGGTAGAGCCGGTCAGATACACATCGCCGGCCGGGCCCACGTACATCGCGCCGAAGTTCTCGTCCCCCGTTCCGCCGAGATACGTGACATAAATCACTTGATCGCTGGCCGAAAGCTTGGGATTGACGATCGCGAAAAACAGGTCCTGGTCGCCGCCTTCGGTGCTCTGGTACGAGGAGCCGACCAGCGGCAGGTCGGTGGACTGCGTTGTGCCGGCGATGTAGACCAGGCCGCTGGAGTCATGCCCGACTCCATAGGCCACGTTCTGGTACAGTGCCGCGAAATACTGCGCGACCACCAGCACCGGGTCGATCACCAGCGCTCGCGAGCGGTCGTAGGCGCCCAGTTGAAAGCTGTACGATCCGTCCGCATTCCTGCGATAGCGGCTGGCCACCATGTGCCGCGCGCCGTCAGCCCCGGTTTGATACGCCACCGGATGCCGCTGGATCAAGCTTGCCACGAGGTCGCCATGGACATCGGGGTGAACGCCGGAGCCATCCAGCCGCAAACGGATGCGTTGCGGGTCGGCGCCGGGATGCACCGTGAGATCGTATTCCAGTTGCCCCGCGTTCCCGTAGTAGTCGAGATCCACTCCCGGATACAACTGCGCCACCCGCACTCGGCCGTAGTTGGGAATCGCATGCCGCCATTGAGATGGATCGTTGCCAAAATACAGATTGGTCTTGGACGGGAGCACTTGCTCGCCTTCAACGCGGGCGGCGCGATTGGCGCCCTCAAACTTCAGCCGAACATCCTTGTGTCCGCTCCGCAGATCGGCCTGATCCGGCGTGAATTCGAAACGAAAACTCGCGCCGCGGGCGATGAACTTCGCGCCGGTATCAGGGTTCGTGGCGGCAGGCTCGAAACGCAGCGGTGAGTCGGCGAGGATCCGGACGGGATTGCTGTCGGCGGCCGCGAGTGGCACGCAAACCGTAAGAGCGAAGACAGGAAAATAGTGTTTTAATTGCATGACGAGACGAATGACGCTATCGACGTATCGTGGATCGAACAGGTTAACGAAAAAATGTAGCACGGCGCGCTTGTGCGCGTCTTGCCGTTACCACGCCCGTTACAAAAGTTCACACTGCCTGAAGACACTGACAATGAGTTTATCGTAACGCGGCGATTCCGCATAACGTCAGCTAACTAAATGATTTCCACCAGAGTTTTGCAAATCGGCGTCGCGGGTACGGCGTGCGCCGTGATGCTATTCGCTTCCGATTTCTGGAAGACGAAGGACTCGTCGCAATGGGATAGCGACGAGGTCAACAAGATGCTCAGCGATTCTCCCTGGGCGAAAGCGAAGACAGTGCAGCCGGAAGGGCAACAGCAGAGGCGCGGATTCGGACGGCGAGGAGGGTTTGGATTCCCCGGCGGCGGCTATCCAGGCGGTGGGTACCCCGGCGGCGGTTATCCGGGCGGCGGTTACCCAGGCGGCGGCTATCCGGGCGGAGGCGGCGGCTACCCGAATGGCGGTGGTGGCGGGTATCCCAATGGGGGCGGCGGCAACAATGGCGATCCGTCGCTCAACGAGCCGATGAATCTGACCATTCGTTGGGAAAGCGCCGCGCCCGTCCAACAAGCGCTCATGCACCAAGGCGCGTCGGCGGCCGATGAGTTCAAAGCCAGCTCCGACGCGAGCCAGAAATATTACGTGATCGAAGTGCTCGGTCTGCGCCTACCGGCTCGAAGCCAGTCCAACCGCGGCGGCGTGGTGGATGCCGACGATCCCAATGCCGGCAACGGGAATGGAAACGACAGCCAGAACAGCCGAAACGCCGATCGGCAAAACGACGCTTTGCGGTCCCAACTGCTGGATGCCGCGCAGCTTGCGCCCAAAGGCAAAGCTTCCATTTACGCGCAGGACGTGCAGATCGTCGGTCCCGGCGGCATCGATGGCGTGCGCTTCCTGTTCCCGCGCACCAATCCGATCGCCGGCAATGACAAGGAAGTCGATTTCATTCTCAATGTGCGCCGCATCAAGGTGGAAGAGAAGTTCAAGCTGAGCGACATGCAGTACGAAGGCAAGCTCGCGATTTAGCCTATTCGTCTCTGAGCACCGCGATCGGATCTACTTGCGCGGCGCGCCGCGCGGGAACCAGCGCCGCGAGTATGGCCACGGCCAGCAGGATTGGAGCGATCGCTCCATACAGCGCCGGGCCGACACGCTCGCTCAACGGATACGACGCGGCCAGCATTCGTCCGGCGCCCGCGCTGAGCGCCAGGCCGATGAGTAGGCCGAAGATCACCGGCAGCACGCCTTGCCACAGCACCATCTTCACCACATCGGCGCCTTCCGCTCCCACCGCCATGCGGATTCCGATTTCGCGCCTGCGCCGGCTCACGGTGTAAGAGATCAAAGCATAAAGCCCGGCCAGTGCGATGGCGACGCCCATGCATCCCATCCCGCCGACGATTTCCACCGTCACCTGGGCGAGGCTGGTGGCGCGGGCGTAATAGTGCTCCTCCATCGTGTGAACGTCGTAGATCGGCATGTTTGGATCCAGCCGGTGGACGGCCGCGCGCAACGGTGCAAGCAGGCTGGCCGATTCTCCCTCCGATTGCGCCACCAGGTACATCCGAAGCGAAGGGCGCTGGCGATACGGAAAATACACAAAGTCGGTCGGCCCCTCACCGATATGCAGATACCGGCTGTTGCGCGCGACGCCCACGATCTGGACCCATCCTGCGTTATCGTTCCCCAACCAGAAGCGCTTGCCCAAGGGATCCTGCCCGGGCCAATAGTGCTCTGCGAGCGTCTGGTTCACCACCGCCACGCGCGGAGCTTCGGCCGTATCGGTGGCGAGAAATCCCCGGCCGCGAAGAATCGAGATATCCAGTGTCTCGAAGTAGTGTTCATCGGTGTTGCAGGAATATACCATGGCGCTCGATTGGCCCGCGCGAAAGTGGTGGCCTTCCGGCACAATGAACGATACGTCGGGCGACCAGACGGGAGTAACGGAGGTGAGCGTGGCCGATTCCACGCCCGCAGTGCCGCGCGCCTCGCGTTCCAGGCGCTCGAAGAAATTCTCGGCTTGCGCTGGGCTGTAGCCCGCCAGACGGGGATCGAAGCGCAGGATCAAAATGTGGCTGGTCCGGAAGCCCATGCGCTCGCTCAACTCGTGTTCGAACATCCGGTACGCAAAGGCGGCGAGGGTCACCAGGAGCAGCGAAACGGCCACCTGCGTCGCAACCAGCAGATGGCGTCCCCACATGCGCGCTCCGGATTGGGATCCTCCGCCGCTGGTCTTGAGCGCGGTCGCCAGATTGGTACGCGTCGTTTCGAGTGCCGGCACCAATCCAAACAGCACCGCGCTGAGGATCGCGACGGCCAGGCTGAAGGCGAGTACGCGTTCGTCGATTTCCACCCGCGGCACGAAATCGGTATCGCTCGGGTACTGGACCTGGCGCAGCAGCGCGATGGCCGCGTTCGCCACCGGCAAACCGAGGATGCCGCCGGCGCCGGCGATCAGCAGAGCCTCGGTGAGCAATTGACGGATCAGGCGCGTGCGTCCTGCTCCAATCGACATGCGCAGGGCGATTTCGCGCGCCCGCACCGGCGCCCGGCTGGTGAGTAGTCCGGCGACGTTGGCGCAGGCGATGATCAGCACTCCCGCGGCCAGCAGCGTCAGGATCGCCACCAGGCCCGCATTCACGGGATTTTCCATTACATCGGTCTGGAACTGCGTGCGGACTTTCAAGCCTTGATTTGCGTTGGTGTCCGGGTACGCACGGCTCAGATCGTTGGCGATTCCGTTAAGCTCCGCCTGCGCGTGCGCGAGCGATACACCGGGTTTCAAGCGGCCCTTGACGCGCAGAGTCCAATCGTCGCGGGCTTCGATCATTCGAGAATCGCCAGTGAGCCGCGGCCACATCATCAGCGGAACATAGAACGCCGGCCGGCGATACTTGTCGGGACCGGAGAAGTTCTCGGGTGCGACGCCAATCACGCTGAAGTCGACGCCGCCGATTTTCACATGGCGACCGACGATCGCGGGATCGGAGCCGAGCGCCTCCCAGAATCCGTGGCTCAGGACGACCACCGCATCGCGCCCGGAAACGCGGTCCTCATCGGCCCGGAACGTGCGCCCCCATTGCGGCGCCACGCCTAACACATCGAAAAAATTTCCGCTGACCGCCATGCCGGAGGCTATTTGAGGATTCGTTCCGCTTCGAGCCGCGAATCCGGCGGTGACCGCGGCGAACGCGAGCACTCCGCGAAAGCTGGTGCTGCGATCCCGAATGTCGACGTAGTTGGGAAAAGACGTTAAGCTCCAACGGAAATCGCCGCCCGCGAAGTTCGAGCCGATATTCACCAGCTCATTCGGGTGCGATACCGGCAGCGGACGCAGCAGCATGGCGTCCGCCGCGCTGAACATGGCGGTGTTCGCGCCGGTGCCGAGTGCGAGCGAGATCACCGCCACCGCTGTGAATCCCGGGTTCTTGACGAACATCCGGCCGCCGTGGCGCAGGTCCTGGAGAAATGATTCCAGCCATGCCAGTACGTTGGCTTCGCGCGCCCGTTCCCGGACGAGCGGACGGTTGCCGAAGCGGCGCGCAGCGTCCGCGCTTGCATGTTCGGCGGACATTCCCGCGCGCATGTTGTCCCGTGTCCTGGCGTCGAGGTGAAACTGAAGCTCTTCGTCCAATTCGCGGTCAAGGGCGCGCCTGCGAAACAGATTCGAGAATCGGGTCAACCAGGGCATGAGCCTTCACTCGGAGAACTGGAGCACGCGCGCCACCGCGCCGGTGAGCGCCGTCCAATTCTTCTCCTCCTCGGTAAGTTGCCTCCTTCCAGCGGCCGTGATGGCGTAGTAGCGCGCGCGGCGATTGTTCTCCGATGCTCCCCATTCCGCCTTCAACCATCCGGCTTGCGTCATCCGGTGCAGGGCGGGGTACAGCGAGCCTTCCTCGATCCGCAGCGCCTCGCCCGAAACCTGCTGGACGTGCAGCGTGATCCCGTAGCCGTGCCTGCGCCCGCGCGATGCCAGCGTCTTGAGCACCAGCAGATCGAGCGTTCCTTGCAGACGATCGTTGGTATGTTTGGGCATGCCGCTTCTATAGCCAGCTATAGGAGCATTCTGCGCGAGAATCGGGCCTTTGTCAAGCGCCGTGTGGAGTTGCTCCCCCCAAGGCCCAAGGCAGCGCATTTGCGCTGGACAGGCCATATGAGACACCATATTGGCTAACGCTCCCGATTCGGCTCTAACCGCCCCAAGCCTGGACTCTATGCCTGATCAAACGGACAATGGCCGCCGCAGGCCGCCGCGCAAACCCTCGCAACCCAGCCTGTTGCCGCTGCTGAAGCCTTACGGGTTCTCGGTCGCGATCCTGGTCCTTCTTACCATCATCGGAAACGCCTTGAACCTGGTGGTCCCCGAGATCATTTCGCACGCCATTGATGCGTACACGCAGCGCCGATTTGTGCTGCACACCGTGGTCATGCAATTCGTGCTGGTCGGATGCGGGGTGTTTCTCCTGGCCTACGCGCAGGCCGGATTTCAAACCTGGACCGCCGAACGGGTGGCCAAAGGCCTGCGAACGGGCTTGGCCGCCAAGATATCCACGCAATCCTTCGCCTGGGTGGAGCAAGTGACGCCCGCCAAGCTGCTCACCAATTTGACCTCCGACGTGGATGCGATCAAGATGTTCGTCTCGCTGGCGATCGCCTCCATCATCTCCTCCGTGCTGTTGATCGCGGGCGCCAGCGTCCTGCTGCTGAGCATCAACTGGCGCTTGGCGCTCGCCATTCTGGGCGTGGTTCCTTTCATCGGCATCACGTTTCAAATGGTTCTGCGCAAGGTCCGCGCGCTGTTCCGCAAAGGGCAGGAGGCCATCGATTGGCTGAATCGCGTGATCAACGAAAGCATTATGGGCGCCGCGCTGATCCGCCTGCTGAACACGCAGCAGATCGAAGCGCAGAAGTTCCTGGCCGCGAACACCGAAGCGCGCGACATCAGCCTCAACATCCTGCGCCTGTTCGCCAGCCTGATCCCGGTCATCACGCTCGCCACCAACATCGCGACCGTAATCATCGTGCAACTGGGCGGCTACTACACGATGGTGGGAAGCATGAGCCTGGGCCAATTCACCGCCTTCTATTCGTACCTGGCGATCCTGATCTTCCCCATTATCCTGATTGGCTTCATGAGCAACATCATCGCGCAGGCTTCGGCGTCTTACGCGCGCATCAACACCGTGTTGGAGGCGCCCGAAGGCGACCGAGGCGGCGATCTGGTGGCCGATCTGCGCGGCGATGTATCGGTGAGCGCGGTCTCACTTTCCTACGGCGAGAAGGCCGTTCTCAAGGACGTTTCGTTTGACGTGCCGGCGGGCACCAGAACCGCCATTATCGGACCCACCGCCGCCGGAAAAACGCAGCTTCTATACTTGCTGATCGGATTGCTGAACCCTTCCTCGGGCGCCGTCGCTTACGACGGCGAGCCGATCGGCGCTTATCAAAAAGAAAGCCTGCATCGCCAGGTCGGCTTTGTCTTTCAGGACAGCATCATCTTCAACCTGACGCTGCGCGAGAACATCGCCTTCAACACCAGCGTCTCCGGGCCCGATCTCGAAAAGGCCATCGCCACCGCGGAGTTGCACGATTTCATCGACAGCCTTCCGGAGGGGCTGGACACCGTGGTCTCCGAGCGCGGCGCCAGTCTTTCGGGCGGCCAGAAGCAGCGCATCATGTTGGCGCGCGCGTTGGCTCTCAACCCGCGCGTATTGCTGCTGGACGATTTTACCGCGCGCGTGGACAGCACCACCGAGCGCGCCATTCTAGACAACGTACAGCGCAACTATCCCGGCATCACGCTCATCTCGGTGACGCAGAAGATCGCCTCCGTATTCGACTACGATCAGATTGTTCTGTTGATGGAAGGCGAGGTGCTCGCTAAGAGCACGCACGCCGAACTGATGGAGACATCCCCGGAATACGTCCAACTCTACGAGTCGCAGCGGAGCACCAGCCACTATGAAGTACAAGCTTGAACTCGCGCAGCGCCCGCACAAGCGATCCTTGCGGGAATACGCGGAGAAGTTTCTGCCGCTGTTCGCCGGCGAAAAAGGCGCCTCCATCGGCGCGCTCGCGGCCATCGTGCTCACGTCGCTCTCCAGCTTGATCGCGCCGGTCCTCATCAGCCGCATTATCGACAAAGATATCCAGGGCAAAAATCTGCATCGCCTTACTCTGGACTCGCTGGTAGTGCTGGCTGTCTACGCCGCCGGCGGCGTTGCGAATTACCTGCAAGTGAAAACCATGGGCGGCATCGGCCGGCGGGTCCTGTTTCACTTGCGCAATCAGATCTTCCTGAAGCTGCAGGATCTGCCCGTGGCGTTCTTCAACGAGAACAAAGCCGGCGACCTGATTTCGCGCGTGAATAACGACACCGACAAGCTCAACCAGTTCGTCTCGCAGGCGCTGATGCAGTTTGTCAGCTCGGTGTTTCTCATCACCGGCGCGGCCATCTTTCTGGTGGCCTCCAATGTCAAGCTGGGGCTCGCGGCGCTGGCGCCGGCGCTGGGGGTGCTGGTCATCACGCGCGCCACCGCGGCCTGGATCAAGAAGAAGAACCTGGAAAGCTTGCAATCGCTCGGCGGAATGAGCTCGGAGGTTCAGGAGAGTCTCAACAATTTCAAAGTGATCGTCGCGTTCAATCGCGTGGACTACTTTCGTTCGAAATTCGAGGCCGCGAATCAGCGGAATTATTCGGCCTCCACGCGCGCGGGCATTGCCAACAACGTCTTCATGCCGCTCTACGGCCTGGCGCACCAAATGGCCCAGCTCATGGTGATCGGCTACGGAATCTATCAGGTCCAGTCCGGACAGGCGACGATCGGTTTGCTGGTCGGCTTTCTGATGTACGTGAATAATCTCTACGGTCCTTTGCGCCAGTTGGCCACGGTTTGGGCTTCGTTCCAGATGGCGCTGGCCGCGCTGGACCGCATTTCGGAAGTACTGGCGCTCGAATCCGATCTGCCTGTGATGGCAGGTCCCGCGGCGGCGCCGGATTCGGCGCTCGAGTTTCGCGGTGTCCGGTTCCACTACCCCAACGGCAAAGAGGTGCTGCGCGAAATCAGCTTCCAGATGAAGACCGGAAAATCGTATGCCTTGGTGGGGCCGACCGGGGGCGGCAAAACCACGACGGCGAACCTCATGGCGCGGCTCTATGATCCAACGCAAGGCGCGGTTCTGTTGCAGGGGCGCGACATTCGCTCCTACACGCCGGAGGAGCGCACGCGCAAGATCGGCTTTATATTGCAAGATCCGTTTTTGTTTAGCGGCTCCGTACGGGACAATATCGTCTACGGCAACGACGCGTTCAGCGGCCATTCGAGCGAGCAAATGGCGGCGGTGCTGGAACGGTTTAACCTGTCCTCGCTGGTCTCGCGTTTTCCCGAAGGCCTGGAGACCAAAGTCACCAACGCCGGCAACAGCATCAGTCTGGGCCAGAAGCAGCTGATTGCCTTCATGCGCGCGGTGCTACGAAGCCCGGACCTGCTGATCCTGGACGAAGCCACCGCCAACATCGACACGGTCACCGAGGAGTTGTTGCAGGACATACTGCTCAAGCTGCCGGACACCACCACGCGCGTCATCATCGCGCATCGCCTGAATACGATTGAGAATGTCGATCAGATTTTCTTCGTGAACTCGGGGGAGATCGCCCTAGCCGGGTCGATGGAACATGCGGTGGACATGTTGCTGCACCAGAAGCGCGCGAGCTAATAACGCTCGGCACTCTGGCGCGCTCCCGGCCCTGTGGCACAATCGAAACATATGACGTTCCGCGTTCCCCGCGGCCTTCTACGGCCCTGCGGCGTCTTGTTCCTGCTCGCCGCGAGCCTCGCGGCCCAAAAGCAGCCTTTCAACGTGCAGGCGCTGCTCAAGCTTGCGCGCATCCAGGAACCCGTGATTTCGCCGGACGGCAAAACCGTTGCGTTCACCGTCCAGACCATGGATATCGCGCAGGATACCAAGCCCAAACAGATCTATACCGTCCCGCTCAACGGCGGCGCTCCGCGCCAGATCACCACGCAAGGGACGGACAACGAGCGGCCGGAGTGGTCGCCCGATTCCAAACAAATCGCGTTTATCTCGGACCGCGGCGGTTCCGAGCAAGTCTGGATCATGAACGCCGACGGGTCGAATCCGCTCCAGCTTACCAATCTTTCCACCGAAGCCGGCGGCGTCCTCTTCGCGCCCGACGGCAAGAAGCTCGTGTTCACCAGCAGCGTGTATCCCGATTGCCCCGACGACGCGTGCAATCGCGCGCGTCTGAATCTGGAGAAAGACAGCAAGGTGAAGGCGCGCAGCTATACTGCGCTGCTCTATCGCCATTGGACCGACTGGCAAACGAAGCGCCGCTCGCATTTATTCGTTATGGATCTCGCCGGCGGCACGCCCAGGGATTTGACTCCCGGAGATCACGACGTTCCGCCGTTTTCACTCGGTGGCCCCGACGACTATGCCATCTCGGCCGACTCGAAAGAAGTCTGCTACACGATGAACGCCGATCCGGTGCCGGCGATCAGCACCAATTCGGACCTGTACGTGGTCCCCATTAGCGGCGGCAATTCCGTCAAAGTCACCAACAATCCCGGCGCCGATGAGAGCCCGCAGTATTCACCTGACGGCCGCTGGCTCGCCTATCGCAGCCAGGCGCGCGCCGGTTATGAGAGCGACCGCTGGCGTCTGGTGGTGCTGGAACGCGCCACCGGCAAGGTCAACGTGCTCACCGAATCGCTGGACCGTTGGGTGAACAGCTTCACCTGGTCTCCGGATTCCGCCGCGCTGTTTTTCACCATCGAAGATCGCGGAAGACAGAATATCGAAATGATTCCGACCAACGGCGGCGCGGCGCGGATTGTTGTCTCGGGCGGCAGCACGCTGGACGGTATGCAACTCACGTCGGACTCCAAGGCCATGATCTACACCGGCGAGACCGGAGCGGCGCCGGTCGAAATCTATCGTGCCAGTTCCGCCGGCGGCGAGCCCGTCGCTCTCACCCATTTGAACGACGCGCTGCTGGCCCAAAGCTCGCTCGCGCCGCTCGAAGACTTCTGGGTGGACGCCGCCGATAAAACGCGCATCCAGAGTTTCGTGATCAAGCCGCCGAATTTCGACCCGAACCATAAATATCCGGTTTTGTTTTTGATCCACGGCGGCCCGGAAGGGTCCTGGGGCCAAAGCTGGACCTATCGCTGGAACGCCCAGGTGTTCGCTAACGCCGGCTACGTCGTGATCGAGCCCAATCCGCGCGGATCCACCGGCTATGGCCAGAAGTTCACCGAAGACATCCGCGACAATTGGGGCGGCACGCCGTTCGACGACATCATGGGCGTGGTGGATCACGTGGTGACGCTGCCCTACGCCGACCCGGATCGCCTGGTGGCGGCCGGCGGATCCTATGGCGGCTACATGATCGACTGGATGCTCGGTCACACCCAGCGCTTCAAGGCGCTGATCTCGCACGCCGGCGTCTACGATCTGCGCAGCGAATTCGGCGCCACCGAGGAACTTTGGTTCCCGTTGTGGGAGTTCAACGGCGCGCCGTGGGACAATCCCGAGCCTTACGAAAAATGGTCGCCGAGTTATTTCGCGAAGGATTTCCATACGCCGACGCTCGTCATCCACGGCGAGCAGGATTTCCGCGTCCCGTACACGCAGGGCCTGCAGCTTTTCACGGCGCTGCAACTCCAGAAGGTGCCATCGAAGCTTTTGCTGTTCCCCGACGAAGGCCATTGGATTTTGAAGCCGCAGAATGCGGTGCTGTGGTACAACACGTTTCTCGAGTGGCTGGGCGAATGGACCAAGCCCGCGCCGCCGCCCGCTCCGGCTGTTGTGCCAACTTCAGCCGCGCCTGCTCCCGCCGCGCCGGTTCACTGAACGGAACTACCGTAGTCGCTCGAATGTGTCACAATGTGTCACATGAAGCGTGCCACCGTTCGCGAACTTCATTTGCAGACCAGCGCTCTCGTTAAGGCGGTTGCTGAAGGGGAGTCGTACATCATAGAGAAATCCGGCGTTCCGGTGGCCGAACTGCGCCCCTTCGAAAAGCGCCGCTCACCTAGGCTCCCCAATCGCGAGGCCTTCATTTCCAAAATGCCCCGGGTGGGAGACAGTGGTCGCATATTAGAAGAAGACCGCTCTTGAAACGATACTTCGACACCGCTTACATAGCGAAGTGTTACCTGAACGAAGCAGATTCTGAGGCCGTTCGGAAGTTAGCCCGAGGCTCCTCTGAACTTTACTCTTCCTGTTGGTGCATTCCAGAAATGGCGTGTGTACTTCAACGACAGGTCCGGGAATTTAAGCTACCCAGTGGACTGGCCATTCGGGTGTGCGACTTTTTTCTTGAAGATGTACGGGCTGGCGTTTGGACCGTGCTTCCTGTTTCGGATCCTTTTCTGCTGCGAGTAGCTTCCTTGGTGACAACGCTCCCGGGTGCTTTGTACCTGCGGGCGGGTGACGCGGTTCATCTCGCGGCGGCGCGAGAGGCTGGCCTCAGTGAAATTTGGTCCAACGACCGGCGTGTAATCCAGGCGGCCCCGGCGTTTGGGTTGGCCGGCAAATCGGTCTGAGGCTGCTGCGTTGAGTTCGACTCGCCCGCAGCTCGCCGCCCTCTCCAATCTGTTCCTCCGCGTCGGCATCACCGTCTTCGGCGGCGGAGACCCCACGATCGCGATCCTGCAGCGCGAGTTCTACCGGCGTGAGTGGCTCAGCCCCGAAAGGTTCGCCATCGCCTTCGGGCTTGCCCGGCTCACGCCCGGCACCAACGTGCTCGCGTTCTGCGCGGCCACGGCCTGGTACATCCTCGGCATCGGCGGCGCGCTGGCCGCGATTTTCGCCATCACCATTCCGCCCTCGGTGCTGGTGGTCTGGCTCACGAGCGCCTACGATCTCACGGTGCGTTATCCGCTCGCCCTGGCGATCGCCAACGCTTTGCTGGCGGCCGCCGTCGGCACCATGGTAGGCGCGGCGCTGCTGCTGGTCCGTACGCAATCCAAGCGCGGCCGATGGTTCCGGCCCATCGCGATCTCCGCCGGCGCCTTTGTTCTTGCATCGCTTGCCAAACTATCGCCGCTCGAGGTGATCGCGATCGCCGCGGCTATCGGATTTTTCTGGCCTGAATCATGAACGTCGTTGTTCTGTATCTGCTTCTAGTGAAAGCGACCGTGACCTCGTTCAGTGGCCTGGCCTCGCTGCCCATGGTGCGTAACGATTTCGTGGTGCATCGCCACGTGCTTACGGATCGCCAGCTCAACACCGCCGTGGCCGCCGGGCGGATCGGTCCGGGACCGCTGGGCATCTACGTGGTCAGCGTCGGATATCTGGTGGATGGCCTGCCGGGCGCTTGCGCGGGCTGGCTGGCCATGATCACGCCCGCGTTCCTCATCATCCCCATGCTGCGTTTCCTGGGGGCTCGCGCCGAACATCCCCGGGCCCGGGCCGTCGCGCGCGCAGTTTTATTCGCGGGCGCGGGATTGATGGCCTCGGCCGCCGTGCCGCTGGCCCGCGACGCGATCACCAATCCACTCTCGTTTGCCATCTTCGCCGCCAGTTTTCTGCTGATCGCGTTTGTGCGAGTGGATTCGTTGTGGGTGATGCTGGGAGCGGCGCTCGCCGGGCTGATCGCATTCCAGTTTTGATATACTCGGCCTTGACTGCCATCGTATGCCGGATTTTCGTTTAGGCGACGTGATCGACGATCATTGCGTCAAGTGCCGCCGGGTGACTAACCACGCGATCGTTTCCCTGGTAAACTCCGAACCCGCCAAGGTTCGTTGCCGCACGTGCTACCACGATCACGACTATCGCCATGAACAGGCGCCGCCCTCCAAGAAAGACTTGAAGAAGGCGGAACTATTCAAGGAAGTGCTGGCTGCCGCTGCCCCCGCGGTCGCCGCTGCGGCTGCCGATCCTCCTTCCGACGGAGTCTCCGCTAAGCCTGCCAAAAAAGCCGCGCGCGGCAAAAAAGCGTGAGCGGCTGGGACGCCGCGCGCTACCAGGATCATCACTCGTTTGTCTGGCGCTACGGCGCGAATCTCTTGGAGCTACTCGATGCTCACGCGGGCGAGCGGATATTAGATCTCGGCTGCGGTACCGGCCAATTAACGGGGGAGATCGCCCGCTCCGGTGGGCAAGTAATTGGTCTCGACAGGTCGCCCGAGATGCTGGCCGAAGCCCGCAAGAATTTCCCCGCGCTGACATTCGTCCAGGCCGATGCCGCGCACTTCGATTTCGCGGAGCCCTTCGATGCTGTCTTCTCGAATGCCGTGCTGCACTGGGTGAAGGATGCCCAAGGCGCTGCTCGATCGATCGCGCGCGCGCTGCGCCCAGCCGGCCGATTCGTCGCCGAGTTTGGCGGCCGCGGCAACATCGCTTCCATCCAGGCTGCTCTGCGCCATGTCCTCGGCCCCAGCGCTGACCAGCAGTCGCCCTGGTATTACCCATCGATCGCTGAGTATGCGGCCCTGCTCGAACGGAGCGGCTTGGAGGTGCGCAGCGCCAGTTTGTTCGACCGGCCGACGCCGCTCGAAGGCGAAAACGGCATGGAAGAATGGCTGCGGATGTTCGGCCAAAGCTACCTGCGCAGGTTCCCTGAGGAGCGTGCGGGCGCTGTAATTCAGGGATTAGTGGCCGATCTTCGCCCCACCCTCTATCGCGATGGTGTTTGGACCATCGATTACCGCCGTATCCGCATCGTCGCCGTCCGGACGGGGGATGTTCTTGATTAATGTTTCGTAAACTTCGCAACTTCGCGCTATTGCGCGCGTCGGCTGATTAGTAGAATAAAAGGAATAGCCTGTTGGGGGGCTTGTTCGGTTACCTTGCATGACTTCAAACTCTCTCTTCCTGCCCGTGCTTCTGATTGGATGCGCCATCGCAGCCGCAGGCCAGAACGGCACGCCGCCCGCGACCACCACGCAGCCCGCGGCGGATCCACCCGCCGCGAATCCAGCGGCCACGGATCCGGCACCGGCTCAGCCGGGGGTTCAACCGGGCCAGACGCCGGGCACGCTTCCCCCTCCCGATAAGCGCATTTTCGGCGTCCTTCCCAACTACCGGACGGCGAATGAGACGGCGGTTTATATGCCGATCACCTGGCAGCACAAGTTTCTCATCGCGGCCAAGGATTCGTTCGATTATCCGCTTCTGGGCCTCGCGGCCGCGCTCGCGGCCGAGCAGCAGTGGGCCAACTCGAATCCATCCTTCGGGCAGGGCTGGGGCGCTTACGGCCATCGCGTGGCCGTGGAGTACGCCGATCAAGCGATCGGCAACATGATGACGGAAGGGATCATGCCGAGTATCTTGCGCGAGGACCCGCGCTATTTTCGGCGAGGTTACGGCCCCTTCTGGTCACGCACGTGGTATGCGGCCACGCGCGTGTTTGTGACCAAGACGGATTCAGGCGGAACGCGCTTCAATTTCTCCGAGATCACCGGCAATGCCATCGGCGCCGCCATTTCCAACGCGTATACGCCAGATCAGCGCGACGTTGCCGACAACGTCGAAACCTGGTGGATGCAGATCGGTATCGACTCCGCCTCGCAAGTGCTCAAGGAATTCTGGCCCGACATCAAGCACAAGCTGTTTCATGGGCCGGACGCGAACCCGCAGCACGCCGCGGGGTTTACCGGGCCGTAGCTGGGTTTAGCTGGCCTTTTTTTTGGGGGCGGCGCTCTTGCCCGTCACCGCGCGAATCCGGGCCTCGATCTTGCTGGCGTCGCCTTTGCGCCGCATCTTCTTGAGCAAGTCCGCGTAATTGAGCGCCGTTTCGGCCAGCAGTTCCAGGTTCTCATCAGTGCCCGCGAGCGACAAGGGCCGCTTACTACTCAACACGCCCTTCTTGTCCAGGATCGCGAGCGACTGCCGGTACAGCGATTCCGCCTCGTTCAGATTCTGCTGGCTCTCGTAGATCGCGGCCAACGTGTTCAAGCTCGCGACCGTTTCGTTCTCCCGCGCCGTCAGCACTTGCTGCACCAGCGGCTCGGCGTCCGCCGGCCGGTTCAGCGTTTCGTACAGCTCGGCCAGGTTCTCGTATTTCTCCGCCAGCTCCGAGCTTCCAGGCTTCAGCTCTTTCATCCAGATGAACAGGGCCCGCTCGCTCGCTTTGCGCGCGTCCTCATAGCGCTTCTCGCCGGCATACCAGCCGGCGAGCCGGTCGAGATTCTTGGCCACTTCGACGTCATTCGGTCCCAGGCTGCCTTCCCGGATGGAAAGCGCCTGTTTGAGCAGTGGCTCGGCATCGGTGCGCTGCTCGATGGCCAGCGTGGCCAGCGCGTCGAGCGTCGGGAGCAGCTCGGGACTATTGGCGGCCGACTCGCTCCGCTCGATCGCGAGCGCCCTCCGGTACAGCGCCGCCGCCGACTCGAGGTCGTGGGCGGCAACCTTGACGCGCGCCAGTTGGTTCAAATCCGGCGCCAGCGCCGCGCTCTCGCGCCCGGACGTTTTCTCGCGGATCGCGATCGCCCGGTCGAGAAACCTTTGCGCATCGCTGTACTTGGAGCCCGCTTCCGAGACCCGCGCCACCTGTTCCAGGTACGGCGCCAGTTTCGGGTCGTTATCCCCGTATTCGCGCTCCATGATCCGCAGCTCGCGCCCGATCAGGTCAGCTGCTTCTTCGTATTTCATCTGCGCGAAGTTCACGCGCGCCAGGTCGTCTACCGCCGGAATGATGGCCGGGTTCGCGCGCCCCAGGGTGTCTTCCTTGATCTCCAAGGCCTTTTGATACGGTTTTTCGGCATCGGCATAACGGCGCTCGGCCGAGTAGTAATCCGCCAGATCTTCGTAGGCCTTGGCGGCGCGCAGGTCCGGCGGCTTGCTCTCGGACACTGCGCTCACTGCCGACAGCAACGCCTGTTCTTTCGCCGCTCCCGCATCCTCGGCGCGAGCCGCAAACCCAGCGAATCCAAGTACTAGAACGAACTGAGCAATCGTTTTATGCGGGCGAGGCTTCATGTTGGGTGATCCATCGACAGAATAAACTGGGCTGTATAGTTCGGACAATAAACTAAGGCCCAAATGAAACTATCCCGGTCGGGGTTAGGTATCGCTTCGCACAAATCTTTGCGAGATTTTGCACGCTACGCCACTTATTCCCAGGGTGCATTCCGCGTTATCGGCCTTGCAGATGTTCCTTGCCGCGGCGCCGGCCTGGTGCGATGCAGGAGTGGCGCATTGCCTATTCCCGCTGGCCTGGATCATCCTAATCAGCGGCATCGACGATCTGGTTCTGGACGCCGTTTGGGTCTGGGCCTGGGTCTCAGGCCGCCTGCCCTCGCGCCCGGCTGTCGATAGCGGCCACGCCGCCCTGAGAGACCACCCCGCGCGCGACTCAAGGACCATCGCCATCTTCGTGCCCCTCTGGCACGAGCACGCCGTCATCGCCGGCATGGTGGAACACAACGTAGCGGCCATCAGGTACCGAAATTATCACTTCTTCATTGGCGCCTACCCCAACGACGATCCCACGCTCGATGCCGTCAGGGATCTGGAAGCGCGCTTTCCGCACGTCCATTTGGCCGTCTGCCCACACAACGGTCCCACATCCAAGGCCGATTGCCTCAACTGGATCTACCAGCGCATGTTGCTCTTTGAGGAGCACCACGCGGTGCATTTCGACGTCGTAGTCACGCACGATGCCGAAGATCTCATCCACCCGGAAGCTTTCTCCTTCATCAACGCTTATGCCGGCGAGTACGACATGGTGCAGATCCCCGTGTTGCCGCTTCCCACGCCCGTCCGCGATTTGGTCCATGGCGTTTATTGCGATGAATTCGCCGAGTGGCAGCTCAAGGACATGCGCGCGCGCCAGCTTATGGGCAGCTTCGTGCCTTCCAATGGCGTTGGTACCGGGTTCGCGCGCGAAGCGCTCGAAAAGCTCGCTACCCAGGAGCACAACCTGATCTTCGAGCCTGCGTGCCTGACCGAGGACTACGAAAACGGACTGCGCCTGCACAAGCTGGGGTGCAAGCAGATGTTCGTGCCGCTCGTCGCGGGTACGTCCGGGGTCGTGGCTACGCGCGAATTCTTCCCGCGTACGGCGCGCTCGGCCATCCGCCAGCGCTCGCGCTGGATCCTGGGCATCGGGCTGCAATGCTGGGAACGCAACGGCTGGCGCGGGAGCTGGTCCGAAAAATACTGGTTTTGGCGCGACCGCAAGGGCCTGCTGGGCAATCCACTCAGTCTCGCGAGCAACCTGATTTTCATCTACGGCGCGCTCACCTGGATGGCCGCGCAATGCAGCCGCACGCCGTGGGGATTAGCCCACTACTCACTGCATCCCGGGCTGATTGTCGCGACGCTCGCGATGCAACTCATCCAGAGCAGTGTCCGCATGGCCTGTTCCGCCAAATTCTATGGACTGCGCTTCGCACTTGCCGTCCCGCTGCGCTCCGTCTGCGGCAATTGGATCAATACCGCCGCCACCTGGAAAGCCGTGCGATCGTACCTGCGCGCCCGCATTCGCCATGAGCCGCTGGTCTGGGTCAAGACGGAGCACGCATACCCCTCGCGCAGCGCCCTCACCGAACACAAGCGCAAGCTCGGAGAGATTTTGGTGGGTTCAGGCTACGCGGACGAGTCCGACATTCGCGACGCGCTCGTGAACCTGCCACCCGGCATGCGTCTGGGCGAATACCTGGTCCAGCGCGGCACCGTCACCGAAGACCAGCTCTATGAAGCTTTGAGCCTGCAGCAGAGCCTGCCCACCGGGCGCCTGGAACCTTGGGTTGTCAGCCCCCAGGTGGCGCGCGCGCTGCCGCGCCGGGTGGTCAACGATTGGCACGTCCTGCCCTTCCGCATCGCCGCCGGCAACATGTTCCTCGCCAGTCCCGAAGTCCCCACCGACGATCTCACGCGCGTCCTCCGCGGCTTCACGCGCCTCTCGTTGCGGTTTCAACTCGTGACGCCCGCCAATTTCGAAGAGCTCGCTGCCACTTTGCTGTAACCGCTAATCCCCGTACCGGATGCGAACATCGCGCAACTGATTCAAATCCTGGTCCAGGGCCTGCCGATCCTGACTAGAGAGGTTGTCCACCCGCAGCACAAACTGCACGTCATCGATCGCCTCGTTCAATTGCGCGCGTGTGTACGATCCGTCGCTCCAGGTCCGTTCCAGCAGATCCATCTGGCCCAGCGCCTGGTCGAAGCGATACCAATCGCCCGGATACGGCGCCACATTCTTCTGCGCCGCGTTCAGATCCGCCCACGTCTTGTAGTACAGCTTCAATCCGCTCTGATAGGGATCGTTGGCGCTGGGCTGATTAAGGTTCGGCCGGTTGAAGGTTGTTTGCGTCATTGCAAGCGGGGCCGCGAGTAACATTGCGATAACAGAAATCCAGGCCGGTCTCATGTCCACCTCCCGATTGTTGGATGCCCGCGCAGTATCATAAGGACGTGAGACGTTGTTTCGTCATCGCCGGATTGGCCGCCTGCGCGCTTTTGCTCCCGGCTTCCCCGCCGGAAAACCCGCTCACCGCCGATCAAATTGTCGAAAAGCACGTGGAGGCCATTGGCGGCATCCAGAAGCTTAACGCCATCCACACGCTCGTGGTCACCGGCAAAGCCTCCATCCTGGGGCAGACGGAAGCTCCGCTGCTCATCCAGGTCATGCGCCCCAACCGGATGCGCCTGGAGATCACCTATCAAGGCAAGAAAGTTGTTCAGGCCTTCGATGGGACCACTGCGTGGACCATCAACCCGCTGGTCGATACCGACCCCAGGGAATCGACCGATGACGATACGCGCGCCGCGCAGGAATCCTCGGACTTCATCGGCGGCAACCTGGTGGACTACAAATCCAAGGGCAACACGATCGAACTCGTGGATCGCGAAGAAATCGAAGGCGTCGCCGTTTACAAGCTGAAGATCACCAAACCCAGCGGCGCGATGGAATACGATTACCTGGACGCCACAAGCTTCCTGCCGGTCAAAACTGAAGGCAAGCGCATCCAGTTCGGCCAAATGATCCTATACGAGTCCCGCATCGCCGATTACAAGCCCGTGGAAGGCGTACTGCTGCCCTTTAGCGTCAAACAACTGGTAAACGGACACTTGGCGATGCAAATCACCATCGAGAAAATGGACGCCAACGTTCCGGTGGATGAAGCCGTGTTCCGGATGCCCGCCAAGCCGGGGCAGTAGAGCT
>JASHQT010000275.1 GCA_030039005.1 Bryobacteraceae bacterium
TGACCGGCCGAATCGACAGGATACTGACGAACGATCGTCTGATCGCCGGGCTTAGCAGCTTCCTGGGCGTTCTCGCGATGCTGCTGGCGGGAATCGGCCTATATGGTTTGATGTCCTATCAAGTGACACGCCGCACCGGCGAAATGGGCGTCCGCGTGGCGCTCGGCGCTTCGCCCGGATCTATTTTGCTGCTCATACTCCGCGACGCCAGCACGCTGGTCCTCGTTGGGCTAATAGCCGGTGTACTGGGCACGCTAGCGGTCGCGCGCATGGCGGAAGTCATTCTATTCGGATTATCCGGCGCCGACCCTCTTACCTTGGCAACGTCCGCGGCCGGGCTCTTCGCGCTGGCGCTGCTTGCGGGCTATTTGCCCGCACGGCGTGCGGCCGCGCTCGACCCAATGCAAGCGCTGCGCTCCGAGTGATCCGCCGCGACGCAGTGCCACACGCGCCTCGGGTTCGCCGGAGCGAGTAAGGCGGCATAATCTATCTGTGCCCCAAAACACCTACAACGAAGTCCTGTACGAGAGTTCGGCGCGGTTCGCGACGCATCCGGACCGGCTAGCCGCGATTGCGCGACTGTTCGGGATGGACCCAGCGCCGGTGGATCGCTGCCGCTATCTCGAAATCGGCTGCGGCGACGGGAGCAATATCGTAAGCATGGCTTATCACCTGCCGGGAAGCCAGTTTGTGGGCGTCGACCTCGCCGAAGTGCCCATTACGACCGGCGAGCGGATGCGCGCAGCGCTCGAAATCGGCAACTTGACACTGCGGGCGGCCGACCTTTGCAGCATCGGCGAGGAGTGGGGCACATTCGACTACATCGCGGCGCACGGCGTCTACTCCTGGGTGCCAGCCGAGGTTCGCGATGCCCTGCTGCGAGTGTGTCAGGAGCGCCTGGCGCCCAATGGCGTCGCCTTCATCAGCTACAACAGTCTGCCCGGCTGCTACGTTCGTCAGTTTCTTCGGAATCTCATGCTGTTTCACACCCGCGATATTCGGGACACTCGGGAGCGGCTGGCGCAGGCCCGCTGGGGCCTGCAATTCATGGCTGCTTCGACGCTCCTTACGGATGCGTGGCGTGCGCTTCTGGAACAGGACATTGCCGTTATGCTCGAGCTGAACGACGGCTGGCTGCTGCACGACGATCTCTCGGAGGTGAACCATGCCCTGTACTTTCACGAATTCACAGCGCATGCCGGCCGTCACGGACTGCAATACCTGGGAGACGCCGATCCGCCTGAGATGTTCGATCCGCTAGGCCTGCTCAAACCGCTTACGGGCGGCGTGCTCGAGCGCGAACAATATATGGATTTCCTGAAAGCCAGGGGGTTTCGCCAGAGCCTGCTCTGCCACCAGAGTCAGAGCCTGGAACGCCGTCCGCTGGAAGAATGCCTGGACCGGTTTTCCTTCTCATCGGCCTGCCACACCGTCGAGGGCGGCAAGATCGAAGGTCTGCGAAACAGTCGGATCACGCCCAAGCACGATGCCGTTCTTCACGTAGCGGCTGCCTTGGGCGAGGCATATCCGCTCTCGCTAACGTTTGCCGAGCTGATTCCCTACGCTGGCGGAGCCGATCTGCGGGACATCCTCACCGGCATGGTGCTGACCGGGTTCGCCGATTTCCACGTTCATCGTTTTCCGGGCAACAAGGTTGTGTCAGCGAAGCCCGCCGCAAGCCGGCTGGCGCGCTACCAGGCAATCCACTCGCGCACGGTGGTGAACGCTTGCTTCCGCGTCATGACGCTGGACGAGATCGGCCGCCAACTGCTGCCGTTGCTGGACGGTTCGCGCACCCATCGCCAGGTTACGGAAGATCTCGGACGCCTTCCGGGCGCTCCGTCCTTGGACATAATCGAGAGGCAACTACCCGCGTACCTGCAACATCTCGCCCAATCGACACTGCTGGAAAGCTAGTCAGATCTTTGAAATGCATCAGAGGACATTCGTGTTGCTCTTCTTGACTAGCTAAGGACGCGCTAGAGGAAGGCGGGTCACCTCTGGCAAAGGTGCAGTACCTTCGATGCGTACGGCGTCCAGGAGCGTGGGGTCGAGTCCGAGGGCTTGCACGATCGTGGGCGCCACCTGCGCCGTTCGTGTCGTGACGTACACGGTCTTTGCAGAAAAGCTGGGATTGGATACCAGCAGCATGACGTTGGTGTCGTCATGGCCGAATCCGCCGTGATCTCCGATCATGGTGGTGCTGCCGGAGTAAGTCATCCCGATGTTGGGCGTTACGATGATGTCGGGCGTACGGGGATCCTGGCCGTCGCCCACGCCGCCCACGCCGAAGTTGAGCGCCAGAGTCGGTCCGTAATAGATTTCACCGAGCCCGATGAGCGCGGCGTCCTTTTCGAGCAACTGCACGGCGGAGGTAACGCTGGCGCCCGGGGCCAGCCAGAGCACCGAAACATCGTCTTCGGTGGCCCCGATTCCGGTTGTATTGAGCGGCGACTCCGAGTAGGGAATGGCAGATCCCAGCAGAGTGGCCGGCGTGTTGCTGCCGTTGGCCACGTATGCCGCCGGATCGATGGGCGATTCGCCGTGCTTGGCCGTAATGATTAACAGCGTGCTCTCGTAGAGGTTCGCGTCTTTCAGCGCCTGGACGATGCTGCCGATGGAGGCGTCCACAAACTGGATTTCACCGAGCAACTGGGCGCTCGGAAGCGCGGCTGCGTTCTGATAGCCACCGGCGCCCACGCCTGGCTCGCTCACGCTTTCTCCGATATACACCGACTGGAAATTCATGCCGAACAACGTGGGCACCTGAGCGGGCGCGCCATCGTGATTAAGGCCGGCAATCTGGTTGAGCAACGCGTTCACCTTGAGGGCATCGTAACACTGGATGTTTTCAAAGCTGGCGGCCCAGGCTCCGGTGCCGGCGCTGGAGTTGTCGCGAATGGTAGCGCAGGAAACGCCTGTCGCGGTGGTGACGCCGGGGAGGGCGATTACAGCCGAGTCGACTTCCGGGGAGAAATAGTCGTCCAGCCCCCTGCCACCGGGTCCAGCGACGAACGAATACGAGGCGTGCTTGTCGATCCAGGCCGTGTAATAGCCGGCGGTGTGCACGACGCTAAAGATGGTGTTCACACGAACGAAGTCCCAGGGATAGACCGGCGCGCAGCCGTTGGCGGGATCGCGAACCAGTTTATTGGGGTCGATGGATGCCGCGCTGCCATCGGTCGGCGAGGCGCCAGGCGCGCCACCGTTCAACTTCGTGTCGTCTAATTCGATGCCCTGGTCAAAGTCGGTGGTCGTTCCGGGTGGCGCGGCATAAGGTGTGCATGTGCCTCCCGCCAAGCCGGTGCCGGTGGTGCTCACAGGCGGAGCAAGCGAACGGTCGTACGCGACATCGTAATAAAGGCCGGTGGTCTTGGGAGATCCGCCGGTCACAAGGGCAGCCAGTCCGGGGAAGGAGTCCGAGGGCATGGACGACATGGTGGCTACGTAGTTGATACCAGTTTGAGCCAGTGCCGCCAGGTTGGGGCAGTACGGATTTCCGTTGTTCGCGCCTGCAATTCCGTTTGCGCAGTTGTAAAAGTCGACGGCGTGCATGCCGTCGATACTCAGCAACAGTATATGCTGGAACCTTCCCGAGCCTGATGCGTTCCTATCCTGCGCCACACCAGGCGCCGCCGTTACAAGCGCCGCCATCGCCGCGACGGTTGCCACTACGCTTTTCGCTAACATGTCGAGCCTCCAGGGGGAATACTATCGTGCGAAGGAAACGCCGCCGTTACGTTTTCGTGAAAACTCGGCTACAGACGGCCAACAAAAAAGAGCGCGGCACGTGCGCCGCGCTCGTTGCTGCTTGCGGGTTGAAAACCGAGCTTTCCGTCAGTACTGCGTGGAAAAAACGCCGGGCAGCGTTTGCGTGCCTTCCGATTGCACGGCCTGCAGCTCACTCGGATTGAGCCCCAGGGCCTGCAGGATGGTGGGAGCGATCTGCATCGTTTCCACCGGCGTGGTGATTGTGGTTTCGCGGAAGCTGGGGTTCTCGAGCAACAGCATCACGTTGGTGTCGTCGTGAGAGAAGCCACCATGTTCGGCGAGTTTCTTGGTGCTCGCCGAATAGGTGACGCCGATGTTCGGGGTAACCAGAATGTCAGGAGTCCGCGGGTCGAGTCCCGGCCCCAGTCCCGGCGGGTTGAAAAGCTGCGTGATCCCCGGTCCCCAGAAGATCTGGCCGATGCCGGCGATGTTACTGGAAGCCGGCGAGTCGGTCTCGAGCAATCCGGCCGCGTCCGCCGCCGTGCAACTGCTGTTCAGCCAGATGAGGGAGACATCGTCTTCCGTGGGACCAAGACCGGTGGGGTTCAGCGGCGACTCCGAGTAGGGGATGCATCCGGCGCCCGCGAGAATCGTAGCCGGCGACGTGGTCACCAGCCCGCTGGTGGTGATCGGCACATAGCGCGAGGAATCC
This sequence comes from Bryobacteraceae bacterium, assembly GCA_030039005.1. The sequence continues at coordinate 4,424 of JASHQT010000275.1, forward strand.
ACCGGGCTTTGGCCGTGTTTGGCGCTGATGACGATCAAGGTGGAATTGTACAGGCCGTTGCTCTTGAGCTCCGCTACCATCTTGCCGATGGAGCCGTCTACAAACTCGATTTCGCTGAGCAGCGACGGAGTGGGAGTGCCTTGGGCGTCCAAGTAACCGCCCTTGGTCACGGGACTGAGGGATTTCTCAATCAGCTTTTGGCCCACGCTGACCGCCTGGAAATTCATTCCCAGGATGGTGGGCACTTTGGTGCGTGCGGTTCCGTCGTGATTCTTGCCCGCAATTTCGTTGAGGATCGCATTCACCTTCAGCGTGTCGTAACATTGGATATTCTGAAAACTGTTCGTCCAAGTGTCTGAAGAAGACACCGCAGTCTGATCGGGCAACGGATTGCAGCTTACCGAGCCTGCGCTCACGCCGGGCAGATTCACGGGAATTGAATTAATTTCCGGCGCGTAATAATCATCCAGGTTGGAGCCATTGCCGGGACCTGCGACCGCCGAATATGCCGGATGCTTATCGGACCAGGCTGTATATCCGCCCGCGGCATGAATCACGCCGAAGATCGTGTTGGTCCGGACGAAATTCCAAGGATAAACCGGCGCGCAGCCTTGGCTGGGATTGCGCACCAACCGGCTCGGATCGATTGAGGCAATGCCGCCGTCAGCCAGCCCTGCCCCGGGTGCGCCGCCATTCAGCAGGGTTTGATTGATATCGACGCCCTCGTCGTATTCCGTTGTGGTTCCGCTCGGCGTGGCGTAAGGTGTGCAGGTGCCTGCCGCCAGACCGTCGCCGGTGGTCACCGCGGGCGGGTCGAGCGAGCGGTCATAAGCATCGTCGTAAAAAGCTCCGACCGTCCGGGGTGACCCGCCTGTGACAAGCGCCATGAGGCCCGGAAACGAGTCCGATGGCCGCGAGGTCGACGAATAAAGATAATTGATGCCGGTAGGCTTGAGCTGCGCCAGGTTGGGGCAGAACGGAGTTCCTCCATTCGCGCCGCTGATTCCGTTGGCGCAGTTGATGAAATCCAGCGCATGCATGCCGTCGATGCTAATCAGCAATACATGCTGGATATTCTGATTGCCGAAGAACGAAGGCTGCGCGAACAGACGCTGCGCCGGCGCCACGGCCAATAGCAACGCGGCCGCGAGCGAACATCGCTTCAAGTTCTGTTTCATTGTTCCCCTCTGTCGAATAGGATTGACGGGCCGGAAGCGGCCTGCCAGCGAACAGTATGGAAGCGGTCCATGAACGGTGTTTTGCAGCGCAATAAATCTTCCGTGAATATTTGAGTCGCCCCGTAACGGTGAGGTCACGTTAGCCGCGCAGGTTGTGGGATCTCGCGACGCGGGACAGCAATGCGGTCCCGGCACTTATTCCGCGGGCACTATTCCGTGCGGAGGGCTTCGACTGGATCGATGGCCATAGCACGGCGCGCGGGAACATAACTGGCCAGCACGGCCGCGATCATCAGCAGAGCGCAAACTGCCGCGTAGGTCAGCGGATCAAGGGCGGTGACCCCAAATAATAAAGACGACATCAGACGTGTGAGTCCCGCGGCGGCGGCCAGGCCCAGGACGGCTCCCACGCCGGCCAGCAGGAGGCCTTGACACACGAACACGCGCAGCAATCCGGCCGGCTGCGCGCCCAGCGCCATGCGGATTCCGATTTCACGGGTCCTTTGCGCAACAGCGTAGGCGATCACACCATAGATTCCCACCAGGCCGAGCATCAGAGCCATGCCTCCAGCGATGGCCAGCATCACGAGAGTGAACGAGGTTCGCGCCATGGATTGATCGTAGAGTGTCTTCAGTGTGGTGTCGAGGAACACCGGCTGCCTTCCGTTGATGGACCAGATGACTTGCCGCTCCTCGTCCAGCAGACCCTCCGTTCCAGTCCGATTGGAGCGGACGGCGAACATGGCGGCGCCAAGGACGAACCCCTGTGGGCCGCCAAAGAGCCATTGGTCCATCAGGGCGGGCCAGTAGGCCATGGTGGGCGGCTGCACCTGCATGCCGTTGTCATAAACATCTTCGACTACGCCCACCACTTCGCGCCACGCATCGGTGCTACCGACACGAATCCGCTTGCCCAGCGCCGCGCGCGGCGAGCCCCAGATCTCTCGCGCCAGATTCTCGGAAACGATGGCTACATGCCGTTTCTCATAAAGGTCGGTCCAGGTGAACTCACGCCCCGCGAGGACGCGCGTTCCCATGGTCTTGAAGAATCCGGGCGCAATCATGCGGAATCGCCGGGAGGGTGGAACGTGGCCTGCCGCGAAAGGTTTGTCTTCGGCATACACCGGATTGTTGGGGCTCAGGAATGTTTCGAGCGGCGCAGCATTGGCGAGCGCCACCGAGGTGACGCCGGGAATAGCTGCGAGCTTGTCCATGATTTCGGCGTAGACCCGCATGATGCCCTCGGGGGTGTTGGCCACGGTTTCCGGGACCAAAGTATGCACGATCTGGATCTGTTCAGGGTGCGTGAATCCCGGATGGACGCTGCGCAACTGCTGAAAGGTGCGAATCATGAGGCCGGAGCAGATCAACAGCACCAGTGCCAGCGCCACTTGTACCACCACCAGCGTGTTCCGCGCTCGGTGACGCTCCCGGCCCTGGCTGAACGTGCGACCGGTGCCCCGCAGCGCCGTCGCGACGCGAGGTCCCGCGTACTTGAAGACGGGTATCAGCCCGAAAAGCACACCCGAAAACAAGGACACGCCCAAGGTGAAGGCCAGCACATATGGATCGATTCCGATTTCGTGCAGCCGCGGCAAGGAGTCCGGACCCTTCGCGACCAAAATCCGCAAAGCCGCATAGGCGATGCCGAGACCCAAGGCGCCACCGGCCAATCCCAATGTCATGCTTTCGACCAGCATTTCCCGAGCGATGCGGCGCCAGCCGGCACCCAGCGCGGCGCGGATCGCAAGCTCCTGCTGGCGGCTCTCACCGCGCACGAGCATGAGATTCGCCACGTTCGCGCAGGCGATCACCAGAACCAACAGGAGCGTCCCCATGACGACCCAGAGCGTCGTGCCGACGTCTCCCACGATCTCCTGCTTCAACGGCTGAATCTTAGGCCCGATACGAGCGTTCTCGAAGATCGCCCGGCCAAAGCCCGGCGTGGGCGGCCAAGCGCGCAGCCAGATTCCCAACATGCGGGCCTGATCCGCATTGGCCTGGACGAGGGTGACGCCGGGTTTGAGCCGTGCAATCCCGCGATAGCTGAAATCCCCCAGAAAGACTTTACCGCGATCGAACCGATGCGGAACAATCAACTCGGGATCGCGTACGAAGCGAAAATCCGCCGGCATCACGCCAATGACAATGTGTGGAGTTCCGTTGATAGTCAGCGAGCGGCCAAGGATGGATTTGTCGCCTCCGAAACGCCGCTGCCAATAGCCGTAGGTGAGGATCACCGTCTCCGCCGTACCCGGCGTGTCGTCGGCTTGGGAAAACCAGCGGCCCAAGAGGGGCTGGACGTCCAAGGCATCCAGGACGCCATAGGTAACGTAGAGCGCGCGGGGGAAGTCCGGCTCAGCAAGGCCGGTGACGTTTGCGCCATTGGAGTCCCACACACCAAACTGCTGAAACGTGCGGTTCTCGTCGCGATAGGTGAAATACATGGAGGGAGTGCATTCCAGGCTGTCGCCGAAGCCGGGCAACCCGGGCGCTGTGTGCCAGACGCCTACCAGGGCATCAGCATGCGGATACGCGAGCGGCCGGATCAAAACGCTGTCGATGACGCCGAAGATGGTAGTGTTCGCGCCGATGCCGAGGGCGAGGGTAAAGAGAGCGGCGGCGGTGAACGATGGATTGTGCCGCAGGCCGCGCAACGCGTAGCGAAAATCGCTCGAGAGAGAATCGAGCCAGCCAATTCCGTTCATCTGATAAATCTCCTCCCGCCGCGCGATCAGATTGCCGGCTTGCTTGAGCGCCGCCGCGCGGGCTTGCTCCGGCGTCAAGCCCTGCGCGCGGAACGCGTCGGTTGCGATATCGAGGTGCGCTTCCATTTCCTCGCGCCATTCACGATCCGCTTTATTGCGGCGGAGATAATTTCGCCAGGACATGTTACGACGTCCGCATGACGAGTTGGATGGCCCGGATCATCTTGTTGAAAGCGGTGGATTCCGCTTCGAGCCGCTTCCGTCCGGCGGGAGTAAGCCGGTAGAATCGCGCGCGCCGGTTCAAGTCCGTCACGCCCCATTCGGCCTTGAGCCAACCCTTTTGCAGCATGCGGTTCAGCGCGGGGTACAGCGAGCCGTCCTCGATATGGAGATCGCCCTTAGACCAGTCCCGAATGCGCTTGGCGATGGCGTAGCCGTGCAGGGGACCGGGATGGAGCGTCCGGAGGATCATCATGTATAGCGTCCCGGGCAGCAGTTCGGGACTCTGGGATTCGCCCATGTTCGGAATACCTTTCTTGACTAGGTATAGTCGAGAACAGGGAGAAAGTCAATAGCGTGCCGGGATTAGGACGGCATTAACGTAGTTTGTGTGGCGTGAATCCTGGGCCGCGGCCTAGCGGTGGTTGTGCTGGTCCTGAAATTCCTTGAGCCGGTGCAGATCGTCCGCCAGGACGTCGCGGTCGCGGGGCGCCAGACGCTGGTCGCCGGACGACTTGCGAATGGAATCGATCACGTCGTTCAGAATGCCGTTGTCCCAGCGGCCGTGATCGAGATCGGCTTGCATTTGCCTCAGCTCGTCTTCCGTTTTCGCCAGACGCTCGCGTTCCCTGTCGGCCGCGCGCCCGCTCCAAACGTGTTCGAGGTCGGTTCTCACGTGCATGAACAGATGAGGGCGCCATCCCTCGCCGCGAAAGCGCTCTTCGCGCTGTTGATACCAGTCCTGCGCGGCGACGCTGAACGCCAGCGCCGTCATGATCAGCCCGGCGGTAAGAAGTTTGCTCATAGCCAGAATCCCCTCAGCTATTATCGCCGAGGTCAGGAGCGAACCGCGGACCAGGAACCGCGCGACTCACAGCCACGTTGGCTTGTGTTGCTTCGCAACCGGAGTGCGGGCGAGTTAGAAAAACCGGGTAGAATGAAGATTCGGTGAGGTGCGAGAGTGGTTGAATCGGGCGGTCTCGAAAACCGTTGAACCTTTGCGGGTTCCGTGGGTTCGAATCCCACCCTCACCGCCAGAATATCTTTTTTAGGATTAATTAGTCGCTGCTTGATCGCTTTTCGCGTACGATAGACGTACGATAACCTGAGCAGTGGGAGGCGGTTCTCGTGCTCACTCTCTACCGGCGTCACACGCGAAAATGCGGCCAACAAGGTCGCTATTACCGGCGTTGCAAGTGCCCGGTCTGGGTTGAGGGAACAACCGACGCCGGTCAGTACATCCGGCGGTCTCTAAAACTCAACAGTTGGGAAAAGGCCGAGGATCGTAAACGGGAACTTGAGGGGAACGACGATCCGTCTCGATCGAAAACCACAGAACAGTCACAGCCTATCACGGTGCGCGACGCCTTCGCTGCGTTCTATAAAGAATGCGAAGGCCGCAATCTGAACGAAGGGACGCTGCGTAAGTACCGGCTCTTGCGCGATCGCCTAACCGACTTTGCCGGGCTTCATGGTTCTTCGCTAAAAGACCTCAACATCGAGCGGCTTCGAGCATTCCGATCAACCTGGAAAGATGGTCCCCGCGCAGCCGGAAAGAAAATCGACAGACTGCGTACGTTCTTCCGGTTTTGCATTGACAACCAATGGATCGAGCGGAATCCGGCGCTGGCGCTGAAAACACCGCTCGTTAAGGACAAGCCGACCCTTCCTTTCTCTCGCGAAGAGATGGCCCGAATCGTCGACAAGGCTGGCAATGCGCTGGGGTTTGTGCTGACTCTGCGCTATACGGGAATGCGGATCAGCGACGCGGCCATGCTTAGAACAAGCTCCGTTGATGGAAACCGCGTTTTCCTGTACGCCCCAAAGGCCGGTACGCCTGTCTACGTGCCGGTCCCGGACGTCCTGACCAATGTCTTGCGCACGACCAAGCCCGCGGGCGGATATTATTTCCTACGCGGCGAATCTACGAGGCTAGACACGTGTACCGACCTGTGGCGACGTCAACTTTCGCGCGTCTTCCGGGACGCGAAGATCGTGAACGGGCATCCTCATCGATTCCGCGATACGTTTGCAATCGAACTCCTCTTGGCTGGGGTTCCCATCGAACGTGTCTCCATGCTGCTTGGACACGCGTCGATCAAAGTCACCGAACGGCATTACGCGCCATGGGTCAAGAGTCGCCAAGAGAAGCTTGAGGAACAAGTGAGCCGTGCCTGGGGCGACACTGGAAAGCCTCGCTTGGTGAAAGGTTGAAGACGGCTTAGACGTGATTTGAGAGACGGTCCATCACTCTGGCAACAACACTCTCGGGAACTCGGAGTGTGCGATAAATACGCTTCCGTCGGTTAGCTTCCCGCCGCCCAATCACGAGGACGCCCGGTTCATGCAGGAAAAGGCGCCGTACCGCTGCGGGGCTGAGTTTCCAAATGTCGGCGATATCCTTCACTGGGAAATGTCTCTCTGAAATCACTGCCGTCGCCCTGATCCCTGACAAGAGAATACAACAACAGCGTAGAGTTATAATCTTCGAGAGTCCAATGTTATTTCGGCGTACCACAATGCACCACCAGAATCATGTCCAGCCGGCGACGTCATCAAGTACTTCGGCAAAACTCGCCTCACGCGTTGGCGGGAGTGATGCTGATTCGCAGTATCAGTGACGGACCGATTCCAGCCAACTGCATTCTGTCGTTTCGGACGAGCCTCTGTACAACTTGTGTGCTGCCTGCGCAAGCCCAAACTCGGCATGGGCTTGGCCAGAACGGCGTGAACCCTTCAGACAATCTGCGATTAGCACACCTGCCATTTTGACCCGCTAATGAAAATTTCTAATTCAGTTCCGAAACTCATCGGCCCAAAGCTTGCCGTCCGGCAGCAAGACACCGAACGGTTTCGCGCCAAGACTTGGACGGATGTGGAGACGCGATAGGCTTTCATAATCGACATAGCTTTCCGGCCGCAATGGTGGCTTCGCGAATGTTGCCAACCACTGGTCGAGATAGTCGTCGAGCCTGATCGCGGCGGCGCGAGGAAGACGTCCGATATCGCGCTCCTGAAGTTTCGCATTCAGGTAAGTTTGCGCCTCACGGAACGAGCCGTGAATAGGTCGGTTGTGATACTTCCCTGTTGTGATACTTCCTCGTTCCAGTCTCCGGATCACGGCCAAGCGAAATGCGAACGAGCCATGTTCGCAGTCCGCGTGAAATCAGTTGTCCTGCTTTTTCGAGCCATTGGATATCGCCGGCTCGAAAGCGGGCACACAACTTGCACACACGCCTGGGGGCCATGATTCGCGCCCAAGCGTCGGGAGATCGAGTTCTTAGGCCGGGCATTGTTAATCCCACAACTGAAATCCACTCTATCGCGATCTGCTTCATCAATAGCCCGTGGTCAAGCGATGCTATGGCTGGCGCACAAGCCGCGCCTCGAACTGCGTCAGGGCGCCGCGGCGGGGCGCGCCTCCCGGCTAATTTGACCTAACGGAACCGCAACCGCGCTCCTTGCCCCTTCCGATTGGCTTAGCAATGTCCTGGCAATTGCCGCAGCCTGCTCTCGAATCTCGGGAACCGCTGTTGTTTCGAGCAGCCCTCCGATTCGCATGGGTCCAATCGCGTAAAGCCAGGGCATCGCGACATCCTGACGATCGATGACAGCGCCGTTTTCGGCCGTTCGAATTCCGATCCCCAAGGGATTGGCTTCCAGGCAGCCCTTGGCGAACAGCGACTGCAACAGGCAATTGTCGACACGGCGATAATCCTGTTCCGGACCAGTGCAGTTAATGAGCCGCTGCGCGGGCATACGGAGGGTGGTTTGCGACGGCCGGCGTATTTCGATCTGGAGAGCGTCGCCCATTCGGGCGACGCGCACCACTCGTCCCGCATGAACCCGCAGCGTGCCATCGCGCCGCGCTGCGTCGATCATGGCAGCCACCCGAGGCGCCATACGATGCCGATGCACATCCCAGTAGTTTTTGACATGCCGGTAGAATCGCTCTTGGTCGCGGGGTGTGAACCCGGACCATAATTCATTGGTGAGGCCGCGCAGGCTGGCGATCACGTCACGCCAATCGCCGCCGCGCTCTTCGGTAGAACGGATCTGGCGGCGCACATGCCGCACAAGTTCCCGCAGGGACCTCGCTTTCCACTGCACGCCAGCGCTACCATTTTTTACCGGCGAGGCGCCCGGAGCACGGTGCGGTTGTGGCAGAATCCCGCGCCCAGAAATCATGTGCACCACGCCCCAATGCCCGTTGGCACGCAATCCCGCGAATGCATCAACGGCCGTCAGCCCGGAACCGATAAGCGCAACCGGCGATTCGGGATCCGAGACCTCCAGTGCGCCAGGAGCCCATGCCGAATCATGAAACATCGGATTTGTTCCGGCCGGCGGGAAGTACGGTAAGCGCCGCGGCGCGGCATTGCCGAGTGCCAATACAACCGAGCCGGCATGTAGCTTGACGCCGTCGGAGAGGTCAAGGACCACGATTTTGCCTTCACGCCTCAGATTGAGCGCGCGGGCGCGATGATGGATCAGGGCGCTGCGGGGATGTGCCTGGCGCCGCGCAGTTTCAAGACGCTCGGCGACATAACGCCCGAAGATCTCTCGCGGAAGGAACGCGTGGGAGTCCGGCGCGACGGTATCGGCAGCGAGCCATTCCATGAAATCGCCGGGATGGTCCGGCAAGACGCTCATGCAGTGCGCGGGGACGTTCAGAAGGTGCAGAGGGCAATCGGTGGAATACGCCAGACCGAATCCGGGATGTGGGCTGGGTTCAATGAGGTGAACGCGAACGGGGCGCTGGCTCTGGAGGAGGTGCAGGGCGGCCAGCGCCCCGCTACATCCTCCGCCGACAATAGCAATTTCGGGCACTGAGGTTTGCATGATCTTTAGCCTTTTGTCTACTAAATAAGTAAACAGTGTAAGCGACAACAACACAGGCTACAAGTCGTTACAGTACTATGTTTACGATAGGTTTTTTAGATAGCAGCGATCACTCGATAAAGTGAATAATGTCCATCGAAATAGTATGGATTGAAGAGCCAGTAAGTTGTCGTCGAGGACGAGCGCGGACGGCCCTTACGGGTTGAGCCAGATGTCTTTGAGGTCGGTATCGACGCGCTTTCTCGGATCCAGCGCATCCTGAATCGTAGTCCTGAGCTCGTCGCCTTGCTTGGACAGGCGTTCTTCGAGAGCAGGTGTACCTGGGAACTGTTTCAACCCCTCGCTCCAGACCCCGTGGGCCCTCTCTAGCTGCTCCGTCTTCCAATATCCGTCTCCTAAGGCCACCCAAGTTTGCGCTTGATAGGCGCGCTTGGGACCGGCGCTTTGCATCATGCGAACGGTTTCCAGGTCCGCGACACCTAGCTTGGCGCGGTCGAAGAACTTCGGCCAGAACAAGTAGCTGAAGCCGCGCGTGTAATAGGCGAACCAGGTTGGATGCAGCTCGATCGACTTGCTGAACTGGGTGAGCGCGTTGTTGGCGGCCGATATACGCGAGAGCGCGTCCAGGCAGGGCAGTTCATCGATATAAGCCAGGCCGTAGTTCAGGTACGCGTTGGGGGCGGATGGATTGGCGGCCGCCAAGCGCTCGAAAAACTTGATGGGGCGATTGAAGTCCTCTGGATTGCCCTCTGGGCCGTGCAGCGTCTGCGCGCGTAGAATTCCGACCCGGCGGTATTCGCTGCCGAACCGAAGGTTATCCGGTTCGGCGAGCAACGCGGTCTCCAGCAGAGCGAGCGATTTGTCCCAATCCTTGGCGGCGAATTCCTTCATGCCTGCATTGAAGGCTTCTTCACCAGCGGGACCCGCCGCCCTGGCTGCCAGCGCGACGACGAGGAAAGCGAACAAAAACCGTTTGGATTGAAACCCGTCACGTCTCATCGCTCAGTATTACTTCACAAACACCGTCACGTCGGATTGGCTCATGCTCGTGCCCACGGTCAGCACGACCTTCACCGCGCCTGACGGGGTGTTGGCGGGCAGTTCGATATTGAACTGATCCACGCCGTAAACCAGGCCGGGAGCGGTGCCGGCGTATAGCACCTTTGCGGTTTGGCCGTTTACCGTGGCCGAGTAGGGCAAAACGACCGTTGAAAGCTTGTCGCCCGCGACGTCGCCCACAGTGACGGCCGGCGTCACGACGCCCGCGCCCGTGCCATACACCTGGATCACAGAGCCGGGAGCCGCCGGGTTTGACTTCGTATTCACCGAATAATCCTGGTTCAGGATCGAGCCGGGACCACTTCCGCTGGCGTTAGCGGTGAAGATCTGGACATCGGCCGGGGCCAGCGGAATGCTGAACTGAGACGAAGTGAGGTCGTTGTACTGCACCTCTACCTGTCCCGTGCCGGTGGTGGGCAGGTTGAACGGTAGAATCACATTGATCTGGCCGCCCTGGACAAAGGTGGGAATCGCGGCGGTGCCGTTCACTGTTACCGTGGCTCCCGACAGCGTCGAATCCACGCCGCCCGCGGAGTTCAGCGAGAAACTGACGCCGGTGGTGGGCCCCAGGAGGCTGCCGAAGATAGTTATGATCGCGCCGGGCGAGAACCCCGTGGTGGCGTAGCTAGCGGCATTCACGATGGCTGAAATCGTAGGACCGGGCACAACCAGCGGCGCCGTGACGTCGAGCGTGACCGGGATGGTCAACGGACTGTTGCCCGCCGTCGAGGAGGTCACGGTAATGGAGCCAGAATAAGTTCCCTGATTCATGCCCTTAGTATTGACGCTAGCGATCAGAGTCGCCGGCGTTGTCTGCGTCGAGACCGAGGCGCTCAACCAGGAGGACGTGGTCGCCACCGTGAACTGAAGCGCCGAGCTGCCGGTGAGGTTAATGGATTGGGTAGCGGGATTAGAACCGCCGGCCGGCGCATTGAAGACCAGGCTGGAAGGACTGGCCGCGAGAGTCGGCTTATTCGAGACCACCAGCGATACAGGGATCACCAAGGGCGAGTTGGCGGCCGTGGTGCTGCTCACCGAAATCGACGCCGTGTAAGTCCCCGCGCTCAAGGAACTCGGATTCACGCTAATGTTCATCACGGCTGGCGTACTTCCGCCGGAAGTAGTAAAGGATAACCACGCCGCGGTTGTGCTCGAAGTGGTAATCGTCACTTGCTGCGTGGAAGAGCTGGAGGAGATGGAAACGTTCTGAGGCGTTGGATTGGTGCCTCCCAGCACGTACGCGAAAGTGACGTCGGTGGGCGTAGCCGTCATAGTGACGGGAGCCGCGACATTGAATGTGACCTGAATGCTCTGCCCGCTGTTGGAAGCATTCGCCGAGGAGACGATCACGTAACCGAGGTAGGTGCCGGCCAGGAGGTTCGCCTGGCTGGCCGAGATGGTAATCACAGCCGGAGTCGAGGCAGTCGAGAGCTTCGCCGAAAGCCACGAACCGCCTTCTGTCGCGACGGACACGTTGCTGAGCGGAGAGCTGCTGGTCACATTGACTGATTGGCTCGCGGGAGCCGTGCTGTTCAAAGTGCCGTTGAACGTCAGCGAGCTGGCGCTCAGCGTGATGGTCGGCGCGGGGCTCACCACCAAGGTGACGTTCACCACCTGCGAGGTCACGCCCGCGCAGGAGCTGCCGCCGCTGCAGGCGACGGTAATGGTGCCGCTGTACGTATTCGCCGTCAAGCCCGAGGTATTGACCGAAACGTTGACACTTCCGGGCGTGGTGCCGCCGGAACTCGCCGAAAGCCAACTGCCGCCCGACGTAGTGGCAGCGGTAGCGGTGAACGCAAGCCCCGACGATCCGCCGATGCTGAGCGTCTGCAATGGCGGAGCAGTGCCGTTAATGGTGTAAGCGAAACTCAGGGAACTGGGGCTGGCCGAGATCGTGGGTGTTGCCGATACCACGAGCGTCACGTTGATTACTTGTGACGTCGCACCTTGCGATGCCACCGTCACCGTGCCAGTGTACGTATTCGCTGCCAGGTTCAAACCTTTTGGATCTACCGAAATGGTCACCGTACCCGGCGTGGTTCCCGAAGCCGCCGCCGAAAGCCACGCTCCTCCGCCATTGGTCGCGGCGGTAGCAGTAAAGGTAATGCCTGCGGTTCCACTGACGCTCACCGGCTGCGACGTGGGATCGCTTTGGCCGATTTGATACGCAAAATTGAGCGAGGACGACGAGATCGTCAGCGTCGGCGTGGTTACGGTGAGGACAACGTTCACCACCTGCGAGGTCACGCCAGCGCATGAACTGCCGCCGCTGCAGGCAATCGTGATGCTGCCGCTGTAAGTGTTGGCGGTCAACCCCGAGGGGCTGACCGAAACGCTTACACTGGTGGGCGTGGTGCCGCTGGAAGTAACCGAAAGCCAGTTGCCTCCCGATGTGGTGGCGGCGGTGGCCGTGAATGCCAGGCCCGCTGTCCCGCCAACGCTGACCGGTTGGGCCGCCGGAGCGGTGCCGTTAATGATGTAGGCGAAACTCAGGGAACTGGGACTGGCCGAGATCGTGGGTGTTGCCGATACCACGAGCGTCACGTTGATTACTTGCGACGTGGCACCTTGCGCTGCCACCGTCACCGTGCCAGTGTACGTATTCGCCGCCAGGTTCAAACCTTTTGGATCTACCGAAACGGTCACCGTACCCGGCGTGGTTCCCGAAGCCGCCGCCGAAAGCCAGGCTCCTCCGCCATTGGTCGCGGCGGTAGCCGTAAAGGTGATGCCTGCAGTTCCACCCACGCTGACCGGCTGCGACGTTGGGTCGCTTTGGCCGATTTGATAGCTGAAGTTCAACGTGGATGGGTTGACGGTCAGGCTCGGACCGATGACGTTAAGGGCGACCGGGATAGTTCCCGAAGTACCGCCGGGACCGGAGACAGTCACAGAACCGCTGTAGTTTCCTGGCGTTGTCAGAACGCCGGTAACGATGGAGACGCTTACCGATCCTGGGACCGTGCCGCTGGGCGTGGCTGAGAGCCACGATCCGCCGGAGTTCGTCGAAGACGAAGTGGTGAAGCTGATGCCGGAGGTTCCGGAAATGCTCACGGATTGTGCTACGGGCGGCGTGGTACCGATCGTGTAATTAAACGTTAGTGTGCCGCCGGGAACAGTTAAAGTCGGCGCGGTGACGTTCAAAGTCACAGGTATGTTCAACGGGCTGTTGGTAGCGCCGGCGGATGTGACCTGGATGTTGCCGGTCAGCGGGCTGGCCGTCGTGATACTGGAAGGGTTGACCACGGATACGGTGAAATTCGCCGGGGTGGCGCCGCCTGAGGGCGAAACGCTCAGCCAGGAACTACCCGATGTGACGGATGCAGTGACGCTCGCGGCGCCCGGTGCGGACGAAATCGTCAGGTTTTGGGGACTGGGCGGCGTCAAGCCGATGGTATAGGCAAAATTCGACAAAGCGGAAGCGCTGAGGGTGACCGCGGGCGCGGACATGGTGAGCGTTACGGGAATCTGAACGGTCACGCCCGCCTGCACGGTCAAGGTCACGGTCCCGCTGTAAGAAGGCTGCGTGAGCCCGGTAGGATTTACGGTGATGGTCAATGGTGGCGAAAGCGGGTTGGTGTTCTCCTCAGCCGGTGTCACGGACAGCCAATTGCCGGTGCCGTTCGTGTTGACGCTGGTGGTGAACGAAACCGGCGCCGAGGCGGACAGGCTGATCGTCTGGGTCAGCAGGGTGGTGGAGCCGATGGTGGCAGTCGGCGTCCAGGACAGGGGGCTCGGGGTGATGGTGGGCGGCGGTGCGCCGGTCGCGGTGATAGCTCCGCCGCTAATGTCGAATTGGCCCGGCGATCCTTTGCCGATCGCGTAGTTGATCGTTCCACTTACCAGCGAGACGCCTGGAATCGTTGCCGGAACCGGGGTGCTGATGTACCCGTCGGGCAGCGTGGCGGTGGCGTTGATCGTAGCCGTGATCCCGAGTACGGTAAGGGTGCAGTTGCTGATCGCAATACTGTCGGTCACCCCGCTACCAACATTATCCGTGATCGTGATAGTCGAACTTGAGCAGGTGAGTGGCGTGGTGTTGCCGTTATTTTGGTCAATGATGGT
>JASHQT010000276.1 GCA_030039005.1 Bryobacteraceae bacterium
CTCCAAATGGGAGTCTAGGTCAAAACTCGTACCAGCCACTTCTGCCGCGTAATCTGCGATCGCATTGTGCCTTGCTTTGCGCAACTGCTGTCGCAGCCATGAGTTAATCGCCTCGCGCTCCAGTATCGTCGCGGGTACTCGCGCACGGCTTCCGCTTTGAGATGACTGTAGGTCTCCTACGGCAAAGGCAGATGGAAATTTTTCATATCTCTATTTCTGCCTGTGATCTTGACGATCGGCGAAGTAGTCAGCGCCGGGGCTCTCCTCGTGGTGACGCAGTAGTGCAAAAGCGGTGCCCGGCCGCGAACGTTCTACCCCGCACATTAGCGAAGCCGTAAGCAAAAGCGCGCGCCACCCGAACCGTTTCCATCGGCCCACATATCTCCACCGTGATCGAGCACCGTTTGTCGAGAGAGCGCCAATCCAAGCCCCAGTCCGTTGCGCTTGCCCGACTGAAACGGCTGGAAAAGCGACGCACGGACCGCAGTCGAAATTCCCGGCCCTGTATCGCTAATGTCGATCAGCACGTTGGAATCTTCGCGCCGGGCCGCAACCTGGATGCGCCCTCCCTCCGGCATGGCTTCGAGCGAATTGCTGAATAAATTGACGAACACGCGCTCCATGCGCGAGCGTTCGAGCGGAAGCTCAATGTCCTCCGGTACATCCAGCGACAGGCTTACCGCTTGCGACTCCGCGGCCGAGCCTAATGCGTCCCAGGCAGCGCCGATTACGTCGCGCAGGCGGCAAACCTCTACTGGCTTCTGCTTGCCGCGCGAGACGTTGACCAGATCCTGCAGCAGCTCCTGAATCCGCCGTGACGCGCGATAAATGTTTTGCGCCAGCCGCCTCACCTGCGAGGGAGGCAAATCGGAATCCACCAGCATCTCGGAGCCGCCGTAGATGGCCGCGAGCGGATTCCGCAAATCATGCACGATCGACGTGGACAGACGGCCGATGGTCGCGATCTGCTCTTTTTGGATCAACTCCCGCTGCGCACTTTGAATGGAACCGCACATGTTGTTGAAGGTCTCCGTCAGACGGCCCAGCTCGTCGCGGCTCTCGACCGGCAGACGGATGTTGTAATCTCCGCGCCCGATCGCCTCGGCCGCTTGATCCAGCCGCTTCACCGGAGCGAGAATGCGCCGCGCCAGCAGGTACGTGAGCGCCAAGCCCGCCGCAAGCGCCGCGGCCCAAGTGAATACAATGTTCCAACGCAGGGACTTCAGCCGCCGGTCGGCGTCTCCAAACGAGCGAAAGATGCTCAGCTCGCCGATGGGATGGCCTCGCACATCCAACAGCGGCGTGGTCAGCGCCATGTACTCGGTTCCCGCGCCCGCGATGCGGCCTGGACGTACCAAATAACGGCTGGCCTGATCCAGGAGGGTGTTCGAAACACGCCCGGGCAAAGTAGATGCCACCACATTCGAACCCGCCACAAAAGTGAAGTCACTGCCTCCGGTGGACTCCTTGAGTTGCCTTGCGATTCCCGCGCTCACTGCATAGCCGGCCACCAGAACATCGATCAGCCCGGGGCCGCCTCCCGACTGGACGTACACGGGCGTCACGATCACCTGATATAAATGTCCCTCCAGCATCAGAAAACCTTGCGACTGACGCGGGAAATTCGTGGACGCCTCTTCGACCAAGGGCATGCTTCGCGGCATCCGAATGCCCGGATCGCCGCCGAGAGAGGTGACTACTTCGCCCGCGGGATCGGTCACCAGGAACAGCGCATCGTCCTCTGATACGCGATTCCACAATTCGGCCGCCGTATCGCGAATGGTGGCCTCGTCGCCCGTGCGGAAGGCGGCGCGGACATCGGACATCGTGCTGAGGATCAGACTGATGGACGCCAGCTTGTCGGCGTGTGCACGCCACAGGGAGTCGTAAGCCCGGAAGCTGGCTCGTACTTCATCTTCGAGACTCTGGGACGCGCTCTGGACCACGTGGCGCTGGACCAGCCAGCCCGTGACGGCGAACAGCAACGTAAGCGCGATGGAGGTGGAGAGCAACGTCTTCCACAACAGCGATAATCGAGAAAATCCGAACATTAGTTTGATGCGCCGGGATAAAACACACCGTCGTCCCCGTGCTGCAAATAATCCTTACCGTACTTGTTTTTGTGCGGTACAGGCAAGTAACCGCTCTCGGAGAGCTCGAGCGGCGCGAGCGTCAAGTCGTTGGTCCCGACCGTGACGTTGCGTTCCAGACGATGCAGCGCGTCGTCCTGCGAGCGCTCGTGAAAGACTTCGAGCTGATACTGTCCGGGCGCCACATCGGGGATGCGAAGCTGCCCGTCGCGTCCGCTCACGCCAAAATAAGGCGTATCCACCACCAGGATGACGGCGCTCATGGCGGGATGAATATTGCAAAAAATCCGCACCGCGCCGGCGCGCTCGAAGCGGATGCTGCGCGTCGTGCCCGGCGGGTACAGGCCGATATCGAACAACTGGCCGCTGAAGTTGGAGAAGGCGCTATGGAAGATCGGATCGTAATTTGGAAAATCGACGGTGGTCCCGGTCTCCACCGCGAGGATGTGCGGCGTGAAGGTCTTGTCCTTCTGCGTCAGACGCGCGTGTTTGCCGTCCACGTGCGCCTTCGCCCCGTTCGCCGGCAAGAGCCAAACCACCACGCCTGAATAGTCGCGGCCCTTGCGGACGGAAGGCACATGAGAATCCTTCAATACCACGCTGCCTGTCACGGAAGCCGCGATCAGCGAACCTGCGACGGCGGCCAGGAGCAGGAGTTTAGAACAGGTATGCCAAGCCCAGGTCATAATGATTGTTCAGCCGCACGGACCTCCCCGCGTACGAGGTGCGCACCTGCATGCCCTCGAGACTCAATAAGACGTTCGGCGCTACACGGTAAATCATATTGGCGGCGTAACCCTCGTTCTTGAATATCAATCCTTGATACACTTCCGAACGCTGATTGTCGCCTTGTCCGGCAATCAGATGAAAGGTCAACTTCGGTGTGGCCAGCCACGCCAGTTGCGCCCATCCGCCGATGGATTGCATGGGCCTTACCATACCGTCATAAACAAAATAACCTGGCCCGATGGCGCCAAGTCCAGCGATGTTCTCTCCTCTATAGAAGGCGCCCGTGAATTCGATTTTCTCCCACGGGTTGGCGAACCAGTCAAAGCTGAACAGCCGCGAGGGTATCGAGTACCCATTTTCGGTCGTTTCCGCGGTATGGAACCCGGGCGCCAACTCCACCCGCGTGTGCTCCGAGAAATCGTGCCGGTAGTCAAATCTTCCCTCCAGGGCCGGCGCCCAGCGGGATTCTTGGTAGAAGTCAGAATAACCGGGACCATCCGCCGACGATCCCAATTGATACACACTGAGTTGCGCGCGCAAAGCGTCGCTCGCATCAAACTTGAAGCGCTGCTCCACGCGCACCTGCGGGCTCCACAGCCACAGGTTCCCGGCGTCGGTAAACGGCGAGGTCGCTACCTGAGCCAGCGAGAACGGGTCGCGCGCGCTAATGAGAGGTTTATCCTGGCCCACGGAAACGGTAGTGTTCGTCCAATCCAGTTGGATATCGGCAGTGCGCAGCCGGGCCCAATGGCTGAGTGGCTCGCTAGGCTCGCCGCCCCAGAAGTCGAAAAACAGGGAACCGCTCACTCGCGCCCCCCATAACGCCTGGGGACTTTGATAGCGCAGCCCCAGAATGGTTTGCGCGAGCGTGGCGCCGTTCTCCGCGCTGCCCGGCGTCGCGGAGGCGAACGTCGGGTCCTCGACTCCGCCCGTGCTGCTGCCGTTCAGAAAAGAATTGAACAGCACCATGCCCGTGAGCGAAATGGGGAAGCGCTGCGAGGCCTCCACTTTTTCCTGGCTCAGGTCGGCGACGCGCTGTTCGGTCGCCTGTTCGCGCTCGGCGAGCGGAGCCGACGCTCCCTCGGGCTGCGACGGTTGCGCTTGCGCCGGTTCGCTGGATGGCTGGCCGCGCGCGGCCAATTCCATCCGCAAAGCATGGACCTCCTCAGTGAGCTGATGATTCTCTTCTTCCAGACGATCCAGGCGTTGCAGAATCTGTTGCAAGTCGCCTTTGTCTTGCGCCTGCAGTCCAGTGGAGGCAACGAGAATCGCGAGAATTGGCGAAGCGGCCCTCAGCAGGGCGCGCCGTTGAGGTTGCGGGGCGCGTTTAGTGAACATCCAGCAGTTGCTCCAAGGCCTGCCGCACTGCGCCAGGCGAATAAGGCTTACTGAAATACGCCGCTCCCAATGCCTGTACGCGGCGCGGCGTCTCGGGTTCACTATCGCCGCTGATGACGATCACGGGAAGTTCGGCCAGGCAGGGTTGAGCGCGCACGCGCTCGATCAGCTCAAAGCCGTCGATGCGCGAAAGACGCAAATGCAGATCGGTGACCAGGGCCGCCACCGGCCTCCCGGAGAAGGCCAAGAAATCCAGGGCCTCCTGCGCCGTCGAAACCACGCGCACTTCCAGATCCGCGCGCGGCAACAGCGCCACTTCGAGCGGCTCCACCGATAGCGCGTTATCTTCAACGATCAGG
>JASHQT010000277.1 GCA_030039005.1 Bryobacteraceae bacterium
CCCTGGGGATGCCTCACAATAACGAAAGCCCCGGCGATTTCGCGCCGGGGCCCCGCATTCGCGGATTGAGGAGGGGGAATTAGTTGGCCTGCGCCTGCGTGATGTGGGTGCGGCGATTCTTCTGCCAGCAATCTTCGTTGTGCTCGGTGCACACCGGCTTTTCCTTGCCGTAGCTGATGGTCGCCAGCTGATTGCTCGGCAGGCCCAGGCTGGACAGATATTCCTTGGTCTGCTTGGCGCGCGCATCGCCCAGCGCCATGTTGTACTCATCCGATCCGCGCTCGTCGGCGTAGCCTGCCACCGTGAGCTTGAAGTCCGGATACTGCTTGATGATGTCGGCCAGCGTTTGCGCGTCTTTCTTCAGAGCAGCTTCGGCGTCCGGCCGCAGATCGTGCTTGTTGTAATCGAAGTAAGCATCCTGAATGCGGTTCAACAGTTCCTGGATCGTCGCACGCGTGGCGGCGTCAGGGTACTTGGACCGCGGAGTAGTGGCCGCCGGGGTGTAGGGCGTGCTCTGTGCAGGCGCCGGCCTCGACGACGGAGTGTTGGACGCGGTCTGCACCGGAGCCGGCGGCGGCGGAGCCTTCGCGGCCACCTTCTTCGCACAACCGGCAAATGTTAGAGAGAGCGCTGTCAGGGCCGCGCCCGCCAGAATTCTAGGAATCATCCAAAGCCTCCTAAGCTTTTGTATTTACAGAATAACGACGGGTAACCCCGGAAAAGAATCCCGTTGGAACTGTATTTCCCCATATGACGTTCCCTTAATGCAGGCCCCGCCGGCCCCAATACAGGATGGACGCGATTCCCGTATTCATGTTGCGGTTCTACCTTAGAGAAGATGTGGTTTCGTTCCGCCACGGAGCTACCGGCACGTCAAACCGCGGCCCGCTACACTAAGAAAGGCATGCGGCAGCGTCCGGGAGTGGTTCTTGTGGCTGGATTTGGCGGCCTACTGCTCATCATGGCGGCAGCCGAAACGGGCGCCTTGTGGTTCCTCAATAGCCTGCGCCAAAACGACACCACGTTACAGGCACGGTTCCTGGCACGAAATCGCACCCTGGAGCGGATCCGGTCTGATATTTATCTCTCAGGCACTGTGGTGCGGGACGCCCTCCTCGCGCCGGAACAGGCCTTCGCACAGGCGCAATTGGCTGCTCTCGACGGGCTGCGGCGCGATTCCCAGCTCGCGCTCGCGAGCTACGCCGAAGCGCTCGAGCCGGAGGAAGCCGCACCGTTTCAGGACCTGCGGTCCCAGATCGAGGCGTACTGGAAAGTGCTAGATCGCACTTGGGCCTGGACCGGCCAAGACCGCGGAAGATACCGCGATGCCTTTTTTTATGAAGAACTGGTGCCCCGGCGCACCTCCATGTTGCAGATTGCCGACCGTATTGAGGCGCTGAATGAAGACGCCTTGCGGCGCGGCGATGCGAAACTGGGCGACCTGTTTGGAAGGCTGCAGCTCGGGTTGCTGGCGATGATCGCCGTGACGCTAATCGGCGGCGCCACGCTCGCCGCTTGCACGATTTTTCACATCCTGAAGCTGGAAGGCGAAGTCCACGAGCGGCTGGCCGACACTGTGCACGCGCGCGCGATCCTCCAGGAGCTTTCCGCGCGCTTGGTGCGCGCCCAGGAAGACGAGCGCCGGGCGCTTTCTCGCGAGCTGCACGATGAAGTGGGCCAGGCGTTTTCGGCGGTGCTGATGGAAGCCGAAAATCTTCTCGACCTGGATCCCGCGCCCGAGGTCCGCTGTCACCTGGATTCCATCCGCGGCGTAGCCGAAAAAGGCATGAACGAGATTCGCAATATGGCGCTGTTGTTGCGCCCGTCCATGCTGGACGATTTCGGGTTGTTGCCGGCGCTGGAGTGGCAGGCGCGCGAGATCGGCAAACGCACCGGCCTGCGCATCCAGGTGGCCAATGAACTGGGGGCCGAAATGTCCGGCGAGCTGCCAGAGGAACACAAAACCTGCGTGTATCGCGTGGTGCAGGAGGCTCTCAACAACTGCGCGCAGCACGCCCAGGCCAGCGCCGTGCAGGTGCGCGTGGTGCAACAGGACGGCCAAATCCTGGTCAGCGTGCAGGACGACGGCAGCGGATTCGATCCCCAGCGCGTCCGCGGATTGGGACTGCTCGGAATGGAAGAGCGCGCGCGGCACTTGGGCGGCACGTTCCACATCGATTCGCGGCCCGGGCGCGGCGCTCTGCTGCGCGTCACCTTGCCGCTGGCGGCGATCCCGGAAAGTTCTCCGCAGCCTGCCGCGAGGGATCAAATCCAGGCTGCCGCTGCGGCACCGGCGGAGACCACCGATCTGGTATGGAACGGAGGTCTCGCGGATGGAGCCGATTCGCATATTGCTCGCTGACGATCACAACATCCTCCGCGACGGCATGCGATTATTACTCGAGCGCCAACCCGGTTTCGTCGTGGTGGGAGAAGCGGCCGACGGTCGAGAAACCCTGCGCTTGGCCCAGGAGCAGCATCCCGACGTCGTGGTGATGGACATCGCCATGCCCAACATGAACGGCATCGAGGCCACGCGCCGTATCGTCGAACAACACCCCCACATCGGCGTCGTCATCCTGAGCATGCATCACGACGAGAGTTACGTCATCCGGTCGCTCAAGGCCGGCGCTCGCGCCTATTTGCTGAAGGACGCCGTCAAAGCCGAACTGATTCTCGCCATCGAGGCCGTGATGGACGGGCGCTCCTTTTTCAGCCCCAAGGTCAGCCGGATCTTGCAGGAAGATTATTTCCAGGCGCTCGGCCGCAAGGACGTCGATTCCAGCTACGAACTCCTCACCGACCGTGAGCGCGAGATTCTGCAAATGATCGCCGAGGGCAAGACCAACAAAGAAGTCGCCAATACGTTGAATCTCAGCCTCTACACCGTCGATACGCACCGCACGCACATCTTGCAGAAGCTCAATCTGCACAGTGTTCCGGAACTGATCCTGTATGCGGTGCGCAAGGGAATCATTTCCTGAAGCCTCGAGCGAGCGCTCAGTTCGTCACCGTCAGATTGGCCGGAGGACTGGACACGCCGGCTACCGACACCACCACCGGCTGCACGCCGGATGGGGTATTGGCTGGAACCTGATAGTTGATTTGAGTGACTCCCACCAATCCCGCGGGGACGCCGATAAACTCGATGTTCGCTTTCTGCCCGCCTACCGTGACCGTCACCGGAAGATTGGGCTTCGGCAGTTGGTCGAGTGGAGTTCCGGAAGCCGGCGCGGCGCCATCGGCAACCGAAGGCGAAATCTGGCCGTCGCCCGTGATGAACAGCGTCGTCACTTGCCCCGCCGCGGCGCTCGAAAAGGGAGCCGCCGGCGCGCCATTGGTCATGAAGATCCCGGGCGCGACGGCTGCAATCTGGATCGTGTAGTTGTTCGAGTTGGCGTAGGGATTCCCCACCACTAGCGTGGCGTTCCCGGTCTGGGTTTCGTAGGGGATCTGCAGATTCACCTGATTGGGCGAAACATAATACAACGGAGTGGGAACGCCGTTCACCGACGCTTCAAACCCGGCGAGATATTGGGGTAAAGGAAGCGCGCCCGCCGCTTGCACGAAATCTCCCAGCGCTGCGCCGTAGACGCTCACAATCATCCCGGGAGCGAACGATACCTGGCCCGAAGCCGCATTGCTGACCCCGCCGATCGAAAGCGAAATTTGCGCGCTTTCGAACGGAATGGTCAACCGCTCGGACCACTTCGTGCCGCTCGCGTCCATGCCGCTGAACTCAAACGCCACATTCGCGGGGACGGCGAGCGTGGCAAATCCCAGCCCGGTCGACGAAATCGACCCGCCCGCGGCAATCTGCGTTGTTCCAAAAACCGTGCCGGGATTATAGCTCTGGCCGTTGATGGTAAAGCCGGTCAGCGTGGTAGCGATTCCATTTTCCTCGGTGAGCGTGATTGTGAACGTCCACCTCAATCCGCTCGCATTGGGCGCGTGCTCGAACACGGGATTCTGGTCAATCGAGGGAACTACCGCGGAGGTCGTCGGCGCTGCGACGGACCACTGGTGAACGAGATTGTAGACATCCACGGATCCCAGGCCCGTGGCGAGATCGTACGCCACGGCGGCATCGTACCCAA
Source organism: Bryobacteraceae bacterium (assembly GCA_030039005.1). Next base: position 4,098 of record JASHQT010000277.1, read on the forward strand.
GAGCGCCAGTCGTGCACTCGCTTACTTCAGCGACCAGCGTCACGATCTCCGGAGAACCGGGTACGCACGGCACGATATTACTGCCCACGGTCACGTCATGAAACGCGGCCGGCGAAGACACTCCATTTTGCTTCGCGGCCATTCGGTATAGCGTCGGATTGATATTGCCCAGCCCCGGCTGCTTTTGGGCGCCGGAGGAGACCAGATATTGATTGAGCAGTGTGACAATGCCCGCCATCTCGGGCGCGGCGAACGACGTCCCGCCGTAGATCTGCATCGAGCCGCTGGTGTAAACGAAGTACCCGTCATGATCGGGCGAAGCCGCGAGCGCGAGGTCGGGAACGTTGCGGAATCCGGTGGTGGGAACTCCGGGCCCGGTCTGCCAGACCGGCTGCGGAAAAAAAAGGCTGGTTCCCCCGCCCGTGGCCGCGAGTCCTCCGCCGAGGTTCGTATCGTTCCACGCCATTTCCGGAATATAGGACAGCGCGGACGCTCCGTTGGCTGTGTTGGTGCTGCTCCAATAAGAGCCGCGGCCTTCGTTGAATTCCGTGCCGCCCATGGACGTGACTTCCGGAATGCTGCCGGGCTCATCGACCGCCAAGCCGTCCTCCGCGATAGTCGCGTCCTGGTCTTCGCAATCCGCCGCGCCGCTGTCTCCCGCCGCCGCCATCCACGTGATCCCTTCCGCATTCCCCTGCTGCGCCCATCCGCGGTATGTGGGCAGATCCACCAGGTCGCCGTCTTCGCAGATGCCATAGCTCATGGTGATCACGGATGCGTAGTCCTGATCGATGGCATATTGCACCGAATTGTCCACGTCAACAGAATTCACGTAAATGATCCTTGCTTCCCGCGCCACCGAGCCGGACCACTCGATGTCCAGGTCGGCTTCCGGCAGGTCGCTCGCACTGACGCCGGGATCGCCGAAGCCGGGCACCAGGATCTGTTGGACGTTGATGGCGGGCAAATTGAAGTGGCTGCGGAACGCTTGAATATCGGAAACGTTGATGTCGGTCTGCCCCACCACTACCAGGCTCTGGCCCGTACCGTTAATGCCCGCGCTGTAGAGCGGCGCAACATCGTAAATGGTGGCAAAGTCGTCCGGCGCAATCTGATGCCGGCCGTTCGTCGTGTTCCGCGGACCAAGTCCCTGCTGCAGGCTGCGCGGCTTGAGCCGGTAATTGTTCAGCCCCCGGATGCCGCGCACGAGCCCCAAGAGCGCGGCCGGGACGGAGGGATTCGCTGTGTTCGCGTAATGCACTTCTCCGTTCTCGACGAATTGGTGAACGGGCGTGTGAAAGGCGCGTTCCACCTGCCCGGCGGTGCCGCTGAACAGGATCCACGCGCGGCTGCGCGCCACCTGTTGCACGGTGAAACCTTCCGAGCGCAGCCACGCCGTGATGCGGCCGATGTCGCCGGGGCTAGCGCCGAACCGGTCAGCGTACTGTTCGGGCGTCAGCCATTTGTGAAACTCGGGCGAAGAAGGGTTTTGTTGGTTGGCGAGCAATTGATCGAGAGCGCTCTGCTGGCTCGCCGACGGCTTTAATTCCAGCGTCATGCCAGGCATCGGAAACGATGCAGGCACCGCGCCTCGATCAAACTTAGGGACTGCCCGCGGCGTCGTGCCGCCCGGCAATTCGACGGTCTTGCTGTTGTCGATCGGCCCGGCAAGGCGATCCGGCTGGGCACTGAGCGTGGGTGCAAGCAGCGTGGCCGCAAACAAGCAGGCGAGCCAGAGAAGAAAAATCCGTCGCATCTAGACTTTTATCGTCGCATGTAGACTTTTATGTAGGATGAATCTTGTGAAAAGCTGGTTTCCACGGCGTTCACTGGCGCGGCAAATAACCACGTGTGCCGCTCCCCTGTTATTTGCTATGGCGCTTTCGCTTTCTCCCGCGAACGCACTCTCGCCCTTCTCCGGCCGATGGGACTTGACCATTATGGCACCTCAGGGTTCGTACCCCTCCTGGATGCAATTCGCCGACGAAGACGGAATGCCGGCCGTGCGCGTGGTGGGACGCGTGGGCAGTGTTCATCCTGTCCAGAACGCGAAAGTAGACGCAACGCACTTGACGTTCGATGACGGCGGCCGCTGGGACATCACGGTTCACGATGGGAAGCTGAGCGGACGAAGCCCCGCGGGCGAGTTGAGCGGTGTGCCGGCGCCGGCACTTGCGTCACAGCCCATCGCCGCCTGGAGCAATCCGCAGCCGTTGTTCGATGGCCGCGACTTGAATGGATGGACCGCCGATAATCCCTCACGCAATCATTGGATCGCCGGCCATGGCGAGTTGCAAAACACCGAGGCCGGCGCCAATCTTCGCACCTCGCGCAACTTCAGCGACTTCAAGCTGCATATCGAATACAATTGCCCGCCCGGCGGAAACAGCGGCGTCTACCTGCGCGGCCGTTACGAAGTGCAAGTGGAGTACGAGCCCGAGGGGAAGAATGACGCCGCCCACTCCATGGGCTCCATCTACGGATTCCTTCCGCCGGCGGCCGAGGTCGCGCCACGCCCAGGGCAATGGGAAAGCTACGACGTGACGCTGGCCGGCCGCACCGTGACGGTGATTCGCGACGGCATCCTGATCATCGATCGCCGCGAAATTCCCGGCATCACCGGCGGCGCCATCGACAGCCACGAAGGCGCGCCCGGGCCGATCTACCTGCAAGGCGATCACTCGGGCGGCCTGAAGTACCGTAACATCACCGTCTCGCTGCCGCGCTGAGCACTGGGCGTTGATCACTGAGCGCTGTTCACTGAATTGTGAGCACAATCGGCTGCTCCACAAAAGAAGCCTTATTGGCCGTCAGGAACTCGATGTGGTAGCGCCCCGGCTTGATGCTCGGTACTTGAATCGTGATTTTGGCCGCGGTCTGTTCCTTGACGGCGAGCTTGGTGTCGTTGTCGCCGTCGGTCAGATACACGCCCGCAAAACCCGCTTTATCCACGTTCTCGCAGGTGATGTTCACCATATCCCCAACCTTGGCCGTCTCCGGATCCACTGCCGTGCAGCGCGGCACTCCCTGAAATGCCGCTAGCGGCGCTAGCAGCAACAGGGCCATTAAACCCGTTTTCATAGGATTTCTCCAGTGGGGCGATTATATACCCTCGGCACAGCGTGGTGGGGTCAGCTAGAACGACATGCCCACATTGCGGAGGAGTGTCCATGTATTTACCGGGCGCAATACTTGCACTCTAACCCGCGAAGATCGGGTCAAGAGACTGCGCGCTCAGTAGCCCGTCGCCTGCAGCGGGGCGTGGCTTGTGGCGGCGTCAAATATTGGTATTCGTTCCAGCGGCAGGCGTTCATCGGCGTCAGGGTGCTCGAAGATTTTGCGAATTCCATAGGATGTGGTACGCTCCGCCGGGATGCGCCCGATCGTTCGGATCAGGGCACGGAATTCGCCGGGAGAGACGTACTCGCCGAAATTCGCTCCGGCCGCTTTGGAGATGCTCTCTTCCATTAAAGTGCCGCCGAAATCGTTTGCGCCAGCTTCGAGACACGCGAGCGAATCCTGGTATCCAAGCTTGACCCAAGAGACTTGGATGTTGCCGATATAGCCATGTAGCATCACGCGCGAGAGCGCGTGCACGATCAGATCCTCGTGGATCGCGTGGCCGGAGCGGGCGCGTCCACTCTGGAAAAGCCTGGTTTGCGAATGGATGAATCCCAGGGGAACAAACTCGGTGAATCCTCTGGTGTCCTTTTGTATGTCGCGAAGCAAAAGCAAATGCCTTACCCAATGTTCCGGAGTTTCGGTATGGCCATACATCATCGTCGATGTCGTCGGGATGCCGAGGCTATGCGCGGTCCGAATGATCTCGATCCACTGCCGCACTTTCAGCTTGTTGGGGCTCAAAGACCGGCGGACCTGATCGTCGAGAATTTCGGCTGCCGTTCCTGGAATGCTGTTCAAGCCGGCATCTTTCAACATCAGCAAGTACTGGCGCAGCGGCATGCGCGTTTTCTCCACGCCATAAGTGATCTCCATGGGCGAATAGGCGTGGATGTGAAGTTGGGGCAAGCGTGCCTTGATGGCGCGAAGAAGCTGGACGTAATAGAAGCCATCCAGGTCCTTCGGCAGGCCGCCTTGGATACACACCTCGGTGGCGCCAAGTTCGACCGCTTCCAGGCACTTCGCCACGAGGGTTTCGTTCGAGTGGAAATAAGCGTCGGGCGCATCCGCTCCGCGGCCAAATCCGCAAAAAGCGCAGCCGACGATGCAGACGTTGGTAAAGTTTAAATTCCGATTTACCACATAGGTGATGCGGTCTCCGACCACGCGCCGCCGGATCTCGTCCGCAACTCGTACGAGCGCCAAAAGGTCATCCCCATCGACGTTCGCGAGCGTCAGGCCTTCTTCGAACCCGAGATCCTCTCCGGCCAGCACTTTCTCCAATGGGCCCGCGACCTTTGGGCTCGCCGCTCGAAGAACTCGCTCCCAGGGAATCTCTCGCCATCGAAGACTGGCCGGTTTCAACATGTTTCACACCTTTCGCGAGCATAGCCGTCTTCGGCCTGGAGTGTTTTCAAGTAGGGTTGAAGGCGGGCGTTTACAAATTCCGGCCGGGAGGAAAATTCCGGATAGATTGCCAGCCGCTCGCGCAAGACGAATCCCGCACCGGCGGATCTCGCAGCCAGCGAGGAGATTTGCGGCCAAGCAGCTTCTGGATTAATGAAGTCCTTGGTGACCGGAGAGATTCCGCCCCAATCGTTGATTCCGGCCTTCAGCAAATCGGGATAGTCTTCGGCGAGCAAATTGGGCGGAGACTGAATATTCATCTCGCCGCCGAGAATCAATCGCGCGACCGCGATGGTGCGCTGCAAATCCTGGGTGGATGGCTCCGGCGCCTGAGCCATGCGAATATCCGGCTTGGCGCGGAACGGTTGCACGATTACTTCCTGGATGTGGCCGTACTGCTGGTTGATCGCCTGAATCGCCAGGAGCGTGTCCACGCGTTCCTCAGCAGTCTCGCCGATTCCCATCAGCATGCCGGTGGTGAAGGCCATGGACAAGCGCCCCGCGTGCTCCATGGTTCGAATGCGGAGAGAGGGCACTTTGTCCGGCGCTTTCCAATGCGCTCCCGGCGCGCGAAGCAGGCGCGGGCTAGAGCTTTCGAGCATCAACCCTACGCTCACATTCGTCTCTTGCAAGCGGCGAAGATCGTCCGCGCCCATCACGCCAGGATTGGAATGCGGCAGGAGCCCGGTCTTTTCCAGCACCAGTTCACACATCGCTGCGAGATATTCGAGCGTGCGCTCGAATCCCAACTTTTTCAAAAACGCTTTCGCCTCGGGGAAGATTCGCTCGGGCTGGTCGCCCAGGCTGAACAAAGCTTCCTTGCATCCCGCGCGGCGGCCGGCTTCGGCCACTCGAAGAACGTCCTCCGGCAGCATGTAGGGTTGCACGCCGGCTTGAGGATCGGCCCGGAAAGTGCAATAGCCGCAATAGTCGCGGCAAAGATGGGTGAGCGGAATGAAGACCTTCTTGGAGTAACTGACCGAACGGCCCTTCACGCGGTCGCGGAGGGCGGCGGCGGCATCGAGGAGCGCATCGAGCGGGGCGTCGGTTAGCAGGCGCAGCGCGTCGGCGCGGGAGAGAGCGCGGCCGTCGAGGGCGTGTTCGAGAGCGGGGTCGACGCGGGAGGGGGTCGCTAGGTCGGGCATAGGGCGCCTGAGGTGATTTTAGCGTAAGGCAGGTCAGTGTATGCT
>JASHQT010000278.1 GCA_030039005.1 Bryobacteraceae bacterium
GTAGCTTCGCGGCTAAGGGTCTCAAGACCCCATTACCCGGTCCATCACGTACCCGGACACCCCCAAAAACTCCGGTATACTGAAAGAGCGAGGTGTTATGCCGCGTTGGCTACGGTCCGTCTTTTTTGCCTCTTTCGTTGTCGTCCTCTGCTCGGTGTTAGGCGGTGTGTTCGGCCCGGGCGTCACCGGTGTCGCCGCAGCCACCAGCGGTCCTGAAGAAGACCTCAAGACCAACATCAAGGAATTCACCAAGATCTATGAGGTGGTGGAGAACAACTTCGCCGACAAGGTCACCTCGGACACAGGCATTTACAAGGGCGCGATTCCGGGCATGCTGCGCACGCTGGACCCCCACTCCAATTTCTTCGACCCCAAGGAATTCGCGGCCCTGCGCGACGATCAAAGCGGCCACTACTACGGCGTGGGCATGCAAGTCGCGCCGCGCAACGGCAAGACCATCGTGGTAGCGCCGTTCGGCGGATCGCCGGCCTATAAAGCCGGTCTGCGTCCGGGCGACGTGATCCTGGAAGTCAACGACAAGAAAACCGATTCGCTCAGCACCACCGAGGTCGCCGACCTGCTGAAGGGCCCGCGCGGCACCCACGTGCAGGTGACCGTGGGCCGCGAGGGCGCCGACAAGCCGCTGGTGTTCGACATCGTGCGCGACGAAATCTCGCGTTCGAGCGTCGAAGATGCCTTCTGGCTCAAGCCGGGCATCATGTACATGAAGATCACGCAGTTCAACGAGAACACCAGCCAGGAGATGGAAGATAACTTCAAGCGGCTGGGCGAGGCCAACGTGAAGGGCCTGGTTCTCGATCTGCGCGAGAATCCCGGCGGCCTGTTGAACGAAGGCGTGGCGACGGCCGGGCATTTCCTGCGCAAGGGCGAGGTGGTGGTTTCGCATCGCGGGCGCAATTCCGCCGAGAAGCCGTATCTGGCTCGCGGCAGCGCCCTGGGCGGCAACTACCCGATGGTGGTTCTGGTGAACCGCTATTCGGCTTCGGCGGCCGAAATCGTTTCGGGCGCCCTCCAGGATCACGACCGCGGCTGGATCCTGGGTGAGACCACGTTCGGCAAGGGCTTGGTCCAGACCGTGTATCCGCTGGACGATAACACCGGTCTCGCGCTCACCACCGCTCATTACTACACGCCCAGCGGCCGGTTGATCCAGCGCGATTATTCCAACATCTCGTTCCTCGATTACTACTACGGCAAGCGGACCGACACCAAGAACCTGCAGGACGTCCGCAGCACCGACAGCGGCCGAACGGTGTACGGCGGCGGCGGCATCACGCCGGACGAAAAATACGATCCTCCGAAGTACAACCAGTTCCAGACGGACATGTTGACGAAGTACGAGTTTTTCAACTTCACCGCCCAGTGGTTCGGTGCACATCCTAACGTTCATCTGCCCAAGGGTTGGGAGCCGGATGCGAACGTGGTCAACGATTTTCATGAGTACCTGCTGAAGCAACACGCGCCGTTCACCGAAGCCGAGTGGACCGACAATCACGTGTGGATTGAACAGCAGCTCAAGCGCGAAATGTACGCCACGGCGTTCAGCTATGAGGATTCGCAGAAGGTGGCCATCCAGACCGATCCCGAGGTGCTGAAGGCCATCGACGCCATGCCCGAAGCGCGGGCGCTGCTCGACAAATCGAAGAAGCTGATCGTCGAGCGCATTCAGCGAGATCCGTTAAACTAGCGATAATTGACAACTCCACAGATCACCGTCCTCGACGCGGGCGGCCAATATTGCCATCTCATCGCACGAAAGATTCGCGATCTGGGTGTCTACGCGGACGTCAAGCCCAGTGAAACATCAGCCTCCGAACTGATCGGGCGCAAGGGCATTATCATTTCCGGCGGTCCGGACAGCGTCTACGAACCCGGCAGCCCGCAAATCGATCCGCAAATTCTTTCGGCCGGCGCGGCGGTGCTCGGTATCTGTTATGGCCAGCAGCTCATGACGCACGTGCTGGGCGGCGGCGTCCGCAAGGGCGAGAAGGGCGAGTACGGGTTCGCGCGCTTCCAGGCTTTTCCTGCCAAAGGCGGGCCGCACGCGCTGTTCGCGAAGCTCAACGGCGACTTCCAGGTGTGGATGAACCATCGCGATCAGGTGCAAACAGTTCCCGAGGGTTTCGAAGTGATCGGCGGGACTTCCACGTGCGCCATCGCCGCCATCGCGCATCGCACCCGGCCCTTGATGGCGGTGCAATTCCATCCCGAAGTAGCGCACACCGAGCACGGCCACGACATTCTCGCGAATTTTGTATTTGGCGTTTGCGGCTGTGCGAAGGATTGGGATCCCAAGAACCGGATCGGACCCATCGAGAAGCAAATCCGCGCCGTTGCTGGCGAGCGCAGCGTGTTTTTCTTCGTCAGCGGCGGCGTGGATTCCACGGTGGCTTACACACTGTGCCTGCGCGCGCTCGGACCGGAGCGAGTTTTCGGCATCTATGTTGATACCGGCCTGATGCGCGAAGGCGAGACCGCTTACGTGCGCCGGTTATTCGCGCAACTCGGCGCGAAGGATTTTCAGGTGGAAGAAGCGGAACCCGAGTTTCTCGCCGCGCTTGCGGGCGTCACCGATCCCGAAACCAAGCGCAACATTATCGGGGAGCAGTTTGTCGTGGTGCAGGAGCGCATCCTGAGCACCGGCCATTTCCTCGACGGCCGCTGGATTCTGGGCCAGGGCACCATTTATCCCGACACCATCGAATCCGGCGGCACCGCGAAGGCCGACGTGATCAAGACGCATCACAATCGCGTGGCGGGGATTCAGAAGTTGATCGAATCCGGCCGCCTCATCGAACCGCTGGCGTCGTTCTATAAAGATGAAGTCCGCGAGATCGGCGGAGAGCTGGGCATTCCGGCGGAGTTTTTGCACCGCCATCCATTTCCCGGTCCCGGCCTGGCAATACGCTGCCTGTGCTCGGAATCGAGCGCGCCGGTGACACGCCGCGATCCCGGCTGGCTGCTACCGATCCGATCCGTGGGCGTGAAAGGCGATTCGCGCAGCTATCATTCGGTGCTGGCATTGGGGAGCGTGCCGGAAGAGGATGTCGCGACGGAACTGGTAAACGCGATGTCCGACATCAATCGCGTGGTCGGCCTGGTGCGCGCACACGCGAGCTTGGCCGGAATGCAATCCAGTCCTGCCACACTCACTCACCAACGCCTGGATCGCTTGCGCCGCGCGGATGCGATCGTGCGGAGGTTGTCCGAAGGATCGGGATTCGATGCCCGCGTCTGGCAGTTTCCCGTAGTGCTGATTCCGATTGGCGTCGCAACCAGGCCCGATTCCGTTGTGCTGCGGCCCATTCATTCGGTGGACGGCATGACCGCGCAAGCGGTTCGCATGCCCAATGATGTGTTGGAGCAGATGACGGATGAATTGCTCGCGGTGGATGGCATTGGCGGCGTCTTCTACGATCTGACCCACAAACCGCCCGGCACAATCGAGTGGGAATAGGTGCCAGCGGCGCGCCGCTTCAGATGCGGTGAAAGCTCTTCAGGATATCTTTGGTCGAATAGCGCAGCGCGATGGGACGGCCATGCGGGCAGCTCATCGGGCAATCGGTGGCGGCGAGCTCGCGCAACAGCCAGTTCATCTTGGTTTCGTCCAGCCGCATGTTGATCTTGATCGCCGCGCGACAGGCGATGCTGGCCGCCATTCCGCGGCGCAGGTCGTCGAGCGAAACTTTGCCCGGTTCCCCTTCGGCCAGTTCCAGAATTTCGAACACCAGTTTTTCTATCTCGGCCGGCCCCACGCCCGCGGGCGCGCCCTTCACCGCGATGGTCCGGTTGCCGAAAGGTTCGGAATCGAAGCCCGAGCGCTCCAGTTCGGCGGCAATGCGCACGTACTCGATTTGCTGCGCGGCGGTGAGCTGGAGCAGGATGGGCATCAGCAATTGCTGGCGCTCCACGCGCCCGCGCGCCTGCTCGCGCAGCACTTGTTCAAACAGAATGCGCTCGTGCGCCACATGCTGGTCGATAATCCAAAGCCCGTCGCGCCCGGCCGCGATGATAAAGCTGTCGTGAATCTGCCCGAGCGGCCGAAGGTCGGATAGCGCGTTCAGATTTTGCGGCGCTTCGGTAATCTGCGAAGCCAGCGGACCGTGCGTGTCAGGAACGAGCGCACGGCGCAGCGGTTCGAAATCAAACCGAGGCTCCGGCGCGGCGCTGCGGTTTAGAGTGAACACCGGAAGATCTTCGATCCGCTCGGCAGCGGGCTCCTCGATGGGAATCGATTCGAAGCGCTGATTCTCGATGCGCTGCGTGAAATCGGAAAACGGCAAATCGGCCGCCGGCTGCGGCTGCTGGGAGATCGGGATACTCGATACCGGCCGCGTGGCGATCAGCCGCTCACGAATCGCATCGCGAACGAAATCGTGCAGGAAGCTCGCATGGCGGAAGCGCACTTCGGTCTTGGAAGGATGGACGTTCACGTCCACTTCTTCGCAATCGCAATCGACGAACAGCAGCGCGAACGGATAACATGCGGGTGGCATCAGGTTGTGATAGGCCGAGGAAAGCGCGTGCAGCAGGAGACGATCGCGAATCAGGCGGCCGTTGACGAACAGATAAATCGAGTTGCGATTGAGCTTCTGCACGTGCGGCGCGGAGACAAAGCCGCGCAGAGCAAAGACGCGCGTGGAACGGTCCTCGGCTTCTACAACGTCCAGCTCGCGTTCGACGTAATCCAAATCGATCAGTTCTTCGAGCGTTTGATTGCCGAACACCTGATACACGCGCTCTTGCAGCGTTTCCACGGGCGTCACGTCGAGCAGGGACGTTGCGCCGTGATTCAATTGAAACGCCTTCTTGGGATGCGCCAGGCTGTAATGCGTGGCAAGCGTTGCGATGTGCGCAAGCTCGGTCTGATCGGACCGCAGAAATTTCTTGCGCGCCGGAACGTTGTAGAAAAGATCACGAACCGTGATGGTGGTCCCGGCGGGCCGCGACAATTCATCGCAGCGCAGAATCTTGCCGCCCGCGATTTCGACCGCCGCTCCCGTGGGCTCTTCCTGCGCGCGTGTTTCGAGCAGCAGCCGCGAGACCGACGCGATGGAGGGAAGCGCTTCGCCGCGAAAACCGAGCGTCGCGATCGACAGCAGGTCCTTCACATCGGCGAGCTTGCTGGTAGCGTGGCGTTCAAACGCGAGCAGCGCGTCGTCGCGCAACATGCCGCCGCCATCGTCGGCGACCCGGATCAGACGCCGTCCGCCGCTTTCGATATCGATACGGAGGTCGGTCGCGCCCGCGTCTAGCGAATTTTCGAGAAGTTCTTTGACGACCGAGGCTGGCCGTTCCACCACCTCTCCGGCCGCGATTTTATTGGCGACGTTGTCGGAGAGGACGCGGATTTTGCCCAT
>JASHQT010000279.1 GCA_030039005.1 Bryobacteraceae bacterium
GGCCAATGCGATTCAAGCCGCCGGTATCGAGCGGGTGAAGATCCGATCCGTGCTGACGTGCGAGTCTCGCCGCGGCGTGTGCGCCCGCTGCTACGGCCGCAATCTGGCGACGGGTCGCTTCGTCGAGATGGGCGAGGCGGTCGGTGTGATCGCCGCGCAATCCATCGGGGAGCCCGGCACGCAGCTCACGATGCGGACGTTCCACATCGGCGGCACGGCCACCCGCGTGACCGAACAGTCCAAGGTCGAGGCCCGGAGCAATGGGTTTGTGAAATTCATTGACCTGAAGGCGGTCGAGGGCCGCGGCAAGACGCTCATTGCCATGAACCGCTCGGGCCTCATCGCGGTGGTAGATGAAAAAGGCCGCGAAAAGGAACGGCACCACGTCGTCTACGGCGCACGGCTGCGCGTGGAAGATGGGCAGCCCGTCACGCTCGGACAGACGATGTGCGAGTGGGATCCGTACACGTTCTCGATTCTTACGGAAACCGGCGGCACGATCGAATTCAAGGACCTGCAGCCGGGCCTCACGATCGAAGAGCAGGTGGATGAAGTCACCGGCCTTTCGCAGCTCGTGGTCACGCTGCCGCCGGGCGATGAAAAGCACCAGCCGACGATTCAGGTCCGCGACTCGCAGGGCCGCGTTCGCAAGCGCTACCTGATGCCTTCGCGCGCCCACTTGATGGTCGCCGATGGCGATGATGTCCAACCGGGAGACGTGCTCGCGAAGATTCCTCGCGAAACCACGAAGACGAAGGACATCACGGGCGGTCTGCCGCGCGTCGTCGAGCTCTTCGAAACGCGCAAGCCGCGCGATCCGGCGGTCATCAGCGAAATCGACGGCGTGGTGAAGTACGGCGAAATCGCCAAGGGACAGCGGAAGATCTACGTCGAGAGCGAGGACGGGAGAACGCAGAAGGAATATTCCATCCCGCGCGGCGTCCACATCAACGTGCAGGAAGGCGAACACGTCCGGGCGGGCGAGCCGCTCATCGACGGGCCGCTCAATCCGCACGACCTGCTCGCGGTGCTCGGCGAAAAGTACACGCAGGCCTACCTGGTGAACTCGATCCAGGAGGTCTACCGCCTGCAGGGCGTCAACATCAACGACAAGCACATCGAGACGATCGTCCGGCAGATGATGCGCTGGGTGAAGGTCGAAGACGTGGGCGACACGTCGTTCCTGCTCGAGGAACAGGTGGATAAGTTCCGCTTCCGCGAGGAGAACGACCACGTGATCGCCGATGGCGGCAGGCCGGCAACCGGGCGGCCGCTGCTCCTCGGCATCACCAAGGCGTCGCTCTCGACCGATTCGTTCATCTCGGCGGCGAGCTTCCAGGAAACGACGCGCGTCCTCACCGAAGCGGCGATTTCCGGAAAGGTCGATTACCTGCGCGGCCTGAAGGAAAACGTGATCATGGGCCGCCTGATTCCGGCCGGCACCGGCATGGAGTATTATCGCGGCGTCAAGATCGCGGGCGAAGATGTGGTGGAGGAAGAGCCTATCGCCGAAGAGGTTTCGCTCGCCGGCGACCTGGGCGGCTACGAAGACGAAGCCCGCAGCATTTACGCGGGCGGCCTGACCGAGGAGCCGGGCGAGGAAACATCGCTGGCTGAGTAATCAGGCGATCAAGTCAATCCGGAGGCGGGCCCGCAACGGCCCGCCTTTTCTGTTGCCAGTCGACGGTCGGAGCAGCGAGCTATGTTATCTTGAACGTAGTTGCCTTTCTGGCGACGTCCCCGTTGCATTACCGCAGGCGGGCCGGTAGCTCAGTTGGTAGAGCATCGCACTTTTAATGCGGTGGTCGCGGGTTCGAGCCCCGCCCGGCTCACCAAAACAACTGCAGTAAAATCAATAGCTTGAAAAGTCGGAAAATCTGCTGGTGACGCTACGGTGACGGGTTTGGCAAAAAACGGGGTTATGATCGAGGCATGCTTAGGTAGCCGGTTTTGGGTGTCCCCCGAGGCCGTCATTGGCCCTTCTCATGGCACGCTCAGGACATAAGTCCCGATGAATCGGGCGCGATTGTAGCCGGCCGGTGAAGATTGGTCCGCCTTGCCCACCGATTTTGCGGGACGACGAAATTTTACGGGGCGGCCCCAGGCCTGGCACGCTGCAGCAGGTGCGGCAGTGCGATGAGTGCCGCACCATAGACCAAGAGCGAAACAAACAATGTCGCAGACTCGCCACGGCCGAAATCTTCCAGGATCAACTTGATTGCTCCGAAAGCCATCCAAGGGTAGAGCAGCCAGACGAGTTCCTTCAGGCGCCAGCGCGATCCAAGCCACGCCAACACGATCGCTAGACCCGAAATCACAACGGTTCGCAACGTGCTGTTCAGCGGGGCGGGGAGTCGCGATGCCAGCGCAGATCCAGTCGTGACAGCGACCAAGCTCCAGCAAAGCAGAGCGGCCGCAGTTGCTGAAGGGATACGCTCCGGCCACGGCGGTGTTTTACCCGCGCGCTTCCAAACCATCAAGATATATAGCAACGCGGACGACATTCCCAACAATGCCCCCGACGCAGCCGGGGGCGACCAACTCATCAGACCCGATGCTAATGCCGCGGCTGCTAAATAGACAGCGCTGTGCACGCGCAACACGTTTTTGCGCCAGCGTTCGCCGAACCATGCGATCGTCAGCGCCAAAGCGGACCACACCGTTGCCAGCGGCAAAGCGGTTAGTAGCAGGTTACTCCCGATCAGAGCAAACAGAAGAGCAAAGGTGGCATACGCGTGGTAGTCGCGATGTAACCGGCGCGCCTGAGCTATCGCGGAGGCCGCATAGGAGGCCGCTCCTGCCGCGAGACAACCAGCGCCGACCGCCAGCACGGCAGCTCCCGTTCCGTGCGCCCACTGTAATGTGCTTCCGATGGCCAGCGCGACGATGGTCACCAACTGACCCATCTCGAACCAACGCATCGCCAGCCCGTGCGCCAATGTGCGTACGATGGTGCTCGCCAAATAAACAGCCACCAGCGCCCATTGAATCGCGAATACCGCGGCAACTGGAATCGGCGCGTAGCCCTCCGGAAGCCCTTGCGGCCTGGTAACCAAGTGCGCCAACAGGAACGCACAGAAGTCAACCGCGAGCGCGACGATCCAGCGCGCGCCCGAGACGCGGTCGTGGCAAGCTCCATATTCCACGGAAGCCGCAGCGATTGCAAGCGCGGCGAAAAATGGCATCGGATCAAGCGTGGCAATAATCAATGCAACGGCTGTCGCGGAGCCGGCCAGCGCTGTGATCCCAGCCACCGGCGACAAGTCATTTCGCCGAGCAAAGATCTGGCCCAGAATAATAAACCCACTCAGAATAGCGGCCGCGGCTGAGGGGGTTAGCGTGTGAAACCGGATGGTGGCTTCCCATAGCAGCGGCGCGAGAATGGCGGAAGCGGTAAGCCCCTGCAATGGCGCCACCCACCGATTGTCCGGGCGTCGTCGCCGTGCGGCGACGAGCCAAACGGACGCATAAAGGACTCCGGCGAGCGTGCCGGCCAGACGCGGTACAACGTTTGCATCAGTGATGGCGCGCAACAGATACGCACCCGCAAGACCCAGCAGCACTCGCCCGAGCCCCGCCAGCAATCCGGGCGAAAATTCGCTGGCTGTGGCTTCTATCGAGGGGGCCGGCAAGGCGGGAGCTGGCAACACGGACGGCGGCTCTCGAGCGGGCTCCGGCAGCAATCGAGCGCTTTCAAACCTGCGTTCCAGCGCATCAACGCGGCGCCGCAGATCCTCGATCGCCAGGATCAAATTCTCGATTTGGCCCGCGTTTACTGGATGAGTGGCTTCCTCGACTGGAGGCCCATCCATGGCGCCCTCCTCATGCCGCTGCCTCATGCTTCGGCCAGGGCGGCAACAACTTTACCAGTGCATAAAGAACGACAAACGGCAACAGGGTGAGCAAAATCGCCGGCAAGAGTCCCTCGCGAGTGGCGAAACCCATTTTGTAGCTGGTGTATCCCAGGAAGCTTTTCGAAAAGAGCTGGCCCCCGATGACGACGTTCCAGCGCATGGCGAAAATGCCCACCAGGGTGAAGGACCCGGCGATAGCATAGACCGCCCGACGTCCTCCCTCGCTCAGCTTCCACAATTGCATCAGCCCCAGCAGAGCGATGGGAAACAGCGTGCCGAGAAAGATCTGCAGAATCACCTGCGAGAAGTAGAGCCGCGTGTGGACCATAAAATCCAGCGCGCGCAGCGATTCGTCGGCTTCATAAATGCGGTGAACCAGATCCAGCATTTCCAGGGAAAAATCGATAATAAACGTGTAGAGCAGGTAACGTGCGATGGTATCGACGCAGCGCATGTCGACCGGCGTCCGGCGCAGCTTCGACGTCACCATGTACAGCAACAGAACCGCGGCAATGCCCGAAACCATCGCCGAGAAGATGAAGACCACCGGCATTAGCGGGCTGGACCACCATGGATTGGCCTTTACCGAGCCGAAGATGAACCCCACATATCCGTGCAACAGGATCGCGGAAGGGATGCCGATCAAGGTGACGAAGTAACCCACCTTCTCGTCTACTCTCAGGGCCGCCGGACTCAGGTTGTATGATCCCAGCGTCAACACGCGGTAAATCCACTTTGTGATGCCGCGGCTCGACTCGGCCCGCGCCACGATATCCTTGCGGTAATCCAGCCAAATCTCCATCAACAGGACCACCATGAGATACCAAAGATAAACAAAGCCGAACATCGCCATGGCGGAAGAGCGGTGCGGAGTGAGGTACATCTCAAACGATCGCTCGGGGTGTCCGAGGTGGAGCTGCAGCGGCATCGGAGCCACCAGCAGAAACGCCAGCGCGGTCAACAGGGCCAGCCGATACGTGGGTTTCACGGCTTCCACTTTGAAGACGCGCTCGAGTGAGGCCAAAATGAACGCGCCCGCCACCAGCCCCGTAATGTACGGGTACAGGACGATCAAGATGCTCCATTGCAGCTCCACCTCGTTCGGGTAGATGTAGCCTTGGACTCCAGACAGTAAGGTCCCCATGCATCTGCTCCTTATCGAACCGATCCGTCCAGGTCCTTATAGAACGCCTTCGGGCCCGTAGCCATATGCGGTTTCAGCACCTGCACATTGTGCGTTCGCAAGAACTCGTGAATGGGATCTTTGGGATTCTTCAAATCGGCCAGTACGCGAGCCTGAGTCGGGCACACTTCACAACAGGCGGTCGTAAGTCCCTGCGTAATGCGGTGATAGCAGAGCGTGCATTTGTCGGCCGTATTTTTCTTGGGATTCAAGAAGCGGGCCCCGTAGGGGCAGGCTTGAATACAATACCGGCACCCGAGGCAATATTTCTCGTCCACCAGCACAACGCCATCGGGCGTTATGAATGTAGCGCCCACGGGACACACCTGCACGCAAGGCGGATCGGCGCAATGGTTGCACAACTTGGGGATGAAGAAGGTTTTGCCGCCGTCATGATACTTATCCCCAAAGCCGTCGTGGCCGCCAGTGGGCGAGTCCACCTGCGGGTGCTCCAGGTCGTAATCCTCGACGTGATAACGTTCGATCCAAGTGCGGAAATGGCCGGGCGGCACGTTATTTTCGGCCTCGCACGCGCGCACGCAGTTGCCGCAACCGATGCACTTGCCAGGGTCGATGAGCATCGCCCACCAGTGCTTGGTGGCGTCGTAATTCGGAGCGGCTTCGAATGTTCCCGCCAGCACGTGCTCCCACGCCGCCGCGGCCGCGGAAGTAAGAAGAATAAACTTGCCGGATTTGGCGAGCAGTTCGCGCCGTGTCATGCTCATGGCTTTCCTCCTCCCAACGGGTCGTGGGGTTGATGGCAGGTGGTGCAGACTACGCCCCCGGAGTGTTCCGCCGAAACCACCTGGGGGAACGACTTGGGCTTGGATGCGTTGGCCTCGTGACATCGCACGCATAAAACTGCGGGGTCAGGCAGCTTGGGGATCACGGACCCGGGATCCTCGGCGTGGTTTGCCAAGGGACCATGGCAGGCTTCGCAGGCCACGCCTACATGTTTGCCCTTCCCCTTCACTTCGGCTACGTCGGAGTGGCAGGCTTCGCAGGTGGTATGCCCGGCGAATCTGACCGGGCGGGCACGGATTTCATCCATGGCCGCGGGGCGAAAATGCCCGTACTTGCCGAAATCCTGAGGAATAACCATCGCCCGAATCACCAGGAAAGAGGCCACCCCTACAGCCAGGATCATCACCACGCGGATCAGATGCTCGATGCTCCGCAGGAAGTCCTTCATGCACAGCGACTATGCAATTATCAAGCCCACTGGCCTAATTAGCGCGAAAGGCCCTGCAACGAGCGTTCAGAAACGGAGCCAGGCTCGACTGCCCACGTCAAATTGCGTGATATCGCGCAGCTAATCGCAACGTAGCGCAGTGATCGGATCGACAGACGGACGGGGATGGATTTCTCGGCGGAGCGGTTTGACGAGCTGCAGCATCTCGACCGGAGCGGCGTGGCGCGCGGAGATCCGGCAAGGCAGATTGTACCGATCCGACCGAGTATAGTAGCAGCCGGGTCACAGATCCTGATTCAGCCGGATGAGCGTTCCGTGGCGCACATGTCATCGCAAAGGCGGTTGTGCTCCTCCTGCGAACCGTCCACCCAATGGATGGATTCCGGCTTCGTCAGACTGGCCATCTTCTCCACCCACCTGAGAAGGTGCTCGTTGTGGCTCAGGGGC
This sequence comes from Bryobacteraceae bacterium, assembly GCA_030039005.1. Next base: position 6,677 of record JASHQT010000279.1, read on the forward strand.
GCCGAAACGTTGTGGCTGTTTTCGGTTATCGCGATTTTGGACATGAGGTCAGGAGTTCTCCTCGCCGATCACGGATTTTTAAATATTCTATATTTCGAATATACTATCAGTATATGAGCGAGGCCTTGCGGCAGTTCAAGAGCGAGATCTTTCAAGCCCTCGCAAATCCCACGCGTATCGCAATTGTCGAATTGCTGCGCGACGGGGAACTTTCGGCCGGCCAGCTGATCGAAAAGCTGGGCATCGAGCAGGCTAATGCATCGCAGCACCTGGCGGTTCTGCGCAGCAAACAGATTGTCGTCAACCGCAAGGTGGGCAATCAGGTTTTCTATTCGATCCGCGACCATGCTCTGATCGAGGTGCTCGACATCCTTCGCCGTTACTTCTACTCTCAGCTCAGCAGCACGGTGAGCATGCTGAAGGAAGTAGCCAAGCAGGAGCCGAAAGCCCGCGTCAGAACGGCTCGATGAAGGATCAGGACCAATCCGAGCACCGACGGCGAGAAAAGCTGCTTCAGGCAGTTGAGCACGCTGCTCACCTGCTTCCGGCCCAGGGTCCGATCGGCGTTTTCGTTCACCACAACACACTGCACGCTTTCGAATCTCTGCCTTTCGAGCGCGCAGTCGTTGAAGCCTCGCAGCTATTCGGCGCTGAACCTTATATGTCGGAAGCGGCCTATCGGCGGAAGCTTGCGCGAGCCCGCATCGATATCGACGACATTAATGCCGTACTCGAAAGCGAGCCCGACGCGGTTGTTTTTCCCGGACTGACACGGTGCTCGCTGCGCCGCGCCATGATTACGCCGGGCGTGCGCGAATTCGACGGCGCCACGATTCTGTGGCGTACGGAACAGGGTGATCTTGCCGGGGACTTCCGTCACCCCGCGCTGCGCACGCTGTTTGACGCCTGCTTCAGGCGCACGGCCGTGCATGAAGCAGAGCCCCCGGCGACGCGGCCCATCGATGAGATCATTCACCCCTGGTTGATCCGGTTGTGCTCGGTGTTTCTTGATCAGGGCGCCGCATACTGGCCGATGCCGTACCGCGAAAGAGGCTTCTACGAATCGGTGCGGACGTTGCTCTCGAAGCGCGGGGGTATGTTTCCGCGATATCTGCGCGGCCTCGACAAAGAATTCCGGCGGCAGAAGGAGAGGTCCTTTTCGGCGACGGATGCGGTGCTCGACTATCTCGACGCGGGAGACATCGAGGAGAGCCAATGGAAAGAGGTCCTAGAGTCCGAACTACTCGCCCTGCCCGGTTGGTCTGGGCTGATGCGGAAGCTGGAAGAGAGCCCGGCGCTAGCTCCTCATGAATCGATTCCGTGCTCGCTGATGGATTTTCTCGCGGTGCGGCTGACGATGTCGCGCGTGGCCGCCCGCACGGGCGCGGCGGAAACCATGCCGCGGGAGAACCCGCTGAAGACGCAGGAGCGGCTGCACCTGAGCCGCACCGCCCGGATTTACGACGCGGCGCGGGTGGTGTCGCTTTCATCCGCCGAGGTCAATCTGCTGTCTAATGCCGACTGGGCATCCTTCGTAAATGAAGTCAAAGCGTGCAACGGACTCGAACGCCGGCGCATTCTCCACGTGGCCTACGAACGGTGGCATGAACGCGCGATCCTGCATGGGCTGGCTAGCCATCGGAAATACCGCGGACTCACCCGGCTCAAAACCAAACCGCGAGCGCAGGTCTTCTTCTGCGTAGACGAGCGGGAAGAGTCCATGCGGCGCGCGCTGGAAGAGCTGGACCCGGAAGTAGAGACGTTCAGCGCCGCGGGGTACTTCGGCGTCGCGGTCGACTATCAGGGAATCGACGACCCGCAGGGCGCGGCGTTCTGCCCCGTCGTGGTCAAACCCCGGCACGCAGTGATCGAGCAGCCGAAAGCCGAAGACGCCGCCATGCACCATAGCCGCCGGTGGCGCAGGCGTTTACTGGGACTGCTGATGCGAAATTCGTTCGTCTCATCTCGGTCCCTGGTGCGAGGCTGGTTGTCGACGACCGTGCTCGGACTGCTTTCGGCAGTACCGTTGATCGGGCACCTCCTGGCGCCGCGCCGTTACGCCATCCTGCGCGATTGGCTGAACAAGACCTTTCTCCCGGAACCGCGCACCGAGTTGCGGTTCATGCGCAACGCTGCGGAATCGCAGCACGCGGTCGAGGGACTGTTGATGGGCTTTGCGGCTGAGGAAAAGGCGGACAGCGTCGCGAGCGTTCTGGGCCCAGCCGGCCTGAAGCAGGGATTCGCCCCTCTCGTCGCGATGCTTGGCCATGGTTCGACGAGCCTTAACAACCCGCATGAATCGGCCCACGATTGCGGAGCCTGCGGCGGCCGGCGTGGCGGGCCCAACGCCCGGCTCTTCGCCGCAATGGCCAATCGTCCGGAAGTCCGCTCTCGTCTGCGGGAACGCGGCATCGATATTCCGGATGACACCTGGTTCATTGGGGGATATCACGATACCTGCAGCGACGATGTTGAACTGTACGACCTGGACACTCTTCCGGCCTCGCATCACGACGATCTGGAGCTCCTTCGAAAGTCGCTCGACGAGGCCCGCGCCCTTGACGCCCACGAACGCGTCCGGCGTTTCGAATCATGTCCGGCGGGCGCGGACCCAGCGGAAGCGCTCCGTCACGTGGAGGAACGCAGTGAGCATTTGGCCCAGCCACGGCCCGAATATGGCCATTGCACGAACGCCGTCTGTATTGTTGGGCGTCGCAGCCTGACGCGCGGACTCTTTCTCGACCGGCGAGCCTTCCTCGTTTCGTACGACGCGGATCAGGACGCGGACGATCGGAGTCTCACGTTGCTCATGGCCGCGGTGGTTCCCGTGTGCGCCGGAATCAGTCTCGAATACTACTTTTCTTTCGTCGATAACGATCGCTACGGATGCGGCACGAAGCTGCCTCACAATGTGACCGGGCTGGTTGGCGTAATGGATGGCCACGCCAGTGACTTGCGAACTGGTTTGCCCTGGCAAATGGTCTCGATTCACGAACCGGTTCGCATTCTGTTCGTGGTCGAGACCACCCCCGAACGCCTGAAGCGTGTAATTGATCGAAGCGCTTCACTGAAGCGGATGGTCGAGAACCGCTGGATTCGCATCGCCACGATCGATCCGGCCTCCGGCCGGGTGCATGTCTGCCGGGAATCAGGATTCGAAGAGCTCGACGGTGCGCTCGAACGTCTGCCGGTCGCACTTTCTTCGTCCGAATGGTATGCCGGCAAAATGGACCATCTTCCGATGGCCTGGATTCCCGCGACTGCAGAAGGACGTGCCGTGTGAGTCCTGCCCAGACCGCGCTTGTATTCGTCGTGATGGCCCCGGGCGCGGTGTTTGCATTGCTGGCTTTCCTGTGGTTATTGGGCTGGGTTCCTTCCGAGCGCGTTATCTCCCGCGTCACTGCGCTGACGTTCACGGCCTGCCTCTTCGGGTTGGCCACCCTGCTGTGGACTCTCGCGGCCTCCCACGCCTCTGCCATCACCGTGACGTTCGGAAGCTGGTTCGCCGTTCATGATTACCGTTTTCCTCTTTTCCTGATGGCCGACCACTTGTCGCTGCCCTTTCTCGTGATGACAGTCGCATTGTCCGGACTGATTGGACAGTTTTCGGCGACGTATCTTCATCGCGAAAGTGGATTCTTTCGATTTTTTCTCTTCCTGCACCTCTTCGCTTTTGGTTCCCTGCTCGCATTCGCCGCCGGTTCTTTCGATCTGCTGATCGCGGGTTGGGAACTGGTCGGCATCACCTCGGTGCTTCTGATCGCCTTTTTCGACCAACGGCTGGCGCCGGTCGAAAACGGTCTTCGTGTTTTTGCGGTCTACCGAGCCTCTGACGTCGGACTGCTCGTAGGAGTCTTCGCCTTGCATAAGTGGGCTGGCACCGCATCGTTCGCTGCAGGCATGCCTGCGCTTAAGGAAGCGCAGGCTACGGCCGTGTGTCTCTTCCTCCTTCTAGCCGCCGCCGGAAAGGCCGCCCAGATTCCTTTCTCCGGATGGCTTCCCCGTGCGATGGAGGGCCCGACCCCGTCGAGCGCCATCTTCTACGGCGCCATCTCCATTCACGCGGGCGCATACCTCCTCCTCCGTGCTCAACCCTTGCTCGCGCAAACCCACGCAGCCGCGGCCTGCGTGATCATCGTCGGCGTCGCCACAGCCATTTACGGCACGATTACGGGTCGCGCGAGCGCAGATGCCAAGACCTCGCTGGCCTTCGCGTCCCTGACGCAGGTCGGCGTGATCTTCGTCGAGATCGGATTCGGCTGGAGTTTCGTTGCCGTGGCCCATATTCTGGGGCATGCCCTGGTCCGCACGTTGCAGTTTCTCCGGGCGCCGTCGATGCTTCACGACTATCACCGCATGCACTCCGCCATTGGCGGGGAAATCGGGCCAACCGGCAAGCAAATGGAAGACCTGACACCGGCAGCGGTGCACGTTTGGCTCTACCGGTGGGCATTGGATCGCGGACACCTCGACACTATTCTCGATCGATGGATTATCTATCCGCTTCTCCATATCTCGCGGCTGTTTGCCCGTCTGGACGGGATCGGAATGACAGCAAGGGCGAACCAGCGGAAAGAGTCCTCAATGTGGTTGCGCAGGCCTGCCAAAGAGGGAGTCGAATGAGAGCAAACGGTGCATGGACTCCTGTTGGATGGGTCAGTGGTCTCGCGATCGCCGTACCATGGTTTGCGGCAATCCTGATGATGGCTTGGCGCCGCCACGCGCGAATCGTGGGCTTCACGGCATCGCTGATTTCAGTGGCAGCATCCGCGGGGTTGCTTGTGGCTGCGCCCACTGGAGAATCGCTACCCGAGGCATTGATGGTGTTGTTTTCCTGCCTCACTCTGGCGTCGACCCTGATGCTGCCCAAGCGCGACTGCGACGCTCCAACGATGGCCGGAATTGTTTTTATCCTGGGAGCTACGCTGACCGCGTATTCAACCGATAATCTGGCAGTGTTTCTTGCTGGATGGATTCTCACCACAGTTCCATTCTTTGTGCGGTCATGGTTCCGGGCCCCCTCCTGGCGCCCTGGCACAGCCCTGTCGCTGTCGAGCCTCGCTCTGGCTCTCGCGATCGCACTCATTTCCGCAAGCGGCCATGCGCTCTCCATCGAAGCTTTGAAGGGCCAAAGCCCCGGCGGAAACGCCGCCTTCGGGCTGCTCGTCGTCGCTGTCATTCTGCGCAAGGGAATCTGCCCGGCTCAAGCCTGGGTCGCCGACTTGGCGGAAGGCGGTCCGGCCATTCCCACCGCTCTTCTTTTGAACGGACATTTCGGTGCGCTATTGGTTGCCAGGCTGATCCTGCCGCTGTTTCCGCGCACAGCCAGCAATGCGTTCCCAATCCTCTCCTGGTTCGCCATGGCAACGGCGCTCTATGTGGCTATCCGCGCACTGACAGAAAACTCCCCGCGCCGGTTGCTCTCCTTACTCGCACTCAGCCAGTCGGCGGCGATTCTGGCGGGTCTCGAAAGCCGTACCTCGGAAGGAATCACCGGTGCGTTGGTGCACTGGTTCGTCGTGACGATATCGACGATGGGTCTTCTCGGGATTCTGCGGCTGCTGGAAGTTCGCTTCGGTGAAAACCTGACCGCAAGCCGGCATCTTGGATTAGCCCAACACGCACCGCGGCTAGCCGTTTCATTCGCGGTCTTCGGTCTGGCGCTGGTGGGATTGCCGGGTACGCTCAGCTTTTGCTCGCAGGATCTCCTGATTCACGGAACATTGATGTCGCATCCCGTGACAGGCGTGGTGTTGCCCATCGCGACCGCCATGAATGCGGTGAGCATTTTTCGTCTCTTTGCAAGACTGTTTCTGGGCAAGCGCCGGACGGGCTTTACGCAGATGGCGGATGCCCTTCCGCGCGAGCGCTGGATACTGGCAGCGGGGCTATTATTCGTCGTGCTCGGAGGACTGTTCCCAAACCTGATCATTGCCCAGCGGGCAGCCGAAGCCGATACCGTAGCGGGGAGAATCCGTTCTGGCGCCACGACGCGGCAGCACGAGGAGCTAGCCCGCGATCAAGTGCCTGAGACCCGTGCGAAAATCATCCATCATGTCAACGCGGAATATTGACACTGGTGCATTCGGAGTCTCGATTGAAGAGATGTCAATCGCCGAGTATGACGGCGTCTATACACTCCTGCACTCGACACCGGGAATAAGGTTATCGTCGGCCGAGTCCCGCGAAATGATGGAGCGGCATTTGGCGCGTAATCCCGGTATGAGCTTTGTGGCGCGTTTCAGGAATCGCATCGTAGGATGTGCCATGTCGGGACACGACGGTCGCCGTGGATATCTCTATCATCTTGCGGTAGCTCCGGATTTTCGTCGACGGGGCATCGCGTCCGGGCTCGTGGCATGCTGTCTGGAGAAGTTGGCTGAAGCCGGAATCGACAACACCCACATACAGGTTGTTGTGGAAAACGACCTCGCACATAAGTTCTGGTCCGATCGCGGCTGGCATCGACGCGCCGACATCATCACGTACAGCTTCACAACGGGTTCGAATCCGAATGTCTCGCGAAGGAAAGGCTTGGACTGCCTCATTTCATCTGTGGCAACTGAAGCGCGACGGCACGTCTGTACGCAGGAAGAAGGAGAAGCTTCGCAAATCGGCGCCACAGTCATTATTGACGATGCCTAGGGACGACAGCTCGCGGCGGCAGAATGCCCTCGAATTTCACGCAACGTTGTGGGTGCTTCAACGGTTCCTCGACTTGAGCCTACTTTCATCGGCGACTCTTTGCGGATGTTGTGAATCGTTGTAGCAAAGGGGCTTCAGGCTTCCTTGGAGCGCCGTCAATGCGCTCCCAAAGGAAATTGGAGAGGCCCCGATAGTGGTATGACGAGCGTGGAACGAGCGACCATTCCGTCGATTTTCAACCAGCTTCCGCGGCCGGGGAACAACGGCGCACGTCGCACGAACCGGCTCAATTCCGTGGTGACACTATGGTGACGGTCTGTCGATTTTTGCCCTCTTTGTAGGTTTTGGCGGTTCAGCGAATCAATAACTTGAGTGCCGTCAAGACCCCTTTTGGGCAACGAGCCCCGCCCGGCTCACCAATTACGGTTGCGGCTTCCCAATTCGAGGTGAGTTCAGCGCCTGCTCCACGGAAACGTGATTGACATCGAGCGTTCGCCCCAACACCTGATCCAGGGCGATGCGGGCGTGGCTATAGGCCGATGCGGATGTAACCTCGGTTTCCTGCGCCGCGACGAGCGCGGTTTGCGCGCCTTCCACGTCACTGATGGTCGCCGCGCCGAAGGAAAACGATTGCTGCGTTTTTTCGAGCAGCTCCTCTTGCAGTTTGCGCGAGTCCACCGCTTGCGAGTAGCGCGCCCGCGCCTGGCGCAGCGCCACCGTCTCGTTGGAGATGTCTACAACAATCTGGTTCATGTTCCGGCGCTCCACCAGATCGCCTTGCCGTAGCTGCAATTGGTCGATGCCGTAGTCGCCTTGCGCCACCTGATTGTGAATGGTGCCGCCGAACAAAGCCCCGACGCGGCGGCTGGGGAAGTCATCGCGAAACACCTGCCCGAGCGCGTTGCTCAAGCCTCCTCGGTAGTAAGGCAAAGCGGCGAGGCCTTCGAACGGAGCGTTGGTTCCGGAAAGCCCGGTGGCACTCACGGCCGCCCACGCTTGCAGGCTCGGCAGAAGCCCATTGGCTGTTCCCAGCGCCGAGATTTCCGAGGTTTCGTCGTTGATCTTGTCTAGCGCAACGTCGGGGCGATTCGCGAGCGCCGTGGCCACGAGATTGCGCAACGGCGGCAGATTGTCCTGCTCGGGAACCTGGATGCGATCCAGCGGCACAATGTGCGCGGAGTCCAACAGCTCGTCCTGCAGACCATTGCGGCTGATGGCGTTCTTCAGGAGGATCTCCTGATATTGCGCGGTTGCTTGGGCGATCGCCAGCAGTTGACGGCTGTTCGTGACGTTCGACTGCGCGCGCGAAGCTTCGAATCTCGGAATCACCCCCAGCTCAATCTGCCGCCGCGTGTCGTCGTAGAACTTCTGCGCCTGATTCACCGCGCGTTGGCGTACGGCCAGATCGTCATCATCGGTTACCAGGTCCCAATACAGGTTCAGAACGTTTGCCACCAGATTCAACAGTTGCGATCGAAACGTTTCATTCGAAGCTTGTATATTTTTTTCGGCTACCCGGATAAACCGTCCGTTGACGCCGGTGCCGAAGCCTTGCAGGAGGTTGTGGCGAAGATAGATTGACACCACCGGCGCTACGGCGGGATTCAGATAATCGCTCGGAGCATTCTGCTTCAAGTAAGTCTCATTGGCCGTGACCTGGACGTAACCACCGGAGAGTAATCCCTGCTGCACGAAGGAATCGATGACGTGCTGAGTGCTCACGAGCGTTGGGGTTATGCTGACCACGGTGCTCGGATACGGGTAGGAGGTGTGGGAAAAGTTCGTGGCGTTTTGAAGAACCGGGTCGAGATTTTGCGTGACGGGACCGATCTGCGTCACCGTAGCTCCCGAACTCCCTCCGCCGCCGCCTGAACTGCTGCTAGCAAGTCCCGCGGCGACTTCGCTACCCAGAACGCCCAGGCCGCTCGTGACCTGGTTCACTAGTGTGCTTCCATTGGTGACGCCGCGCAAAGGTCCGCCGCCCTGGGCCCGCTCCAGATTCCATTGCGCACCCAAGGGTCCGTAGCGGTCTACCTCGAGATCGATATTGTTTTCAATCGCCAGTACGATCGCGTCTTGGACCGTGAGGTACAGCTGACCGGCACGGATCAGGCTGTGCAGGTGATCCGAGTTACTCAAGTTCACCGGCGAAGCCGAGGCGGGCCTATAGGACCGGACTAGCAGCGGGCCCTGCGGCTTCTCCACTTCAGGGACGGCTTGTGCCCAGCATTGTGTTGCCAGAAGACTGAAGACAGCGAGAGACGAAATTGTTTTTTGCGGGATCATTCGCGTTCTCCTCAGTCTTTCTTCTCCGGCGCCGACGCGGGGATCGCCGATTCCCTGGCCACGCGGCCCGCCGCGGCCTCCTCCATTGAGATGTTGTTGACATCCAAAGTCTGCCCCACGGCTTCATCGAAGGCGATCTTGGCGTGCGTATAGTTCGCCATGGACTGCACCTCCGCGCTTTGGTCGGTCGCCAGATCGCGTTCCGCCTGGACCACCGTGGCGATGGTCGACTCGCCAAAACGAAAACGACTTTGTTCGGCTTCGAGTGTCTGCTGCGCAAGCGATCGGGTGGCCACCGCGGTTTCGTATCGTGCGCGCGCCTGTTGGAGACCGATCACGGCGTTCTTTACATCCACGCGAATCTGGGCGACGGCCTTTTGATATTGGAGTTCGTTCTGGCGCAGGCTAAGAAGGTCGGCCACGTAATCGGCTTGCGCCACGCGATTGCGAAAGGGAATGTTGAGGGAAAATCCCGCCGAGTAATTGGGATAATCGCGGCCGAAGATTTGCCCGAGCAGCTTGCCGTAGCCGCCGGTGTATTGCGGCGGCGCGTAAAAGCCGTACGGAACGGCCGCCGGGTTGGCGGCGCCGCTGAGGCCGTTGTTGGTCAATTCGAAGAACGCTTGCAGCGTCGGCAGCAGATAGTTTTTGGAGCCGCCCAGGTTGATCGTGCTGCTTTCGATATTGAGCTTGGCCTTCGCGATCTCGGGGCGCTGCGCCAGCGCCAGGCCGATCAACTGCGCCGTCGGCTTCAAATCCTCTGTCTCGGGCACGGTGATGTGATCTAACGGGACGATGCGGACCTCATCCAGTTCCTGACTCACAATGCCGTTTCTACTTAAGGCGTTCTTGAGCACGGTCTCCTGCTGCGCGACGTTGGTCTGCGCGATAAGCAGCGCCTCTTTGGCAGCGGAGACTTCGGCGGCGGCGCGCGTCACTTCGATGGCTGGCAACGTGCCCAGCTCTACCTGCCGTTGATTACCTTCGTAGAGCTGTTGTGCGGTATTCAGCGCTTCCTGCTTGATGCGCTGGTCTTCATCGAAGCTGACCAAGTCCCAGTAGAGATTTAAGACGGCCGATACGGTTGTGATCACCTGGAGCTTGAGTTGGATGTCGCTGACCTTCAGGTTGTTCTTCGCTACCCGGATATTTCGATTGTTTACGCCGATGCCGAAGCCTTGGAGCAGGTTCTGCGTCACCTGCAGATCCAGGTCAGCCGTGGTGTACGGGTCCACACCATAGTAAGGGCTGTTATAGCGGTTCCAAGTGCTGCCGTAAGTTAGCTGCGCGTAGGTGCCGGTGAGGAACGATTGCTGGTATTGTGCGGCGTAAGTTCGCGTGTCCAGTAGCAGCGTGGGTACGCCAGTCGTGATCGGGTTGCTGATGGGGGAGGTTTGATGGGCGAAGTTTGTGTAGATGTACAGAATGGGGTCTAAAGCCGGCGGTTGGGCTCCGTATTGGACCACGATGCCTCCGCCGGAGTTTACTCCGGAACCGTTTTCCGCCAAGTTCGACGCATTTACATTGACTCCCTCCAAACTCACGCTGGTGGGACCGGGCGCGATCGGCTGCCCGATGTCGCGCAGAGCGCCGCCACCTTGGGCGCGCCGCAACACCTCCTGCGCCAGGAAGGGGCCGTAGCGTTGGATGGCGATGTCCACGTTGTTTTCGAGCGCCAGCGCGATCACGTCCTGCGCCGACAAATAGAGATTGCCGGCGCGGATCAGCGATTGCAGGCGCAATGTATTGGTCAACTTCGCCGGCGAGACGATCCGCTTCTCCAAATGAAACGGCCGCAGCAGGGGACCTACCACGGGCGGCGCGGGAGGCGTTTGAATGGTGATCTCCTGGCTGAAGCAGACTGCCACGCCGAAGCATGCAACGATGAAAACTTTCCAGATTGTCCGCATAGTCAATTGCAATCCTAGCTCAGGCATCCCACAATAAGCTCTAGACTCGGGGTTTTAGCTCGGGTGCTCCGGTGCAATCGCCGGTCCATCGCCGGACGATCGCCGAAGTCCCGCCGGACTGCCGCCGAATGGCCGCTCCTGGCCGTTTGCGGTAGCCGCGCGCTGAGCCGCGGTGTTCGATTTCGCTACCGGCTGTCCGGTTCCGAAACTCATTTGACCGGCGAGCAGTCCAAATTGAGGAGGTGTACATTGGCTGCGACAGTGTGGAAAGGCTTCATCAGCTTTGGGCTGGTTTCGTTTCCGGTTCGGTTGCAGGTGGCGGCACGCGAAAAATCCATCCAGTTTCACCTGCTGCACAAGAAGGACATGTCGCGCGTAAAAGAGGTTTATTTCTGCCAGGCCGAGGACAAACCGCTGAAGCGCGAGGATCTGGTGCGAGGTTTTGAAGTGAACAAGGACGAATACGTGATGGTGGAACAGGCCGAGTTGGACAAGATCGCACCCAAAACGGCCAAAGTGATGGAGATCCTTCAGTTCGTCAAGGCGGAAAAATTTGATCCCGTGCTGCTCGATAAAAGCTATCACGCGCTCCCCGACGGCGAGGTGACGAAGCCGTACGCGTTGCTGCGCGAGGCCATGAAACAGCGCGGCCAGTACGCGATCGCCAAGCTCGCCATGCATAACCGGGAGCACGTCGTCGTGATCCGGCCGGATGCCAAGGAGCTCATGCTCCATACCATGTTCTTCGCCGATGAGGTACAAGGCGCCGAAATAAAGACCGGCTCGGAAAAATTCACGGCTCAGGAAATCAAGCTCGCCGGGCAGCTCATCGATGCGCTCACGGCGAAGTTCGAGCTCGGCAAATTTCACGACGAATATAAAGCGAATCTCGCACGCCTGATCGCGCAAAAGCAAAAAGGCGAGCGCGTGACGGTGGTGAAGGCGGAGAAGCCGGCTCCCGTGGTGAACATTCTGGATGCTTTGCGCAAGAGCCTGGCTGAGAACAAGCCTGCCGAGCGCAAGCCGCGCGCGAAACCGCGCAAGGGAAAAGCTGCGTGATGGCGCTAGCTTAGGGTCTCCGCGCTATAGCGCGCGATCAATCCCGTACGCACGGCATGCCGAAAAATAGAACGGAAGAACCAGCCCGCCAGGAGCAGAATCACGACGTCCAAAGCGGCGGCTATGCCTAAAGCCGATGCCGATGGGTGGCCGCGCAGAATGATGCTCCGCATGTTTTCGAAGACGTAGGCGGGCGGGAGTGCACGGGAAATCCAGCGCATCCAGGCCGGTAGCGTCGATAGGGGATAGAAGACGCCCGCGAAGGGCGAGATCAGCGCCGGAATCGGCCAGATAAACCATTCCGATGCGGGTCCCAGCCGCAACACGATGCCGCAGGCGACTACGCCCAGCGCGATGCCGAACAGGAACAGCACCAGCAGATAAGGAACCAGCAAGACGCCGTAGAAGAAGAACGAAAGGCCGAAGACGCCGGTGGCGAGCGCCAGCATGACAATCAGTCCGATCGCGCTGGACCCGATGCTGGCCAGCACCAAGCCGCCTAAGTACTCGGAAATCGACAGCGGCGCGGCGAAAAGATTCAGAAAATTGCGCGACCACACGTCTTCAAAAAAAGTGGTGGTCACACCTTGCATGACGCGGGTGAAGAAATCCCACAGCAAAACCGCACCCAATAGCGATGGCACGAAATTAAATCCGGAGCCGCTCACGGAATTGAGGTATTTTGTGATGAATCCCCACGTCACCATGTCGATGGCCACCCAGCCGAACAGCGGAAGGACGCGCGCGGGACTGCCCCGCATCAGGTAGGCCTGCCGCAGCACGATGGCGCAGGATCGTTGGAGGGAAAACATGCTAACCCCGCTCCGGCTGGTCGAGCATCTCGTTGGCTACAGTAATGAACAGGTCTTCCAGCGTGTCTTTGCCGTGCGTCGCGGGCAGCGTCCGGGGATCGCCCTCCAGCAGGATCCGGCCGTGCGAGAGGAACAGCACGCGATCGCAAACATCCTCGACTTCATACATGTTGTGCGACGTCCACAACACGCCGGTCTCGCCCGTGGCCGCATAGTCGCGAATCTTCGCGCGAATCTCGCGGGCGATGGCCGGGTCGAGCGACGCCGTCGGTTCATCCAACAGCAGCAGCGCGGGCCGGTTGAGCAGAGCCTTGGCCAGACTCACGCGGGTCTGTTCGCCGGAGGAAAGCACGCCGCATTTGACGTTCCGGAATGACAGCAGATCGAATTGTTGCAACAGCTCCTCGATGCGCGCCGCCAGGCCTTTGACGCCGTAAATCAATCCGAAAAAACGCAGATTCTGGGCCACCGTCAGGTTGCCCGGTAGGGGCGCGTAAACGGCGGCGAAATTCACGCGCGCCAGCACGTAGGAACGGTTTCTTGCGATATCGGCTTCCTGTACCTGGATGGAGCCGGACGTCGGCTCCAGTACGCCCAGGATCATGTTGATGGTGGTCGTTTTTCCCGCGCCGTTCGGCCCCAGCAGGCCCACGATCTCGTTGCGTTGCACCTCAAACGATACGCCGTCCACGGCCAGCGTAGCGCCGTATTGCTTTCGCAGGTCGCGAACTCGGAGCACCGTCGGGATCACGCTTTAGTTTCACATCCGCCAGTGCCGGGAAACAATGCGTCGTGAAACAAATTGTCACTGGGGCGATCAAACATTCAGGAGGGTGACGTGAGGATACTGGGCGATTTCCTCTTCCTGATTCTCTTCTTCGCGCTGATCGGCGTGTGGCTGATCCTGTGGATCGGGCTGCACCTGGCGGGCGGATTGATTCATCTTCTGCTGATCATCGCCGCCATCTCGCTCATCATGCACCTGGTGCACCACCGCAGCCACGCCTGAAGTCCACCAGGCGGGTACGCGAAAAATCGAAAGGCCGCCCCAACAGGAGCGGCCTTGGTGGATCCCGCGTGGTTCGATTCTACGCCCAGCTATACCCGCTCTTGGTCAGCGGCAGTTCGCGGATGCGTTGGCCGCTGGCCGTGAAGATCGCATTGCACACGGCGGGGAGAACCGGCGGCAGAGCGGGCTCGCCCAATCCAGTCGGCGGATTTTCGCTCTTGAGCCAATGCACCTCCACCTCCGGCGCCTGGGCCAGGCGAAGCAGCGGATAATGGTCGAAATTGTGCTGCACCACCGCGCCGTTTTCAAGCGTGATCTCCTGGGCCATCATCGCGCTCAGCCCGTCCATGACGGCGCCCTGCGACAGGTTCTCGGCGAAATGGGGATTAATGATCTGGCTGCCGATGTCGGCCGCCACCCACACTTTGTGCACCCGCACCTTTTTGTCGGAGCTGACGCTCACGTCGGCCACTTCGGCGAAATAGCCCATGTGGCTGAAGTGGAACGCGACGCCCTTGGCGCGACCAGCGCCGTTCGATTGCTTGCTCCAGCCCGATTTCTCGGCCACCAGCTTCAGCACGCCAGTGGTGCGTTCGGCGCTGAACTCTGGTCCGCCGAATCCACCCCGTCCCGGCGGGGGCGCGGGAGCAGGCAACGGAGTGTTGGAGAGCAACTCCAGGCGGAACTCCAGCGGATCTTTGCCCGCGGCGTGCGCCAGCTCGTCGATGAAGCTCTGGATCACGAACGCGTAAACGTTGCTGCCTGGGGCGCGCAAGGCGCCGGTCTTAAGCCAGAGCGGCTGCACGGAGGTGTGCAGCGCGTAGTTGGGGACGTAGCGCGCTGGAAACTCAGTCGGCGACATCGTGGAAGCCGACGCTTCCTTCTGGCCATCGCCCCAGCTAACGAAGTGATTCCGCCAAGCCACGATCTTGCCCGACCCGTCCAAACCCGCCTTCAAAAATTGGAAGCCGCCCGGACGATAGTAATCATGCGTCAAATCGTCCTCACGAGCCCACAGCACTTTCACCGGCGCGTTGATGGTTTTCGAGATCCACGCCGATTCCACCATGTAGTCGTTGGTCAACCGCCGGCCGAAACCGCCGCCGCCGCGTTGCATGTGAACCGTGACGCTGGTTTCGGGAATGCCGAGCGTCTTCGCTACCAGCGTCCGGCCGCCGCCAGGGACCTGGCTGTTGGACCAGATCTCGATCTTGTCGCCCTGCCAGTGTGCGGTGCAGTTCTGCGGCTCGAGATCCGCGTGCGAGATGAACGGATAAGCGTAATCGCCTTCCACCGTTTTGGCCGCGCTTGCGAGCGCGCCGTCCGGGTCGCCATCCTTGCGCAGCGTCTTTTGCGGCGTCCCGGCATTGAGTTCGTTGGCCTTGGCCGCGAATCCGGCGCTCGATTGCGACGCGCCGTGACCTTCGTCCCACTTCACCTGCAGCTTCTTGCGTGCGGTTTGCGCCTGCCACCAGGTATCGGCGACAATCGCAACGCCAGGCTCCAGGCCGGGGTCGTTATCCACCACCTGCCCGTCCTTCACGAAGCCTTCGACGATAAACGCGTGGCGCACGCCCGGCATGGACTTGATCTCGTCCAGGTTCGCGCTCACCACCTTGCCGTTGAAGACCGGGCACTTCTGATACGTCGCAAATAGCATTCCGGGCAGCGTGAAATCGATGGAGAACAGCGGCTGGCCGGTGACGATCTTGGGAGTGTCCACTCCGCGCTGGCTGTGGCCGATGATCTTGTAATCCTTGGGATCCTTCAGCTTGACCTTCTGAATATTGGGCGCGGGCATCGCGGCCGCTTCGGTGGCGATCTCGCCGTAGCCGACCGAGCGGTTGGATGCGTGATGCATCACGCGTCCGGCCGAGGTCATGCATTCCGAATCCGGTACACCCCATTTCTTGGCCGCCGCCGACACCAGCAATTCGCGCCCGGCCGCGCCCACGCGCCGCATGGGGTCCCAATTGAACGGCGTCGCCAGGCTGCCGCCGGCGAACTGCATCGCGTACTTCGTATCGTCGAAGTCGGTCTGCTCGATCCTCACCTTGCTCCAGTCGGCATCCAGCTCCTCGGCGATCAGCATCGGTAGCATGGTTTTGACGCCCTGGCCCACTTCAGGGTCTTTGGCCATGATGGTGATCGTGCCGTCCGGATGAATCTTGATGAAATTGTTCGGAAGCGGAGGGGCGCCCGGGCCGAACTGCGCCGAAGCCTTTTGCGGCTTAAGGTATAGGCTGAGCAGCATGCCGCCGCCGGCCAGCGAACTCACGCGTAAGAATGAACGTCGATTGACAACCATGATGTTTTCGATTCCTCCTTATTCCCGAGTTCCGGGCTTATTCCTGAGCTCCGCTCTGGCCCGCCGCTACTGCGGTGGGCTTCCTTAGCCGCGCGCTGGTTCCGATTTCGGCTGCCCGATGGACCGCCTGGCGAATGCGAATGTAGGTTCCGCAGCGGCACAGGTTGCCGTTCATGGCGTTGGTGATTTCCTGATCGGTGGGCTTGGGCGTCTTGGCCAGCAGCGCCGATGCAGTCATCATTTGCCCGGCCTGGCAGTAACCGCACTGCGGCACGTCGATTTCGAGCCACGCCAGTTGCACGGGATGCGTCCCGTCCGGCGAAAGTCCTTCGATGGTGGTGATGGATCCCTTGGCGGCAGCCGAGACCGGGGTCAGGCAGCTACGGGTGGCCTTGCCGTTGATGTGCACGGTGCAGGCGCCGCACTGGCCGATACCGCAGCCGTACTTGGTCCCTTTCAGTTTCAGAACGTCGCGAATCGCCCACAGAAGCGGTGTGTCCGCGGGCACGTCGACGGTGGTTTGCCGCCCGTTTACTGTCAGTTGAAAAGCCATGACGGTGATGTCTCCTATCTGCTCTCCGCACCTCGTATCATATCCATTTTCCCGGTTGGATAGGGATGGAAAACGGCGCTCCAAACCAGTTGTATCTTATAGACACCACTGTACTTTATACGTTAGCGCCTGGCGGAAAATCCTTAAGGAAAGAGCGGATTTGATCGCGTACCCGCCGGTAGACCGCCAGCTTCAGTTCCTGCGGCCCTTCAAAAGCCGCCGGGCCTTCGAAGTTTTTGGTGAATCCGAAGTGCCGGGCCGGGGAAGAAGGGGCAAGCTTCGTTGGCGTGGTCGCACACCGTCACGACGAAATCGAACGGCCGGTCTACGAATTCGTCCACCGATTTTGGCCAGTGGCCGGAAATATCGATGCCTCGCATCACCGCAATCGCTTCGGGACGAACCTTGCTCGGATGCATGCCTGCACTGGCTACTTCGAAGCGATCCCCCGCGTCGTAGCGCAGCAAACCCTCCGCCATCTGGCTGCGTGCGGAGTTTCCAGTGCACAGGATGAGAACGCTCTTCTTCATGCGGTCATCAGCTTTACGCATACAGCCAGCGAAACAACGCCGTGGCGGCCGCGGCGCCGATCAATTGCATTGCCACGAATCCCGGCGCGTCCACGGGACGAATACCGGAAAAAGTGCTGGTGAACACGCGTGCGGAATCATCTGGTTTAGGCGCGGCGCCTCGGGAATGCTTTTCCATAGTAGAAATATCGAAGGAAGTCCAAAGCCCGATCGCAGGCCGTGCTTGATCCCATGGCAAGATGGTCCCTTGGGACGGCGGCTGGGTCAGCATTTCCTGGTGCGGCAATCGATTCTCGAACGAATCGCAGAGGCTGTGTGCCCGGAACCGGGTCGAACGGTGGTCGAGATCGGCCCGGGGCGCGGCGCCCTTACCTCACACCTGCTTGCTCGCGCCGAACGCGTCATCGCCATCGAGGTCGATCCAGTGCTGGTGCAGTATCTGCGCGCCGAATTTCGCGACGAGCCGCGCTTCACGGTGGTCGAAGCCGACGTTCTCAAAGCCGACCTTGCCCAGTGGGGACCTGTCACCGTCGCCGGGAATCTGCCGTATTACATCACCTCGCCCATCATTGAAAAAACGCTGGCGCTGGGCGAAAAAACGCTGGCGCTGGGCCCGTCGCTCACCCGAGCCGTGTTTCTGGTGCAAAAGGAAGTCGCCGAACGCCTGACCGCGGTGCCGGGATCGCGCGATTACGGCTATCTGACCGTCCAGACGCAGGCCGCTAGCAAGCCCGAATTGCTGTTCACCGTTCCGGCCGCCGCATTTCGTCCTCCGCCCAAAGTGGATTCTGCCGTCGTGCGATTGATCGCGGCCCCGCACCCCGCGCTGACGCACCTGGATCGCGCGGCGTTCCTTCGTTTTGCGGGCCTCTCGTTCCGCCAAAAGCGCAAAACCATTCGCAATAATTTGCTCGTGAAATACGATCGCGGGCTCCTGGATAGCATTCGTGAAACTTCCAAGCGCGCCGAGCAGCTTTCCATCGCCGATCTCGCCCAGTTGTATGAACGGCTAGAAGCTGGCGCGGCTCGTCCTGTATCCTGAAATTTAATGCTCCGGGTCCGTTTTGCACCGTCGCCGACGGGCTACCTTCATATTGGAAGCGCCAGAACGTTCATCTTCAACTGGCTCTATGCGCGCCGCAATCACGGCAC
>JASHQT010000280.1 GCA_030039005.1 Bryobacteraceae bacterium
CTCCATGGGCGCCTGAAGGTGGGATTTACGAAAGAAGGCCGCATCACCGCGATCGACATGTTCGTGATCTGCGACAGCGGTCCGTACGATCCGCAGGGCGACGCCAACCAATCCGGCCGCATGGTCTCGTTGATGTACCAGCCGCCCGCGATGCGCTGGCAGGGGCTTTCGGTGCTGACCAATACCCCGCCCCGCGTTTCGCAGAGCCAGCCGGGCGGATTCCAGGGCATCGTGCTGATGGAGCCGATCCTCTCGAAGGCCTCGCGGAAACTGGGGCTAGACCAGGTGGCGATCCATCGCATCAACATGCCGGAAGGCAAAGCGTCCATTGGTCCGCCGCTCGCGAACGGAAAACGGCTCTACGTCACCAGCGCGTTTATTAAGGAAGCGCTCGACAAGGGTCACGAGGCGTTCCGCTGGGACGAACGCAAAGCGCAGCCCAAGCGTAGCGGGGCCAAGGCGCGCGGCATCGGAGTCGCGACCAGTTGCTTCGTCGGCGGCTCGGTCGGCTTCGACGGCTTGTTCGTCATCAAGCCCGACGGCAAGGTTTATATTCAATCCGGCATCGGCAATCTGGGGACCGAATCGGTGATCGATTGCCAGCGCGTGACGGCGGAACTACTCGGCGTGCCGTGGGAGAAATGCGAGGTCACGTGGGGCCACACTGGGCGCAATCTGCCGTGGAGTTGTCCATCGGGAGGCAGCCAGACCACGCACGCGATGACGCGCGCGGCCTACGCGGCGGCGATGGACGCACGGGACAAGTTGCAGCAGATCGCGGCGAAGGATCACGGCGGAAAACCGGAGGATTACGAGGTCGCGAACGAGCGCGTCTTTCGCAAAGGCGGCGGCGCGGGCATGACGCTCGCGCAAGCAGCCAAGCGCGCCATCGAATTGGGCGGCATCTACGACGGTCACGATCTGCCCAAGGGCATCAACAAATTTACCGCGGCTTCGGCGAAGGCGCTCTCCGGCCAGGGACTGCTGGGCGTGGCGCGCGACACCATGCCGCGCGATGGCCAAACGCATTCCTACGTCGCGGGATTCGCGGAAGTGGAAGTGGATCTCGAAACCGGCAAATACCGGATCGTGGATTATCTCGCGGTGGCCGACGTGGGCACCGTGATTCATCCGAAAGCGCTCGGCGGGCAGGTGCTGGGCCGCTCGATGCTCGGCATCGGCCACGCGATCGGCCAGAAGTGGGTTTATG
The DNA here is from genome assembly GCA_030039005.1 of Bryobacteraceae bacterium. The sequence continues at coordinate 1,211 of JASHQT010000280.1, forward strand.
ACCAGCATTACGGGCTGCCCGTGGCGAAGCGCTTCCATCACACGCGTCCGCCGACGATTCTCGATGCGCCGGAACACATGGCGTGGGATGCTGTCGGAATTCCCGATCCTGAAACGCCCGTCGGCGCGCGCGGCATCGGTGAACCGCCGGTGGGCGCCGGGTGCATGGCGATTTTGAACGCGCTTTCGGACGCCCTGGGGGACGAAGTGTTCCGCCGTGCTCCCGTGATGGCCGACACGATTTTGGCTTCGCTCGAAGCGGGCCGGCCGATGGAAGAGGGCCTCACGGCTCACATATAAGGAGGCGAATTATGGCGATCGTACGCGATATCATGCCGGCCTTCGAGCTGTTTCAGCCGGCCACCGTTGACGACACAGTGCGCCTGCTCGACGAGCACGGTCTTAGCAATGATGGAAGGGACGCCTGGGTGATGGCCGGCGGTCTCGATACTTTCGACTGGCTGAAGGACCGCATCAAGCGCCCCAAGGTAGTGATCGATCTGAGCCAGGTGAGCGAGCTGCGCGGGATTCGCGAGAAAGACGGCGGTCTCGAAATCGGAGCCACTACCACACTCACCGAAGTGGTGCGGCACCCCGTGGTACGCGAAAAGTTCAGTATTTTGTCGAATGGCGCCGAAGCCGCGGCCTCGCCGCAGATTCGCAACCAGGGCACCCTCGGCGGCAACGTCTCGCAGGACGCGCGCTGCTGGTATTATCGCGGCGGCTGGAAGTGCTATCGCGCCGGCGGAAACATCTGCTTCGCCGATACCCCGACCGCCATCAACCGCGAGCACGCCATTTTGCACGCTGACCGCTGCGTAGCTGTGAATCCGTCCGACAGTGCGCCGGCTTTGATCGCGCTCGATGCGCAGATGGTGATCCGCAACAAGAGCGGCGAACGGGTGGTGAACGCCGAAGATTATTTCATCGGTCCGTCCATCGACATTACACGCATGACCGTGCTGCGTCCCGGCGATCTGCTCACCACGATTCGCATCCCCGCCACCTGGGCCGGCGCGCAATTCTATTTCGAAAAAGTTCGCGACCGCCAGGTTTGGGACTTCCCGCTGATGAACGTCGCCTCCGCCATGACGCTCTCCGGCGGCAATATCGAGCGCATTCGCATCGCGGTGAATGCCGCTGCGGCGCGTCCGCTTCGCCTCACTGCCGTGGAGGACGCCGTGCGCGGCAAACCACGCAACGCCGAGACGGGAAAGATGGGCGGCGAGTTGGCCATTGCTGGCGCGCAGCCGCTACGCTACAACGGCTACAAAGTTCCCCTCATGCGCAACCTCGTGAAGCGCGCCATCAGCGGCGTCGAGGAGGCCCAATGGGCATAATCGAAACCGCAACCAATCCGTGGGGACAAACCGTTCCCATCCACATTTCGTTTTTCCTCATCTGGGTGGCGGCCATCGGAGGCCTGGCGTTTCTCATCTGCCATGCCATCTACGTGGCGTTCGCGGCGCGAAAACAAGCGCACTCCGCGTCGTACCCCGCGGAGTTGGTGGCCAAAACTCCCGAAAAAGTTGCCCGCCACAGCGTGGCCGCGCGGGTGTTCCATTGGATCATGGCGCTGGCCATGTTCGCGCTATTAATCACGGCCTTTTTGCCGCGCGTGGGGGTCCGGTTTCCCTGGGTGACGTACCACTGGATCGCCGGCCTGGTGCTCACGGCATCCATCGTTTTCCACATTTTCCACGCGTCATTCTGGATGGACTTCTGGTCCATCTGGCCGGACAAGATCGACCTCGAAGACATGAAACGGCGCTGGCTGCGCGCCACCGGCAACTCGGCGCCCGCCCCGCGCAAATTCGCGAAATATCCACTCGAAAACAAGATGTATCACGGCATCATCGTGCTCACCGGACTCGCCGTGATGCTCACCGGCCTGTTCATGATGAAGCGCGTGCGCACGCCGTTTTTCACGCGTAATCCCTACCTGTTCAGCGACATGACTTGGGGCCTGATGTACGTGCTGCATGGCCTGGCGGGCGTCGGACTGATCGCGCTCATAATGGCGCATATCTATTTCGCGCTGCGGCCTGAAAAATTCGTCATCACCAAGTCCATGGTCTTCGGCACCCTGCCGCGCGAATACTATCTCGAGCACCATGACCCCGAGCGTTGGAACTTGACCCCTGCCAACCGCGGGCAGGCGGCTCATGGCGACTGAACTCTCCGAACGCTGCAACGTCATCGAAGAGTGCTACGAGTTCATGCTGGCTTACGCGGGCCAGGGGCTTTCGGGCGAAGGTTCGGATGCGCAAACGCGCGATTTTCTGACACGCGCCGCTCGCGCCATGGATGGCCTGGAACACACCATTCCGGCCACCGAACCTTATGGTGATTTTCGCGACGTGGTCGCACGCGATGCGCGCGATTCCCTCGCCGCCCTGCGATTGGTCCTCGCGCAGCCCGCCATCAGCTCGCAGCTCATCGACAATTTGAATGCTTCGATTCACCTGCGCGCACTGCTCACGGATCTGTTCCTCATCGACGAGATCCTCAAATCTCAGACGAGACCGAATTTCGCCGGCGCGGCCGAAGGTGAATGAGCGCCTGTAGCCGTTAACCTGAAAAGCTAACGTCACCGCCGGTCACGGCAACATCGGGCGTAACCTGAAGCCATGCCTGGAAGGGTACGTCTAAAGGGCAGGAGGTTGGTAATGAGACAATTCCTAATTCCTGCTATTTTCCTTTCCACTGCACTTTGTTTCGGCCCAACTCTGATGGCGTCCCCCCAGAATGCGCCTTACTACGGCCGCCAAGGCTACAACGGCCAAGCGGCGCCTGGCGCGAGCGACTATCGCGCGGGGCAGATGTTGTTTTCGAACATCCGGGGCGATCTGGATGTAGCGGAAAACAATCTTCCGGAATACAGCCCGGACCGCTACCGCTTCGACAGAGTTCGCGGAGAATTAAGCGAATTGCAGCGTCATTGGGACGAGAGTTCGTATGAACCGAGCCAGGTGGATGTCGTAATGAGAACGCTCGATCGTGCGCTCGCGAGCAACGATATTTTGGGCCGCGACCGCGACCGGCTTTCAGCCGACTTGGACCAGTTGCGCGATTTCCGCGATGCTCATGACTAGCAGCTAGAGCTTCTTCGCAACTATAACTTCTTGCACGGAATGTGCCGGGCGGTCAGCTTGAGAAGGCGGGCCGCCTTTCTTCACCTTGACTCGCAGTGAGTGCGATCCCGAATTACGATGGTCGATCTATTTCGGGCTTCTTCGGCCGCCGCTTTAGAGCACTAACCGGTCAAAACGACGCCTTCGCCGAGAGCTGAAATTCCCGCGGCGTGCCTCGTCCTGTGGCATAGCTGCTGATGGTGGTCGTGATCTTGCCGAAGTTCACCTGGGAGAGGTTGGCATTGGGCGCGCCATATTGAGCGCGATTGAACACGTTGAACGCATCGGCGCGAAAGCGCACGCGGATACGTTCGGAAATGGCGACCTCCTTTGCCAATGCCAGATCCAATTGCGATATCCCGGGAGCGCGAAAGTCATTGCGGCCTAGATTTCCGAACGTTCCGGAAGCGGGCGTGGAAAAGGCAGCGGCGCTGATCCAATCGTCCGGAGTGGATCCGCCCGGCGGCGTAAGAGAAACGCCGGGTACATAGTTGGGACGTCCTTCGCCGCTGATGGCGTAGTCGCCCGGCACCGATCCATTCGAACGGTTAATCGTGATGTTGACAGGCAGTCCGGTTTGAGCTGTTCCGATCGCGGTGAGCGTCCAGCCGCCGAGGACGGCGCGAGCGGCTCCAGGATCGCTGAGATGAGGCTTGCCCGCTCCAAAGGGAAGCTGATAGACCGCCGACAAGTTGAACAACACACGAACATCGTCGTCGCTAGAAGCCTTATCGCACGACCGGCAAAAGGAATCCTGCGGCGTATCGGACTCCCCTCCGCCGATGCTGCCGTCGTTGATGGAGTGCGACCACATGAAGTTCGACGAAAGCAAAAAAGCCGCTCTGCAACGCTCTGCGGGCGTTCAGTTGCAGTCCTTCAAACGTGCTGTTTCCGACGTCGCCGCGCCAGGAAACCGGACCGAACTCCGGATACGGCGCAACGCCGGTGGCAGGGTTTACCAGGTTCGTGTAGGTGGTGGTGAGAACATCGGTTCCTTTGTTTCCCAAATACGTGGCCGTCCCAATGATATTGAAGGGCAGCTTCTGCTGGACCGATGCCGTCCAGGCCGAAACGTAGTCGTCTTTGCGGTTGCGATCCAGATCGCGCGGGGAAACCACGCCCAGCCCACCCGCTTCGGCATAAACAAGGAACGGAGTGAGCGGGAAGGAAAGTGTGGGGAATGCGGTATCGCTGAAAGAGTAGCGCTCCACGGTGTTCGAGATGGGCAGATTTTGATCGTCTTCCTGGCCGTCGGTGTGATAGATGCCGGCGCCTACACGCAGAACCGTATCTCCGTGCGCCCACGCGATGCCAAGACGCGGGTCGAAATCGTCGTAGCGGGGATGGAAGAAAGAGTCGGTGCGCGGGCAGTAGCCGCCGTACGTCCCGAAGTCGAATGGCACGTCATCGTGGCCGATGGCATGCAGGGCGTTGAAGAAGTTGTAGCGGATTCCAGCCGTGACGGTCAGGTTGGGCGTGACCTTCTATTGATCTTGCGCATAGCCGAAATACTGGGCTTTGCGCTGGCGCACCAGGGGCAGAATCGCGGTGTAGGAGGCCGAGCCCATTTGGTTGTCGAGAAAATCGGCGGTGGAGTTGTAGGTGAGCGTGCCGCTCTGCGAGGTTCCCTGGTTCATCAAAATCCAGCGGGTTTCGAACCCGAATTTCAGGATATGTTTGCCCTTGGCCCAGGAGAGGTCGTCGATTAAATCGAAAGTTTTCGAAGGATAGTCGGTTGTCGAAGCCCCAGTCAGCGAGCTGAAACCGGACACCGCGACGCCAATGGAACCGGTGACAGATTCGCGGTGTGGTAAATCGTTTGATTCACGCCGAACTTCACTTCGTTGATCAACGCCGGGGTAAACACGTGCGAAAGCGCGACCACTCCATTGTTGAATTTGGTG
>JASHQT010000281.1 GCA_030039005.1 Bryobacteraceae bacterium
GTGGCTCCCCGGCGTGGATTCGAACCAGCTCTCCAGCATTCCGAAAATCGTGATTTTCAAATTCACCCTCGCTGCTGCGGCCGAGCATTGGCGACGGCAACGCGCGATCCCCACTCAAGGAGTTGTCGCGTGCAATCATCCCGTTCGATGCTGCACTCAATCATGACCGGTCCTCCAGTGTGGGCGATGGCCTTCTCGATTGCGGCTGCAAGTTCTCCCCCGGTGGCAGCGTGGAGACCAATGCCGTGACCATCCTCGGCGTTGAAGACGTTCATCAATCCCGCATAGTCCCAATTTTTAACATTGTTGTAGGGCCCATCGTGAATTTCGACTTCGATGGTGTAGCCGCGATTATTGACCAGGAAGATGAGGACCGGCAGATTTAACCGAATCATCTGGCACACTTCCTGGGCTGTGAGTTGAAACGATCCGTCGCCCACCATTAGGATGATGCGCCGGTCTCGTGCTCTTACGGCGTACCCAAACGTGGCAGGCACAGACCAGCCGATGTGGCCCCATTGCATCTCGATCTCGAACTTCGCGCCGTCGGGCAAATTCATGTTCAGGCCGTTAAACCACGAATCTCCGGTCTCGACGATCAGGGTCGTATTCGCGTCGATTAGTCCCTGGATCTGCCGGCACATCTCCTCGCGGGTCAGCGGAACCTTGGCGTCGGCGACTGGCGCCAGGGCAACCCGGACTTTCGTCCGCTCAAACTCAGTGAGCGTTTTCGGATTGGGCTTTACCGCCTTTGCCAGTTCACTCAGGAACTCGGCCAGGTAAACATCGTTAAAAGTCGTCGAGCCTACCCGAACGCGGTCCGGGTCTACCTGTATCAGCCGGTTGTCCGACGGCAACGCGGTCCAGCCGGTCGTTGTGTAATCGGTGAACAGCGGCCCGGCGGAGAGAACAGCGTCCGACGAATCAACTACGTCGGCAGCGCCGGGGCTGCCGGCCGCACCGAGATAGATGCCCATGTATTGCCGGTGCTGCTCGGGAAAGAAGCTCTTCGCGCTCGGCATGACGGCGACACCACAGCCCATCGCCTCGGCGAGGCGCTGGAATGGCTCAATCCCGCCATGCGATCTCAGTTTCGGACCGGCGAGCAAAACCGGCCTCACCGCCTTTTCCAGGAATTGCTTTACCGCGCGCACGGCCGCATCCAGCGAAGCCGGGTCGCTTTTCGGGGTTTCAAACCAATCGATGGGCTTCGGCTTCGAACACTGCGCCGAAGAGAGATTACACGGGATCTCGATGTAGACCGGTTTTTTGTCTCGCAGCGCCGCCCGGATGGCTTTGTCAATCAGATGCGGTGCTTCCTCGGGATGAGTGATGGCGACCGCCTCGCACGTGATGCGTTTGGCGAAGTCTAGAGGATAGCTAAGGTCGAGTGTTCCGAGCGCGTGATGTACCAGGTGGTTGGCTCCGAAGTCGTTCGAATTCGGGGCGCCCGAGATCAAGATAACAGGCAGTTCTTCCGCGTAGGCCCCCGCTAGTCCGTCGAACGCCGTGAGCGCCCCCACGCTGAAAGTGACCACGCATGCGGCGACGCCGTTGGCTCGGGCGTATCCTTCCGCCGAGAACGAACAGTTCAGTTCGTTGCAGCAATAGACCTGCTGAATGTTTTTGTTTAGCAGGAGTTGGTCCAGTAGAACCAGATTGTAGTCGCCCGCGACAGCAAAGTGGTGCTTGGCTCCGATTTCTTCGAGCCTGGATGCGAGATAGCTTCCGATGCTGCAGGTCTCGTTGACGGGGCCAGTGGTCCGAGTCTCTGCCGCCGGTTTAGTGGTGCTTTCGATTGTAGTTGGCATCTTGCCTCACGGAAAAGCAAGCTGATTGCCGGATCTATTCGATTGATGTACGAGGTTCTTCACGACTGCCCATGTCCAACAGTGGACAGGTCTAGCGACCAACGGACACGGTCTCCGCACTTCCGGGGCGGTTGAAAGATCGGGCGTTGTGGGGCCAACTACGCTCCAGAGACCCTTTGGGAGCGGCTTTTCTTGTATTGCATGGATTAACCTTCGAATCCATGCCCTACGATCCGCGATCAGCCGATTCAGCGAGTTCCGCAGGGCTGACAGGTGTTGCGTACGAAGCTCTGGTACAAGATCTCACAAAAATAGGGCAATCGACTCTTAGGTTATTGAACCTAAAAGGTGGCTCCCCGGCATGGATTTCGAACCACATTATTGACAGGTTTTAGATCTTACGTAATTTAGAGATTTCACAAAGTCAGTGAATCCGTCAAAAGCACCAAAAGCAAGCATCTGGTACAAAATCGGTACAAAGCATCTTACGGTAAACAGCGCTTCCCCCGCGAAGCTTCCCATGTGGTACTGTCGCTTGATCCAGGCGATTCAAGAAGTGATCCGATACCTATTCCTCGCTACGCTGGCATTGGCGTGCGCCGCATGCAACCGTGTCGTTGGGAATACGCATACGCAGCAATCCAGTCCAGCGTACCTTGCGGACACCACGTCAACCGTCATCACTTCTTCGGGCTCAGGACGGACTTACCAGATTTCAGTGGCGCTGCCCGATGGGTACACGAAAACCCACGCTCCCTATGCGGTTCTATATGCGGCCGACGCCAACGCCGAGTTCGGCATCGTCGTGGAGACTGCAAGGGGGCTCGCTCTCGAAAAGGACATACCAGACCTGGTCATCGTCGGCATCGGATATCCGAATCCGGGGCAGGGCCTTAAGGCCTCGAATGTTGCCCGCACCCTGGATTTGACTCCCACGCCCGACCCTGTTTGGATCCGGGAACAAGCGGCAGACGCCGGGGCCAAGCTGGGCGTTCCCGCTCCGCAAGCTAGTGGCGGAGCCGCGGAATTCCTGAGCTTCCTGCGCTCCGAACTGATCCCGTCGATCGAAAGCGATTACAACGTGAGCCATGACGATCGCGCCTGGTTCGGCCACTCCTTCGGGGGATTGTTCGGTACCTACGTGCTATTCCATAACGACGGGCTATTCCGACGTTTCGTAATCGGCAGTCCATCGCTCTGGTGGGACCATCGAACGATGTTTTCCTTTGAGCGATCCTTTGCCGGATCCAGCAAGCCTCTGCCCGTGCGAGCGTACTTCGCGGTGGGTCTGTTGGAGCAGATGATGGCTCCGCAGATGCCGATGGTCAGCGATCTACGCGAGTTTACCGATAGGCTCAAAAGAAGAAACTATCGAGGCCTCGAATTCGAGGCCCACTTCTTCGAAGACGAGGACCATGGCTCCGTGATTCCGGCGACGGTTAGCAAGGGTTTGCGGTACGTGTACCTGGCGTCCCCGCCGCGGCAGCATTAGCACTGCCTCGCCCGAGACGCTGGCCGATTTGCAGCCCAAGCAGCGCGCTGCATAGATTCGATTCCCGAATCCATGCTCAGCGTGCGGATACAATGGCAACAATGAATCCGCGCTGCGGGCTATCGACGCGCGGTACAAAATCCGTACAGAAGCACGCCGATTGTCTCGTAAATTGTTGAATCTAAGGAGTGGCTCCCCGAAAACCGTGGTTTCCAACTACCTCTCCGCTCGCAACGTGTTGATTCTGCGTGCCCCCCCGGCTCTCAACCGGGACGTTACGCGGAGCAACGTTTCAGGAAGAATCACGGCACAACGCGAAGTCTTAACGTCAGCTAACGGCCAATCGGACCGGCTTGCCCACCCGGCTGAGCATTTCGACGAGCGTATCGATCGTGAACTTTGCCGTCTTCTTGTTCACCACGTCAGAGACGCGCGGGCGCGAAACCATCAGAATCTCCGCGGCTTCGGATTGCTTCAGGTGATGTTCCTTAATCCAGACCGACAGTTCCTCCATCAGTTGCTGCTTCAGTAGCCGGGCATCATCGATTTGTCTGCGGGAGACGGCGTGCAGACGCTTGGCTTCCTCGGGCGAAAAGCCCAGTTCCAGAAAGAGGTTTGCACCCGGCTTGGTTACGTGCCGGATTTTGGTATCGATCTTCATCTCATCTCCTTTCTCGCACGCGCCACGGCTCGATATCGAGCTTCGGCAATGGCTCGGTCCTGTTTGCTGGTAGTCTGAGTCTTCTTCTGGAAGCAATGCAACACATAGATGGCTTCCTCGAACTTGGCGACATACATCACGCGGTAGGCGCCGCTCGCATCCCTGAGACGAATCTCTCTCGTCCCAGCACCCACAGCCTCGAACGGTTTCCAGTCAGTCGGTTCAAGACCGGCCTGGACCTTTCCTAGTTGGAAACCCGCTTCCCTGCGAGCGTCTTTGGGGAAAGCCAGCAGATCGTCGTAGGCGGAACCTACCCAACGTATCTGCTTTTCGTCGTCCATAGGACCGGCATGTATAAAATATTATACACGAAGGAGAGTCGGGTGCTCGTCTTGCTCAAGCGGCACTGTCAAGAGAAGACGCCGAGTTGAAAAGTTACGTTCCTGGGAGCCCCAGGGTGGACGATGGTTCACCGGGAATATAGGACAATCCCTCACCCCGGCGTTTTTATTAGCGATATCGCCCGAGGCGGGCGGTAGCTCTTCTCGTCTTATTTCGGAGGCTTGTTGCGCCTTTCCTGCGGTTAGCCGAGACTTTGCCGAGTACTGAGTGACCAAGAGATTGATACCATCTCGTCATGCGCAAGGAAGAGTTTGAACGTCGTGCATCGGACATGAAGATGCGTGCGCTCGCGCAACAAAATCGTCAAAGCGAAGGGCCGTCGGGAACTCCGGCGCGGAATCTTAGAAGAAGCGGCGCTCAGGACGATAGCCCAAAAGCGGGCCTATCCCCAGAGATCGAGGTTCAAGCCCTACGGGAGAGGGTGAAGGATCTTGAGTCTGAGAACCTGCGATTGCGCCAACAGCTGGCGGCGATAGCAAACCGTACTCCTCCATCGTCACAATCCTCGACGGATTCTATTCGCGAGCAGCGACACAATTTCTTCAAATACAGCAACGTCCGACGATACTGATACCGCATGGCCGCAAGACGCAGAAAGGGCTTTCGGTCAACATGGTCAGCTTGGGCCCAGTTTACTGTCTGTAGAGAATCTCCGGGTTGGAAATTCGATTTCCTGGGGTCCCGGCTTGGACGGGGCTGTCAACAAACGGCTCCCGTCAACCGGAGAAAACGGAGAGTTCGCAAGTGAAAACGTGGGGTTCGGCCTCAACCCCAGGGTTGAAGTTGCACCCCCAGTGAGTGTCTCTTCAAACCGGAGAGACCCAGGCATCGCGCAAAATCGTGCGGAATGTTGCGGATACGGGTGCGGGAGGCCCGCGGCGATGCTGTCAACAAGACGGCCGCTTTGAGTTGGGGTGGAAAGGTAGTGGCTCCCCAGGAAGCACGGATCGAGTCCGTCTCCGGAGAGTTTTTACCGCCTATATAAAAGAAGAAGGGCGGTACAAACTCGTCTTTGAGCGGGCCGCCGGTCATCGCCGGCGGATAGCGAGCCTCAATCGCTACAAGCGCTTAGCCATCGCGCGCGGTGACTTGGGGCTGCGTCCGTGCGCGAAATAAATGGAAGCAAAGGAACGCTTACAACGATTGAAGGAAGGTCGAAGGACGGCTTATGAGCACAGAGGGAGCACCATACAACACCGCAGCTCATCCGGGCCGAGATTCCGATCGCTCACTGGTTTGAACAGTTCGTATGCCTTGAAAAGTGATCCAGCGCCGATCGTCAGTCACAAGACAGAAATCTCAAATTCAAAGGGGAAAATGGGCTTTTCAACTTG
>JASHQT010000282.1 GCA_030039005.1 Bryobacteraceae bacterium
GATCAGCCGGTGATATCGCGCATCTGGTCGCTGGATCATCCGCTGGAGATCAAGGAAGGCATGGTGTTCGCGCTGGAGACGCAGCACGGCAAGCCGTATCAGTGGGGCGTGCGCATCGAGGAGATGCTGATCGTGCATAAGGACGGGGTGGAGATCGTGTCGAATTTTCCGGTGCAGCAGATCACCGTGGTGGACCCGATGCCGGGATATTCCGATTACGGCAAGCGGCCGGGAACATAAATGCGTTTCCTGGTTCCACTCGATTCGCCCCAAGCCGCGGATGCCGGGCGCTTCGGCCCCAAGGCCGCGAACCTCGCGCGATTGACCGCGGCAGGATTGCCCGTTCCCGGCGGTTTTTGCGTGGATGCGGAAGCCTATCGCGCGCAGGTCCGGGCGCTCGGTCTTGAAGCGGACGCGCGCGGAGTGTTCTCGGCCACCGAAAGCGCACAGGCGCGGCGTCACGCGCTGATGATGAAGCTCGGGTTGCTCGATCAGCCGATCGCGCCCGAAATACTGCATGAGTTGCTGACCGTGTGGCGGCAGCTGAAGCCTCCGCTTGCGGTGCGGTCTTCGGCGCTCGTCGAAGACCGGCTGGGCGCGAGTTTCGCCGGGCAGTTCGAAAGTTTTCTGGGCATTGAGAGCGAAGCCGATTTCATCACCGCGATTCGCTCGTGCTGGGGCGCGCTGTGGGCCACGCGCGCGCTGCGCTATATGGCCACGCACGGCGTCGACCCTGCCGATACCGCGATGGCGATTCTGGTGCAGCCGCTGATTTCCGCGCGAGCCTCCGGCGGCGGCCTGAGCCAGGCACCTGGGGCAAGCGGCGGCGACGGCACGATGGTCTTGAGTGCAACCTGGGGATTGGGCTCGGCCATCGCACAGGGAGAAGTGACGCCGGATCGTTATGAGCTCGCGCGCGACGGCTCGCTCGTGAGCATGACTCCCGGCCGCAAAGATCATCAAGTGGGCTGTATCCACACGCAGAAGGTCCCAGCCGCGCAGGTTTCCCAGCCTTGCCTCAACGAAGGGCAGTCTCGCGGGTTGGGCAATTTGCTGCAGCGCGTGGAAGAACTGCTGGGCATGCCGGTGGAGATCGAATGGGCGATGGACGATTCCGGGGTTCAGTTGCTCCAGGCCCGCCCCTTGCATATGCAGCCGGCCGCGACCCCCGACGCCGTGTGGCTGCGACGGCCGCGGCTTAATGGCCACGCCGCGGGCGTCGGATGGGTGGAGGGCCGTGCCTGCGTGATCCGTTGCGAATGTGAACTTTCGCGTGTCGCTCCCGGTGATGTGTTGGTCACGCGCGTGGCCGGGCCTGCGCTGAGCCACATCCTGACGCGCGTCGCGGGTGTGGTGGCCGAACGCGGCGGCAGCACGTCGCACATGGCCTCGCTCGCACGCGAGCGGGGGATTCCCATGGTGCTGGGTGTGCTGGACGCCACCGAGCGCATTCCGGACGGTTCCACGGTGGCGGTGGACGGAGTGGCCGGAGTAGTCAGGTGGGCGCTCTGATGTGGAGGATCTGATGCCTGCCAGGATTGTCGCGGTCACCGATTCCGTTTTTCCAAGCCTGGAGCCGTCCCAGAAGGTCTTATCGCAAATCGGGGCTGAATTGCGATTAGCCGCCGAACCCACCCCCGAAGCGATTTTGGAAGTCGCGCGCGATGCCGACGCGGTGCTGACCACTTACGCGAAAGTAACCGCCGCGATGATCGCGCAAATGCAGCGCTGCCGCATCATCGCGCGCTTCGGCATTGGTGTGGACAACGTCGACATTCCGGTCGCGACCGCGGCGAACATTGTCGTCACGCGCGTTCCCGATTATTGCCTGGACGAGGTGTCCGATCACACCATGGCGCTGTTGCTCGCGCTGGTGCGCAAAATCCCTTTCTCGAATGCCCACACGCACGCGGGCAAGTGGGGCATGCGCGCCGTAGTTCCCATTCATCGGCTGCGCGGAAGTGTTCTGGGTTTGGTGGCATTCGGACAGATCCCGCAGTTGGTCGCGCCTAAAGCGCAGTCGTTCGGCATTCGCGTGGTCGCTTACGATCCCTTTGTGTCCAAGGAAGTCGCCGAGCGCGCGGGGGTCGAGAAGGTGGAATTCGACGAGTTGCTGAAAATCGCCGATTACATCTCCATCCACACGCCGCTGCTGCCCGCGACTCGTCATTTATTCAACGCGGATGTTTTCTCGCGCATGAAGCCGTCCGCGTATTTGATCAACACCGCGCGCGGTCCGATTGTCGATGAAGCCGCATTAGCTGCGGCGCTGGGCCGCGGCCAACTGGCGGGCGCGGCGCTGGATGTGATGGAGCAGGAGCCGCCGCCTGCATCGCCGCTGTTCGGCCGGGATAACGTGATCCTCACGCCGCACACTAGCTTTTATTCGGAAGAATCGCTGGCTGATCTGCAGACTAGGGCCGCGGAGGAAGTGGTGCGCGTGCTTAGCGGACAGCCGCCGCGGAATCCGGTGAACTAAGCCGCTTGCGCGACTTGGGAACCGACGGCTGAGCGGCGGGCGCATCGTCCATGGGCAGGCTGAAGCGGCGGACGCCATCGTAAGCGTAGAGCGCGCCGGCCACCGCGCCCGCGGTTGGCACCAGCCCGATTTCGCCCGCGCCTTTGGCGCCGTAGCCGCCCACTTCATCGGGAACTTCGATCAGGATGACGTCGATTCTGGGCGTGTCTTTGGCTTTCAATATGCCGCAATCGCGCAGCAACAGCGAATCGGGGATGGCGTTGGTGCTGGGGAAATTTTCCGAAAGCGCGTAGCCCAACCCCATGTGAACGCCGCCTTCCACTTGCCCCGCGCAGCCCTTGGGATTGATCGCGCGGCCGACGTCGTGCGCGGCCACCACGCGCTCGAGATGCCCGTCGTCGTCCAGGATCACCACTTGCGTCGCGTAGCTGAATGTCATGTGCGTGGTGGGATTGGTGAGCGCTTCGGGAGTGCCGGGCCTGGTGGTGAAATTGCA
>JASHQT010000283.1 GCA_030039005.1 Bryobacteraceae bacterium
TGACGCAGCCGATGAACAGGCGCTTGCGGCCGAACAGCATGGAGAGCCAGCCGGTGAGCGGGAGGACGATGGCGTTGGAAATGAGGTAGGAGGTGAGGACCCAGGTGCTTTCGTCGACCGTGGCGGAGAGGCTGCCGGCGATGTGGGGGAGCGAGACGTTGGCGATGGAGGTGTCGAGCACTTCCATGAACGTGGCCAGCATGACGGTGGCGGCGATGAGCCAGGGGGAGACGGAGGGCGTCCAGGAGGCGGCATTCGCGGCGGCGATTGGCGATTGGTTGGCGATTGGCTCCTGTGTGGCGGCCATCGGCTATTGGTCGCTGAGAGTGGGGTGGGAGGGGTGTGGGGGGGTGCGGTGATATTTTTTCGCGCGGGGCGAAGCGGTGGCGAACATTATTAGCGAAGACAACCGTGGTGCGAAGTGCATGCGCTACGAGTATAACCGGACGAGTCAACCGAATGGGGCGGCGCGGGTGGGAAGAGGTTGATTTGGTTGGGGCGGCAGACCCGTGACCGCGGGCGCTAGGGCCGCTGGATCAATTCCATGCGGTTGCCGGCCGGATCGATGGCGATGCCGATGACGAGGCCGGTTTTTCCGAATGGGCGGGGCTCGCCCGCCATGGAGCCGCCGTTGGCTTTGATGGCAGCGACGGTAGCAGACATGTCCTTCACGTTGAAGATCAGATGGGGGACGGGGTCCTTCAGGTCGTCGGAATCGCGATGCATGATCACGACGGGCAGGCTCTTGTTGGCCTTGGCGGCGTCCGTGGTGTCGCCGAAGTTGAGGAAGACTTCGGGGCCGGTGGGCGCGCCGATGCGATTGGTCTCCTGCATGCCGAAGGCGGCTTCATAGAATTTCGCGAGCGCGACGGAGTCCTTCGCGCCGATGCGCGCGGCGTCCAGGGTTACCTGCGCGGCTGCGGCGCCCGCGAGCAGCAACGTGAGGGACAAGGCGATTGCGGTTGAATGGAGTGTTTTCATGGAATTCACCTGTAGAATATCTCAACCATGATAGACCCAATCGGGCGCGGGAGCGGGGGTAGTACGCTAAAAGTTGGTTGATGGCTTAATTGACGTAGTAGCCACCGGCTGCCTCAATTGGAGGAAGGCCAAGCTTTTCGAGCAGGTATGCATTCCCAGAAAGTATGAGTTTGCGAATCGCAAACAGATCAAGCGGAGCATCGGATACAGCGTATACGAGCACAGCTGGTGGAGTCGTTGCGACGCGCGCGAAATAAATGCATGTTCCAAGCTCTACTCTGTACCTGACGAAGTGAGCAGGCCCAGAAATTCCTATGTCCAAGCTAGCGTGCTCCGGATTTCTGATGCTTCTGAGCATTTTGCGGGTTCTTTCGAAACGGTTGATGGCTGACAATCTTGGCAGCAAACGTGAGTCACTGTTCATAGGCAGCGGTCCCTCAAAACTGCAAACCGCTGCCTCGGCAAGTTTCTTCCACGCCTCGTAATTTTCACTCGCCGTATCGGTGATCCAGAGTTCAAATTCCCATTGAGCCAATTGTGGTCCGCCTCCAGGGACGGGAAGGTTCTACAGCGTCGGGTCTACCTCCGACATACGCTTGATTTTGCCCATCGCTGCGTCTTGCAAGCCATGTGCTAATCCATCGCTCTGATAGGCCTGGATTGCCCGCAAGGCGTCTTCTAGCTGGTTTTGCATTTTGAGATATTGCTCGTAGCGGATTACGACAGCTAAGGCCGTATCGTTTTCCCGCACGACCAACATGTTTTTAAGTTTTCCTAAGTTGGCGGCGCTCATCTGCCGCAGTTTGCTGACCCCGACGTGCTCCACGGTCGGATCAATGTAGTGCGGCATCACTCCA
This sequence comes from Bryobacteraceae bacterium, assembly GCA_030039005.1. Next base: position 1,839 of record JASHQT010000283.1, read on the forward strand.
CTGATTTGGACATCTGCCATTGAGTCTCCTTGTGCTTCTCCCAACGCATCATTATCGACTCGCCAGCCGATCAAGATGCGGCTAACCCTTTGCTAGTGTGCTTGTGTGTGCGCTGAAATCATTTTGGACGATCTTGTGTCAGCTACCCAAGAACAGTTTAGTCTAAGTAAGCCTGACTTTCAAGACAAAGTTTGCAATGTGTCGCCTAGCATTAAATAGCTGAAAGTTTGCTAAGTCTATGGATACAAAGATATTTTAATTCTTGACCGAGAACGCTGTAGAGCTGATACTAGAGAGGTGTTAAGGCTGATGGTCATCGGAATCGAGTCGCTAAACCGTACCCCGATGGCCATCGGCCTTCATGGTGTCGGTAGCTCAATGGTAGAGCGGTGCGTTGGTCGCGCGACGGTTGTGAGTTCGAATCTCACCCGACACCCCAATTTTTCAGCCCCGTTTGTAGCGCTAACTACTTGCGGGGCCAACCTCGGGCTTGCGCCAAAGGCAGGGTTGGTACCCGCTGTCATTTTGACGCCATTGCTCGAAGAAGGCAAGGTTCAATTTGACGTGCCACAGCTGTCGTTCCGAGTGCCGCAAGTTCGGTAAGCGCGGTGAGCGCCAGCGCTACCAATGCAACCAATGCCGTCGCGTCTTCACGGACGCCCGCGATACCAGTTTGGACGGTATGTACCTGCCCATAGAAAAGGCCGAGATGGTTCTCCGGCTCCTACTCGAAGGCAATAGCGTTTCGAGCGTCGAACGCGCTACCGAAGTCCACCACACAACCATCCTGAAGTTGATAGTGCTTGTTGGCGAGAAGTGCGAACGCATCATGGCCGAGAAAGTCCGCAATGTAAAAGTGCGTGACGTGGAGTGCGACGAAGTGTGGAGCTTCATTGGCAAGAAGCAAAAGCGTGTCCGCCCTGAAGATAGCCCCTTGCTTGGCGACTGCTACGTCTTCGTGGGGATCGAGCGGCATAGCAAGCTGGTGCTCAACATCGCAATGGGCAGACGCGATCAGACCACGACCGATGTATTCGTGGAGGGGCTGCGGCAGGCTACGGCGCACGGCAAGTTCCAGGTTACGACGGACGGATTCGCTCCCTACCGCACTGCCATCACCACGACACTTCACGACCGCCTGACTGGCTTCGCGCAACTCATCAAGGTCTATAGGTCTTCTCAAGAAGGTGAGGCCCGCTACAGCCCCGCAGAGGTAGCCTCAACCGAGGTTGTCCCAGTCATAGGGCAACCTGACCCCGAACGCATCTGCACTTCGATTGTTGAGCGCAGCAACCTTTCGCTTCGTATGGGCCTGCGGCGCTTCACTCGCTTAACAAACGGCTTCTCGAAAAAGTGGGAGAACCACTGGGCAGCGGTCATCCTCTGGTACACGTGGTATAACTTCGGGCGCGTCCACAAATCGCTACGTTGCACGCCTGCAATGGCTGCTGGAATCGCCGATCACGTGTGGTCTGTTCGAGAAATACTGGAGGCTGCTTGATAGGAGCCTTCCCCCTGTGGCCCAGACCACCTTCAGCTTAAGTGGCCCAACTGTCGGGCCTTAAACTCGGGGTGTCGATCTCAGGACACCTATAGCGCGTCATGCCCCGTCCAGTACCGAAAATCCCCCATTCAACGCCTTTTTACTTGCATCGACCCTTCAGTCCGTAGCATGATGATTCAACAGCGCATTTAGACGAAACTTTTGGAAGTCACCGCGAATCTAGAACTTAGGCGTACCAGAGCGGGATTTCCATTGGGTGAGTTCACGTTTGGCATGTCGCCTGCCGATAGAATGATCGAGTGAGTACCATGGCACCAGCAGCGAGCATGAAAGACTTTAGCAAACTATTGTCCGAGGTTCCTTCCGGAGCTTGGGTGGCTATCTCGCCTGATGGATCGCGGGTGATCGCTTATGCCGCTGAGATGCGAGACGTAGTCGAGCGAGCGCGAGAGGCGGGCGAGAGCGATCCGATCATCACACGCGCCCCACAGTCGAACATGGCGCTGATCCTCTAAATAGGCGCATGTGGCATCAGGTGCCGTATTATCCTAGCCCGCCTTATCCTGCTGGGCATGGATTGCCGCAAGGGCACATTGCTTACCGTCCATTAATAGCTGCTCACCTGGTTGTCGGACAGAAACGTATCCGCTGCCTGTCTATCATTGATTCTGGAGCAGACCATTGTGTTTTTCCGTTGTCCTTTGCGTTACAGCTCGGATTCAACCCCGTGGGGGAAACTCCCGTAATGACTGGCGGCGTCGGCAGTGCCGGAGTACCAATGTATTATTGGAAAGTCACAATAGACCTAGGCCCTGCCCAAGTAGAGGTGCTTGCTGGATTCACCGAAGACATGAACAGCAAGGGTCATGGACTACTCGGACAGCATGGTTTTTTTGATCACTTCAAGGTTCACTTTGATCTTCCAAATAAGTTGTTCTGGGTAGAGACCCCGGATCCTCCCCAGATCACTCTTCCACCAACTCCCGAAACGCCCTCAACCAGCATTTAGCGCACCACCGGAGCGGGAGGGCCCCGAAACTTCCCCAGGGCGATTGAGTCAAACCCGTGTGAGACAAGGGGCGCGTAAACGCAAGCACGTCAACGAACACGCCGCGGTTACCGAACGGCTGCGGGCCAAATCCGACCAGTTGCGGATCGAATTCGCCGCCGCGGATCTCGATGCCGCTACGACGTTTATCAACCTGGCGCGGCTAGACTTTCGGAGCGGGGAATGCGAACATGCTGCGCGGCTCCTGAAGAATGCCGAGCGCGCCTCCGAGGTCGTCGAGGGCCTGTTGAAGAAGGTTCCCGACCATGCGGCCCTGGCGCTGCGGAGCAAGTTGGAGGCGCTAAACCAGGCGATCAACCAGGTCAAGACGCAGGCGTCCTAAGGGCTTCACTCGGCACGTTTTTCTTCCGGCTCGTGGGGGTCTTCTCGCGCAGGAGGTTCTCTCCCGGCATCGATCAGATTGGAGCAGTTCACGCAAACCGGAGTTGCGCTCACGTAAAGAATCGTGTCGGCTCCGCAATACTTACACTTCGCCATTTCCAAGAACACCTCGTCAGAAATTTCCTGACACTACCCTCCAGTCTTTTTATTTCTGAGTTTGGCTGCCAGTATAGCGCTGAGCACGCGACTATATAACTAGGAAAAATAAGGGGCGGCTGAGCGGGGAAAGCAGCCGCTAAGAGCCGGTGGATGGGACGCGGGATTGTTTCAGGAGCTTGTTGGCATACGCCAGCAGAGAATCTTTCGCGGGGGAAGAAGCGGGAGAGCTTTGAAGGACTGGATCTTGCATGCGGGCGAAAAGCTGGTCGCTATCATCGATCAGCCGTTTGGAGCGAATCACGGTTTGGAGCAGTTCTGTGTCGACAAACACGACAACCAATGTAGCAATTCTTCAGCCAGCGTTAATTATTTAGAGGGTTATTCGCGCGGCATGCCTCGGCGGGTGTTAAGATGCGTGTGAAACCCGCTGCGGACCGGAGACGACAGTGGCGAAGAAGAAGATGGACGTGAAGAGCAAGCGGCCGGTGAAAAAAAGAAAGCCGGCTGAGCGTCCGTCTCCATCCGCCCCCGCCAAAGCCATCCGCCCACCAACGGAGGAATCCGAGGATAGCGAGGAAGGTCTTTTTCCGATCGTGGGAATCGGGGCGTCGGCGGGCGGGTTAGAAGCGTTCACCGAAATGCTGCAAGCGCTGCCAGGCAATACCGGCATGGGATTCGTGTTCGTGCAGCATCTGGATCCCAAACACGTCAGCCTTTTGACCGAACTGCTGCAGCGTCACACCAAGATGCCCGTGGAGGACGCGACGGAAGGAGTACGCGTCGAACCCAACCACATCTACGTGATCCCGCGCGACAAGCACATGGGCGTGCAGCACGGCGTGCTGACGTTATCGCCGCGGGCGGAATCGCCGATCCCGCAGATGCCCATCGACCCGTTCCTGCGCTCCTTGGCGGCGGACCAAAAAAGCAAAGCGATCGGGGTGATCCTGTCGGGCAACGCGTCGGACGGGGCATTGGGGATGATGGCGATCAAGGCGGCGGGCGGGATTACGTTCGCGCAATCGAGCGACACGGCCAAATACGACGGCATGCCGCGCGCGGCGGTCTCGTCGGGCTGCATCGACTTCGTGCTTCCGCCTCAAGGGATCGCCAAGGAGTTGGCGCGGTTGGGGCAGCATCCCTATATCGCCCCCGCGCCGCCGAAAGGGCTGAAGGAGCCCACACCGGCCGCGCTGGCCTCCATCGGGCGCATTCTCAATTTGCTGCGCGGCGCGACGGGAGTGGATTTCAGCTATTACAAATCCAACACCATCCGGCGGCGGATTCTGCGGCGGATGGCATTGAAGCAGATCGAAAACCTGGAGCGGTACGTGGTGCGGCTGCGCGCGGACCCAGTGGAGCTGCGGGCGCTCTACGACGATATCCTGATCAATGTCACGGAGTTCTTCCGCGATCCGGAGGTTTTCGAGATCCTCAAGAAAATCGTGTTCCCCAAGATCGCGCCCAGCAGCCAGACTGGGGGTCAGATCCGGATTTGGGTGCCGGGCTGCGCGTCGGGGGAAGAAGTGTACTCCATTGCGATCGTGCTTTTGGAATATCTGGGAGAGCGGAGCCAGGAAGTGAACGTGCAGATTTTCGGCACCGATATCAGCGAAAACGCTTTAGAGAAAGCGCGCAGCGGGACCTACGCGCCCAGCATCGTGCAGGATATTTCGGCCGAGCGGCTGCGCCGCTTCTTCACGAAAGTGGATTCCAGCTACCAGATCAGCAAGCGCATTCGCGAGATGTGCGTGTTCGCCAGGCAGAACGTGATCAAGGATCCACCTTTTTCCAAGCTGGACCTGATCAGTTGCCGCAATGTGCTGATCTATCTGGGCCCGGTGCTGCAGAAGCGGGTAATTCCGATTTTTCACTATGCGCTCAAGCCCAACGGCTACCTGCTGCTGGGGTCGTCGGAAACGATTGGAGTTCATTCCGAGCTCTTCGCTCTGGAAGACAAAAAAGCCAAGATTTACAAGTGCCGGGCGGCGACTTCGCGGCCCAACATCGAGTTTCCGCTGGAAGAGCCGGGGGAGAGTCCGGCACCGGCTCGGCCTCCGGCGAGCGATTGGACCGAGGCGGACCTGGTGCGGGAGGCCGACCGGATCGTGCTGGGCAGGTACAGCCCGGCGGCGGTGGTGGTGGACAGCGGCATGAACGTACTGCAATTCCGCGGGCGGATGGCTCCGTTCTTGGAGCCCGCGGCCGGCATGGCCAGCTTGAATTTGCTGAAGCTGGCGCGCGAGGGCTTATCACACGAACTGCGTAACGCCTTTCAAAGGGCCGGACGCGAGGGCGCACCCGTACGCCGGGAGGGTCTGCGGGTCCGCCGCAACGGCGGGCTGGCGGAATTCAATCTGGAGGTGATCCCGTTCAAAAAGAACTCCAGCCGCGATCCGCGTTATCTAATCTTGTTCGAAGAGGTACGCGGACCAGCGCCCGCGGGCAAGGAAGCGAAATCGAAGGGGAGGATCAAAAAAGGCTCAACCGGCCCCGAGCGCGAAGTGCAGCAACTGCGCCAGGAGCTGGTGGCGACCAAAGAATACCTGCAATCGGTGATCGAGGAATTGGAGTCGTCCAACGAAGAGCTGCGCTCGGCCAACGAGGAGATCCAATCCAGCAACGAGGAGCTGCAAAGCACCAACGAGGAACTGGAGACGGCCAAGGAGGAGCTGCAATCCACCAACGAAGAGCTCAACACGGTGAATGAGGAGCTTCAGACGCGCAACGCGCAATTGGCGCAAGCGGGCAACGATCTTCTGAACCTGCTGGGCAACGTGAACATACCCATCATTATGGTGGGCAACGATCTGCGGATCCGGCGCTTTACCCCGATCTCCCAGCGGCTGCTGAACCTGATTCCCACCGACGTGGGCCGGCCGATCAGCGACATCAACATGAATTTGGACATCCCCAAGATGGGCCGGATGGTACTGGAGGTGATCGAATCGTTAAGCCCGAAAGTCGCGGAAGTAAAAGACTACGGCGGACGAGCGTATTCGCTGCGAATTCGCCCCTATCGGACCGAGGACAACCGAATCGATGGCGCGGTGATCGTATTGGTGGACCTGGATCCGGCGCGGGCCAGCATGGAATCGGCGGCCGACGATGCGGCTGGGGGCGACGGGGATCCTTCCGGCTTGCGATCCAGCGAAGAATTGCGCGCCTTCGGGGCGGGCTTGATGATGGCCCAGGAGAACGAGCGGCGAAAACTGGCGCTGGAGCTGCACGACGATCTGAACCAGCGGCTGGCGCTGCTGGAACTCAACATCGATTCGCTGGAGAAAGGCGATCCGGCGAAGAAGGCAAAGGATTGGAAGGAGCAGCTCCACTCGGTTCAAGAACAGATCAAGTCACTTTCAACGTCCCTGCGGCAGATGGCTTATCAATTACATCCGGCCGCGCTGGACCACTTGGGACTGGCGGAGGCCGCGGAGTCCTACGTTCGGGAATTCAGCGAGCGAGAAAATATCCCCGTCCGTTTTCACGCCGACGGCCTGCCAGGAGTGGTCGATCCGCAGATCGCGCTGTGCTTGTTCCGGATTGTGCAAGAGAGCTTGCGGAACGTGGCCTTGCATGCCAGAGCGAAGAGCGCCGAGGTCGGCCTTTCGCGAACCGATGGCGTCATTCAGCTTCGCGTGAAGGATTCCGGCACAGGGTTCGATCCCAACGGCGCCACACGGCAAGGACACCTGGGCCTGCGCAGCATGGAGGAACGGGCGCGAGCCTGCGGCGGTACTTTCAAGATCAGCTCGCAACCCGGCGCTGGAACAGAGGTTGTGGTCGAGATTCCGGAGAATGGCCATGACAATCGGCAGCCGGAGGCGTAGCAAAATTCTCGCAGCGGGATCTATGATACGAAAATGGCACCCGTTACTGAAATGAGACGCGCTCGGATTTTGCTGGCGGACGATCACGCCTTGGTGGCGGCCGGAATCGCCAAACTTCTGGATCAAGACTTCGATTTGCTGGCCATCACCAGCGACGGCCGCGAATTGATTGCGGAGGCCGAACGTTCCCACCCGGACGTGGTGGTCATGGACATTTCGATGCCCAATCTCAACGGGTTGGAGGCGGCACGGCGTCTGCGGAGAACCATGCCCGAAGTGAAGATCGTTTTTGTGACGGTCCATAGCGATCTGGCCTACGCGGCGGCTGCGTTTCGGGCGGGGGCTTCGGGCTACGTGCTGAAGGGATCGGCGGTTCCGGAGTTGAAGGAAGCGGTTCTGAACGCGGTGCGCGGGAAGCCGTTTTTGACGCCGCTGATCAACCGGGCATCGCTGGAGGCGTTGCTGCAGCAGCCGGAACAGCGTTCGCCGCTCACGCGCCGCCAGCAGGAAGTGCTGCAATTGGTGGCGGAGGGGCATTCGGCGAAGGATATCGGCGACAACCTGAATATTTCCTCCAAGACGGTGGAGTTCCACAAGTCGCTCATCATGAAGCGGCTGAATCTGCACTCGGTGGCCGAGCTGACGCGCTACGCGATCCAACACGGCATCAGCGCGAGCTGAGCGGGCTTCGCTAAGAATCCGACGCCCAGCCGGGGGGAGCGATGCCGGATCGCAGAACCTGCGAGCGCTCGCCGAGATCGCGGCTAAAAACCAGCAGCAATTCGCCAAAGCCGGCGGCTTGGAGCTCGCCGGCTGTTTCCACAACGGCGCCGGGCGGCACGGTGAAAAATCCGCGGGCGTCGCTGTACTTGCGCACCGTGAGGAGAGGAGAAAGAACTCGATAACGGGCGCCGGGGAAAATCATTCACGCTCCAATAGGAAAATTGTAGCGAGGCGGCGCGTGTGCCGAAACTGAGAATTACATCGGAATCCGATTAATTTTCGCGCCGCAGCGGCCGGATCAACAGCGTCAGAACGAATCCCAACACCAGGCCGGCGGCCAGCACCTGTAGCGGCGAATCGTAGATATGAACGCGGCTGGATCCCGGCGCGAGCGCGGCCTTGGCGCGGTTGGATAGCTCGGTGATGATGACGGGGCCGACGATGGCCGCGGCGCTCCAGGCGGTGAGGATCGCGCCGTGAATGGCGCCGACGTTTTCCGGTCCGAAAATATCGGCGAGAAACGCGGGAATGGTAGCGAATCCGCCGCCGTACATGGTGTAAATGATGGACCAACTAGCGAGGAAAAGCGCGTACGCGCCGAGGGTGGCCATGCGCGGGATGGCCAGGAACAAAATGGGCTGGACCACGAAAAATACCAGATACGTGTTGCGCCGCCCGATGTGATCGGAGAGCGAGGCCCAGAAGAACCGGCCGGCCAGGTTAAACAAGCTAATCAAGGAAACGACGCCCGCGGCCTCCAACGCGGATTTCCGGAACATGTCCTGGGTCATGGGCGAGGCTTGCGAGAGAATGCCAATGCCCGCAGCGACGTTGATGAAGAGGATGCTCCACAGCAGGTAGAACTGCACGGTGCCGAGCGCCTGGTTGCGGTTCACGCTGCGGTCGGTAATCATGCGGTGAGTTTTGGCGGGCGGGGTCCAGCCTTCGGGCTTAAAGCCCTCGGGCGGGCGCTTGAGAATTTGCGCGCCAATCAGCATCACCACCAGGTAGATGGCGGCCAGCGCGAGCATGGTGTTGCCGACGCCCATGAGTTTCATGAAGCCGGTATTCATGGG
>JASHQT010000284.1 GCA_030039005.1 Bryobacteraceae bacterium
CGCGCCCTGCGAGCGCGCGCGACAACGCCTCCACGTCGTGGCCGTCCACGTCCGCCACGCGCCATCCGAACGAGCGCCATTTCTCGGCCAGCGGTTCGAGCGTTGTCACTGACGTCACCGGCCCGTCTACCTGCGAATTGTTGGCGTCGATCACCGCAATCAAACGGCCCATGCGATCGCGATGGTGCGACGCGAACATCGCCGCTTCCCACACCTGGCCTTCTTCCATCTCGCCGTCGCTCAGGAACGCCCAGGTATCGCGCTTCTCGCCCGCATAGTGCGCCGCAAGCGCGAATCCGATCGCGCCCGACAATCCCTGGCCCAGCGATCCACATACCAGATCCACCAGCGGGGTGCGCTCGGTCCCGATCGCTTCGAGCTCGGATCCATCGGCGCCGTACGTCGCCAGTACCGCGGGCTCGAGCAGCCCCACTTCGGCCGCGACGGCATAGAGGGCGATCACGTAATGTCCCGGCGACAAGACAAACCGGTCCCGGCCGAAATCGAGAAGCCCGCCGCCGAACAGCACCGCGAAGATCTCGGCTGACGACAACGCCTGCCCCAGATAACCGAAGCCTTGAATCGCGACCATGCGCGTCGCGTTCAAACGAATGCGCGCGGCCAAACGGCGCAGCGCGCGATAATCATCGCGCGCGAACGTCTTCATCACGCGATCCATAGCCGGGTGCGCTGTTTCCACAATGCGAAATTATTTCACAACTCCGGCCATCCGCGCGACCACTTCAAACACGACGGCGAAATCTTTATCAGCGAAGCCCATCGCGCGCGCCGCGGTCAGCATCTCGTTGCCCATCGCGGCCGCACTCAGCGGAACATCCACCTGGCGCCCGAGTTCGAGCGCCAGCAGCATGTCCTTCTGCATCATGTTTACGTTGAACCACGCTTCTTCCGGCATTTGAAGCACGAACGGCCCACGATATTGCAGCATGGGCGAAGCGACGGCGCTGTTGGTGAGAATGTCCACCGCGATCTCGCGCGGAATCCCGCTCTTCTCCGCCAGCAGAATGGCTTCCGAGAACGCGAGCAGTTGCACCGGCAGATTCAGGTTCGCCGCGATCTTCATCACCAGCGCCTGTCCGTTCTCTCCCACGCGTGTGATTTTCTTTCCGATGTCCGCCAGAATCGGCTTCACACGCTCGAAAGTTTCCAGCCGCCCTCCCACCATGATGGAGAGCCTGCCTTGCTGCAGCGTAAGCAAGCTGCCCAGCACCGGGGCATCCAGCATGTCGCCGCCCTTCTCCCGCACCTTTTCGGCCAGCGCACGGCTCACCGCCGGACTCACCGTGCTCATATCCACCAGCACCTTGCCGGACGTGATCCCGGCCAGCATCCCGTTGTCGCCTTCGGCGATTTCAGTGAGCGCGGCGGAATTCGTAATCATCGAGAGCGTCACCTCCGCCGCCTCGCAAACTTCGCGCGGCGAGTGCGCCAATTTCATGCCTTTGCCGCACAGCCATTCGCACTTCGAACGCGTCCGGTTGTAGCCCGTAACGCTGTGGCCCTGTTGCAGAAGCCGGTCGACCATATTTCCGCCCATCGCGCCCAGGCCGACAAATCCGATGTTCGCCATCTGATCCTCCCCTTCGTGACGCGCTCACTCCTGACGGAGTGCGACCAGCGGATCCACGCGCATTGCACGGCGCGCGGGAATGTAACTGGCCAGCGCGGCCACGGCCGCAAACACAACAGCGCTCGCGGCGAACGCCCACGGCTCAGTGGGACTCACATGATAAAGCTGGCTCGCGATCAAATGCGCCGCGGCCACGGACGCCGCCAGCCCGATCGCGATTCCCGCCAGCGCCATGCCCAGCCCCTGCCGCAGCACCAGCCGTAAAATATCGGAGCGCTCGGCGCCGAGCGCGATGCGCACGCCCATCTCGCTGGTTCTCTCGGCCACCGAATAGGCGATCACTCCGTAGATGCCGATCGCGGCCAATAGCAGCGCCGCTCCCGATAACGTGCCGATCAGCGACGTCGTAAAGCGCGGCTGCGCGGCGGCCGCATCCAAGACTTCATCCATGGTGCGGACCAGCGTGACGGGCTGATCGCGATCCGTGGCCGATACTGCGTCATGAATGGATGCGGCAATCTTGTGCGGATCGCCCGCGCTGCGCACAATCAGGTTCATCGATGCCCAGGGGAGTTGCGCGAACGGCAAATAGATTTCGGGCTGCACATCAGCGGCGAGGCCGGTATTGCGGAGGTCGCCCAGCACGCCCACCACCTCCACCGGATCGGTCTGCCGTCCGAGCAAAATGTGTTTGCCAATGGGATTGTCTTCGGGCCAATAACGCCGCGCCAGCGTTGCGTTGACCAGCGCCACGCGGCGATCGTTCGCTCCGTCGTGCTCGCTGAAGTCGCGCCCGCGTAGCAACGGGACGCGCAGCGTTCCAACATATCCGGGCGTAAATGTTTGAATGTTGAAGAGCGGGCGCTGCGCCAGCGGCACCGCCGGCTGTCCTTCGGGCAGAGCCGGCGAAAAGCGCGTGGGATAAGCCGGCAAGGCCGAAGCCATCGCGGCCGATTCCACGCCGGGTACGCTGCGAGCCTGGCGCAGCAGCTCATCGAAAAACGCGATCATCTGGGATTTGGTGGCGTAGCGCGCGGGTGGCAGTTCGATGTTCATCGTCAGCAAGCCGTGCGCATCGAATCCCGGCGCCGCGTCGCGCAGTTGCACGAAATTGCGCACCAGCAGGCTGGCCCCCACCAGCAAGATCGTCGAAAGCGCCACTTGCGCCACCACCAGCAGTCGCAGCAGCGCGTTGCGCTCGCGCCCCGGCGTCGAGCCACGGCCTTCGGCGCGCAGCACCGCGTTCAAATCGCCGCGCGAAAACTGGATGGCGGGCGCCAGCCCGAACAGCAGCCCCGCGACAATCGAAATGCCCAGGGTGAACCACAGGACGCGCGCGTCCATGCCGATCCCAGCGCCGCGCGGCAGCGAATCGCCCGCCAGCGCGACAATCAGGCGCGTGCCCCAGGCGCTCAGCAAGGCTCCGGCAGCGCCGCCCGCCAGGGCGAGAATCACGCTTTCAGTCAGAAGTTGGCGGATCAGCCGTCCGCGCCCAGCGCCCAAGGCCGACCGCAGCGCCGTCTCCCGGCGGCGGCCCAGCCCGTGCGCCAGCAAAAGGCTCGCCACGTTCCCGCAGGCGATCAGCAACACCAGGGATACCGCGCCGAATAGAATCAACACGGCTGGGCGATAGTTCGCCACCACGTCGTCGCGGAGCCGGTCAGCCCGCACCGTCGTATCGATATCCGGGAACCCGGGCCGCTCTCCGCGATATCGGATCGAGAGCGCATCCATCTCCGTCCGCGCCTGCGCCAGGCTCACGCCCGGGATAAGCCGGCCCACGGCCAACAGAAATCCCGCGCCGGCCTGGATCTGCTGCGGCGTGGCCAGATTCAAATCGAACACGCGCGGGGCGATCAGATCGATGCGGGGTCCCACCAAATCGAAGCGGAAGTTGGGTGGAAGCACGCCGATGATGGTGTAGGGCTTCTGATCCAAAGTGATTTCGCGGCCCAGCACCGCCGGATCGGCGTGAAAGCGGCGGCGCCACATCGCATCGCTGAGCAGCACCACCAGTGGACCGCCCGGCTGGTCTTCCTGCGGCGTGAACCTTCGGCCCAGCGCGGGCCGGACACCGACGACGGGCAAGAAATTCCAGGTGACTCGCGCGGCCTGGGCTTGCTCAGGATTGTCCGCGCCGGTTACGTTGAAGGCTTCCTGGGTAACCGCGGCGACTCCAGAAAACGAGCGGCTCTCGCGCTTGATCTGCTCAAAGTGCGGCCAGGAGAAGAAGCCCACGCTGAACTGCCTGAACCGCACGCCGTTCTTCTGCGCCGCCAGAAGCACCAACCGTTCCGGCTGCGTATATGGCAGGGGCCGCAGCAGCAACGCATCGGCCACGCTGAAAATCGCTGTGTTGGCTCCAATCCCGATCGCGATGGTCAAAACCGCCACCACCGTAAATCCCGGCCGGCGCGCAATCGCGCGCAACGCCTGGCGAAGTTCCCCGGGGAAAATTGTCATAGTTCTATTGCCAGCGTACGACACAATAAGATTATGAACGTCATCGCGGACTTGTGCGTCGTCCCCATCGGAATTGGGGTTTCCGTCTCAAAAGAAATCGCGCTCTGTGAGCGCATCCTCGCCGAAGCGGGACTCAAAACGCGGCTGCACGCCTACGGAACCAACATCGAGGGCGATTGGGACCAGGTGTTTGCGGCGGTGAAGCGCTGCCACGAAGCTCTACACGCCTCAGGCGTCCCGCGCATTTCCACCACGATGAAATTCGGGACGCGCACGGATCGCGAGCAGACCATGGAAGAAAAAGTCGCTAGCGTGGAGCGCAAACTCGGCGCGTGACTCGCCGTTAATACACTCTGCACTCCCTCCAGCGGGTTCGCTCGAGCAACGCCTCGGTCAGTGGTATGCCCGCTTCCTTTGCGGCCCACATGCAGGCGTGTTGCTTGGCCTCCTCCAGCGATTCACAAATGTCATTCAGGGGTGTGAGGAAGTATCCAGTCCCCCGGAGGGACACGGACCATCGGTCATTCGGTGTTTTTGCCAGAACCAGCTCGTATCCGGCTACCTCGGCGCAGATCGTCACAGGCGGAAGTTGTACTCTCCTGCCGATACATCGGACGCGCGCCGTAAGAGGTTTAGCGTGAGCGCGGAAGCGCGGCTACTGCCCCAGCTTCACCTGAGTATTGGAGTCGCCGAGATCGATCGCCTGGATGGTATCCATCCCGCCCTGGTTGGCGGTCTCGACCGTCGTATAGCTGAATTTCTTGTCAACATTTTGGACCGTGGCGGGAACAGTGACCGATTTGTTGTGGCTGTCGGTGAAGACCGCCTGGGAACCTTCGACTTTGAGCTTATACTCGCCGGGCTGTAATTCGACAGTTCCGGCTTTGGCCGGCGCTTGAATATCGATTTGGTAGGTCTTGGCTGAGGCAAGGGCTACGGTCGACATGGCAACCGCGCCAGCGATTAAAAACGATCTTACATTCATCTGGGCCTCCTTACATCTAAGGAGACGAATGGAAATGCCCCAAGTTAGCGAAATTATGTAAAGGATTTGTAGCCGCCCTTACAATATGGAGCCGGCGGAGGCGAAATCACAGCACTTCTTCCGAATGTGCTATATATTGGCTGCCGATGTCAGGCCTGCGCGAGGAATCGCCTACCGTCAGTTCCGATCCGGAGCCAGATCCAAAAACCATCGTCTTACGCGTTGGCGGTCTGGTCGCGGAACCTCTCAACCTGACACGAGGCGGCCTGGAGCGATTACCCCAGCACGATTTCACCGGGGATTTCGTCTGTCTCGAAGGCTGGAGCGTTCCGAACGTGCGATGGGGTGGGGTTCTATTGGAAACCGTGCTGGAACTCGCGAAACCCGCTCGTGGCGCGCGCTACGTTCAGGCCAGCGCCGGAGAGTTCGGTCTCTCCTTACCCATGGACCGCGCGGGCCGCGTGTTGCTTGCCATCCGTATGCACGATCGAGCGTTGAACGCCGCGCGCGGAGGGCCGGTCCGTCTGGTGGTCCCCCAGGGCGATTGCTTCATGCAGATCAAATGGCTGGATCGCCTGGAACTGCGTGCGGAACCGGGCGCCAATACCGCCGAGCGGATCGCTCTCGGCCGGATCGCCACCAACCGGGGCCAGAACCCCGGCGCATGACGTCGGGCCCCACCGAGTGGTGTAGTATAATTCCCATGAGTTGCCCAGCGGTGAGTTGCCCCAGCGGCTCATGAGGAGACGAACATGAAAAAGATCACAGTAATCGGATTGATGACCGTAGGCCTCGCCGCGAGCGCCTTGGCGGCCGAGTTCAAGGGATTCGTCGAAGACACGGCCTGCGCGAACAAGCCCGAAATGAAGGGCGATTCCGAATGCGCGAAAAAGTGCATCAAGAATGGTTCCCCGGCGGTCCTGGTGACCGAAGACGGCAAAGTCTACAAGATCGCCAATCAGGACAAAATCGTCGCCATGGCCGGCATGAACGTCACTGTAAACGGCAAGCTAAAGGGCGACACGCTCACCGTCGCGAGCGTGAAGTAAACCAACCTACAGGCTGCTGTCTGGAAACTGGGCCGCGCGCGTCAAGCACGCGGCTTCAGATCAGAAGGGGTAGTGTGCTTCGCCCTGCTGGATGGTGACCCACTTCAGCTCGGTAAGTTCGTCCATGGACCACTGGCCGCCCTCGCGTCCCATGCCGGAATCCTTCACGCCGCTGAACGGCCCGTGCGGCTCATCGTGAACGGTGGAACCGTTGATGTGCACCGAACCTGATTCCAATTCCATGGCGCAGCGCATCGCGAGCTGCAGGTCATTGGTGATCACGGCGGCCGTTAGGCCGTAGCGCGAGTTGTTGGCCAGTTGGATCGCATCGGCCGCGTCCTTGGCCTTGGCGACGCTGACCACCGGCCCGAAAAGCTCTTCCTGGAAGATCGGCATGGAAGGCGTGACATCGGCCACCACGGTCGGCTGGAAGTAATGCCCCTCGTAAGTGCCGCCGCACAGAACACGCGCACCGGCTGCCTGGGACGTTTCGATGCGGCTGGCGATAAACGGGCACTGCGAGGCGCGAATGAGTGGTCCAATGACGGTCTCCGGATCGCGCGGATCGCCCACCTTGAGGGTCTTCACTTTCGCGACAAACAGCTTCAGAAACTCCTCGTAGACCGGCTCTTCCACAATCACGCGAGTGCCCGCCATGCAGATCTGGCCTTGGTGCATGAAGACGCCAAAGGCCGCCGTGTCCACGGCGTACTTGAGATGGGCGTCCTTCAACACCAGCAGCGGACTCTTGCCGCCCATTTCGAGGTCGAACTTTTTGCCCCGGCGCGCGCACTCCACGCCGATTTCGCGGCCCACCGCCGTCGAGCCGGTAAACAGAATCGCCTTTACCCGTGGGTCACTGTACATCGCCGCACCCAACGTCGGGCCATCGCCCGTGACTACGTTCAGAACACCCGGCGGCAGTCCGGCTTTATCGAAAATCTCGGCGATTTTCAGGCCCACCAACGAAGTTTCTTCCGATGGCTTTAACACGAAGGTGTTGCCCGCGGCGAGAGCGAACGCGACCTTCTTCGTAGCCAGGATCAACGGGAAGTTAAACGGCGCGATGCCGCCCACTACACCGAGTGGCCTGCGGATGGCCATGGAAAAGCGTCCCGGAGTATCGCTCGGGATCGTCTGTCCCATGATGCGGCGGCACTCGCCGGCAGCGGACCGAAGTGTTCCAACCACGTAGGAGACTTCGAACTGCGATTTTCCGAAGGTCGCGCCGCCTTCGTCGATCAGCAGATCCACCACTTCGGAGCGCATGGATTCGAGAACATCCGCCGCGCGAATCAGAATTAGCTCGCGCTCGGAAGGCAACGTGTTGCCCCAGACGTCCTTCACGGCGTAAGCCGCGTCGATGGCTCGCGTCATATGCTCCGGGCGCGCCATGAAGACTTTGGAGAAAGTCTTTCCGCTCGCCGGGTTGACCACCGGCGTCATCGACGCCGCCTCCTCGTCGATCGCATGTCCGTTGATATAGGGTGCCGTCATCATAAGGAACCTCCTGGAGGCAGTATGCAGCCTCGCGTCGATCAGACTATCACAGCCGGAAGTTTTTTATTGCGCGGCGATTATTGCGCCGGCGACGGCATATGGAACCGGCCGACATACGCGGCTTTGCCCACCACGTGGCCGTCCATCGCTTTCAACAATTCTTCGCGCGTGGTAGTGGCCGGCAGATCCAGCTTGGTGTCGAGCGCGTAGAATTCGAAGACATAATGATGGAAGGGGCCGGGTCCGGCGCCGGGACCGAAATAACCCGGTGTTCCTCTGCGTGCCATGATGCCGGGCCCGTTGCGCGTGCCGTCCGGCAGATCGCCCGATGCAATTCCTTCCGGCAAGCCTTTCGCGCTTCCGGGAATGTTAAACGCGGACCAATGCAGGGTGTCCTCAGTGGTTTTGTTCGTGGAGTTTTCGATGTCGTGAAAAATCACCGCGTAGGTCTGCACGCTGTCCGGCATCGCGGTTGGCTTACCTGCCAAGGTCCATTGGAATTCGAACGCCGGGCTTTTGTTGTCGCCGCGGCCGGAATATTTCATCGGGACTTCTCCGCCATCGGGCCACGCGTCCGAGGTCACCGATAGAACCGGGCGCGGCGGCCCTCCCGGCCCTTTGGGCTGGGCCATTAATAACGCAGGGGCCAGAATCATTGCTGCGGGAAGCCATTGTTGCAGTTTCATCGCTGTTTTCTCCTCTGTTCGGCGTCAGCTTCCAAATTTGCGCAATCACTTGGCTTGAGGGAAGTCCGCCGGCCGTAGTGTATTTTATACGATGTCCCTCATAAGTGACAAACTCCGGGAAGCGCGGAGCCGGCGGAGGGCGCGAGGCAGCCAATCCATCATTTCGCCGGCCCGAAAAACCCGGGATGACGTACTGGTGCGCGCGGGAAGCCTCTGCGCCCCACTCCACCGAAGATTCACAGGTAGCGCTGGATTCGGTCGCGAAAGCGAGTATAGACCCAGGAGACCCCGACCAGGATCAGCCCCAATACGAGGAACGACAAAATCCGGTTCACGGTCTCCAGTTCACGCAGATCGTACAAGAACAGCTTCAATACGCAGATCATGAAAAGCGCTAACCCGGTGAGCCGCTGAATTCGATCGCGCAGCGGAAAGCCCGCGGCAAGCAGCGCCAGCGCCTCCACCGCCCAGGCCGTGGTCAGCAGGCCGCCCGAGACTTCGTGGAACAGAAGAATCGCGAGCAAGATCGAAGCCGCCAGCAAGTAGAATGGCCGTGCAAACCGCTCCGCGGGAAGCGTCGAAGCACGCGGAGAAAGAAGCTGTGCGCAATAAAAGGCGGCGACGACAATGGAGGCAATTACAACGTGCCGGGAATTATCGGCGAGCATCGCGATGGTGGTCGCAAACGATAAAAGCGCGATGCCATGGCCTTGCCATCGCAAATCGGACATCTCGCGCAGTTGGCCGAGTTCATACAGCGCGAGGCCGAGCAAAGCCCAAGCAGCAACCGACAGCGTACTACCCAACTCGAACCGCGCAAGCGCAATCGCCAAGAGCGCCGCCACGTAGAGATAAATGCGCGCGGCCTTCCGTTCCCACTCTGCGATAGCGCTCTGTTGGTAGCGCCACCACACGTAATACTGGGACGCGAGAATGGGTACAACAGTGAACGTGCGATAGGTAATGTGAGGCGCGTCACCGAATCCCTGCAGATCGGCGAGGGCCAAGCGAACGCAGACGGCCGAGGCGATCATGTGGGCCAGTAGCCGAAGTCTCGGAAATGCCAGGCGCAGGCCGATTTCAAAGAACGCGATGCTGAAAACGGTCCACACGGGTGCAACTGATTGCGGCGGCAGACGCAGGAATACCAGCGTCATGGCCGACATGGCGGCGGAAGCAGCGTAAAGATCGCGGCACCATTCGCGCTCCTCATCGCCGATGCTGGCGGGCGCGGAACGGAATAGCCGCACGCTCAACGACGCACAGACGGCCGCTGCTACAGCGAGCGAAACGGATTCGGCTGCGGTCGAGCCGATCTGCGCTTCCACCACGTCACGCCAGAACAGGCCCCACAGACCGGCGGCGGTAACGAAATACGATAGCCAGCGGAAATGTTTTGGCAATCCCCGCAGACCCAGTTCAAACAGCACGGCTCCCAGCAACAGCCAAGTCAGCCCGAGGTAATCCGCCGGAGCGAACTTCCACGCGATCGCAAATAGAAAAGCAACAGCCGACGCTGCGGTGATCCATGAGATCTTCTTCTCTTCTTCGGGAAGCCGGTCCGCGCTGCTCATCGTGATCCGTAGCGTCGCCGAGTAGTGCAGCGCGGCGCAAATCGCGAGTGGTAGCCAAGCCAAAGGCCAAGCCGCGCGCGCTCCGAATAACGGCAGGCCGAGGGCGTTGGCAAGCAACCCGGCGCCTGTGCCGAGGGCGCCTAAAACATACGCTTGATAGCGGAACTCCGGCCGTCGCCAGCGGAAGCCCAGCTCGAACAGCAGTGCCGCGAACCCCAGCCACGCAGCGCAAAGATATTCGCGAGGGGTCTCAAACCCAAGTACCAGGGCAACCAATCCCGCGGCGCCAGTGCTGTAGAGCGCTCCTTCGGCAACACGCAGCGCCCGATTGGTGTAAAACACGGCGGCAGATAGAACCGCCATCGGCGACCAGCTCGTCCAGGTATGTCTTGCAAATGTGATCGATTCTTCTGCCATCACATCCACCGCCAGAAGCCTGAAGATGGATGCGCCGAACAGCAGCCCCGCGATTCGCCGGAGATAGCGTTGGCCGAAGAAATATCCAGCGAGAAAGAGGACCTCGCCTTCGGCCAGCAAACTGAAGTTCATCCATTCACCGTTCGCCCGAAGCAGAATCGAAAACGCCGCAAGTGCCGCGGATACCGTCAGCGGACCTTCATAGCTCCCGGCGCCGATGCGGTCGAATGTACTGACTTCAGCGCCGAAACGCGACTGCGGGCAAATCCTGGTGCGCAGCAATGCGCTTGCGAGATAAAGTGCCGCGGAGGCGCCCAAGAACGCATAGAGGTGATCCGGCGCCGCGCGCTGCCATTTCACAACCGAGAGTGCGATGAATCCGATCGCATTGCCGGGAAGGATGAACGATTCGATCGCCCAGCCGGCTTTGCCGGCGCGCAGACGCAAAACGTCGAAGGTTTCAAACAGCAGCCAGTACATCGCGAACAACGCTTGCGTAGATCCAAGCGGCGCGCCCACATCGGGACGCGAGGCCACCGTGGCGTACGTCGCGAAGAGCCCGAACACTGCCATCCGATGCCATCGGAAACGATAAGCCACATACAGGAGCGAGCCCGCCAGCGGCAACAGAGCCAGGACGGAAAACGGAGTGCTTTCGCCGAGCGCCAGCGTGGCGAAGGCGATGAAATACGCCAGGCCGCTCACGGTTTGCGACCGATACCGCAGCGCATGGAGGATCATCCCGGACGCCACTGCCAGCAGCAGTCCGGTGGCCACGTAAGCGTTATCGATGATCTTCGCGGCGGGCAACGCGTGCATGGCGTAGGTCGTGAAATAGAGCGCCGCCCATCCGCCACCGATCAGACCGCGTGCAAAGATCGCATATCCGCGCTTGCGCTCCGCCAGGACGCCGCCGACTAGCATCGTCAAGCCGACGCCAATTCCGATCGCCACGCGGCCGGCCGGACCTACATGCGTGAATTCGTATCCCAGTAGTAGTGCGATCCCGATCACGAGAACCAGCACACCGAGCTTGTTCAGCCAGTTTCCGCCCACCACCGCTTCCCATTCCTCACCGCCCAGGAATTCACGTAGACGATCGCCCCAGCCAGGCCGCGGCTCGGCCAGCGGCGCCGTAAACACCGGACCGAGAGCCGGAGCCTCGGGTCGCGGTGGGACCGTGGCGGCAACCGGGAGCCCGGGAGCGTTCGGTAGGATCACGGGCTCCGGCAACGGTACCGCGGGGACACTCATGCGGACTTCGGGCGGCGGCTGGGGCGCCTTTTCCTCACCGGGCGGACTTTGGAGATTCTCCAGCTTCCAAACACGGCGTGTCAGCGCGGCGATCACATCGCTGTCGCGGCTTCGCGCTTCAAGCTCCTGCTCCAGCCGATCTTCAGCACGCACCAAACGGTTGTTGAAATATATCCATCCGGCAATCACAAAAATAAAAAGCAGCAGGAGCATGGATTTTTCTCCTTTACAGATGAATCGGCTCTGGCCCGGCGGGAACTTTACTGTGGGCAGCACCGGGAATCGCGACACTCATACGCCATCGATAGATGAAATAGGTCGCGAGGCCCGAAAGTACGTGCTTCGCGGTATGGCCGCTCAGCGGCGCGGCCGCGAAAATATCGTAGTCCCAGAACTCGGCCGCCTTGGCCAA
>JASHQT010000025.1 GCA_030039005.1 Bryobacteraceae bacterium
TCGATCAAGCCGTCGAGCGTGAACTGCTGCGCTTCGGCGTCTACTTTCAGGCCGTGAGCGCAGATTATGGACGAAGTCACCGGGCCGATGGAAGCGATGCGGACCCCTTCCAGCGCCTCGCGGCCGCTGATGGCGACCAGGTTTTTGACGGTGGAAGAGCTAGTGAACGTGATCCAGTCCGGCTTGTGCACGGCGGAGAAGATTTCGCGCGCGCGAGCCGCGGCATCCGGGGGAACCACGTTGCGATAGGCCTCCACCACGTCGACTTCCGCGCCCAGTTTTCCCAGCTCGATGGGAATCACATCGCGCGCCGCCGCCGCGCGCGGCAGCAGGATTTTCTTGCCCGCGAGATCCTGCTGTGCAAACGCCTCGACCAGGCTCTCGGCGACGTATTCTTCGGGCATCAAATCCACTTTGAGATGAAGACCCTCGATGGATTTACGCGTCGCAGGACCGATAGCACAAATCTTGGCGCGCAGCGACCGCAGGTCGCGTAGAGAACGATCCAGCCGATCAAGGAAAAATCGAACGCCATTGACGCTGGTGAAGATCAGCCAGTCGTAGTATTCGAGATTCGCGATGGCGCGGTCGAGCGGTGCGGGATCAGGCGGCGGCTCCAGTGCGATGACCGGCAACTCGATCGTGTCGGCGCCGAGCGCGCGCAAGCGGTCGCAAAACTCCGCGGCTTGATCGGCGGCGCGCGTCACTACGATCTTCTGTCCGAACAGCGGCAGCTTCTCGAACCAATCGAGCTTCTCGTGCAATGCAGCCACTTCGCCGATGATCACGGTCGCGGGCGGTTTCAAGTCCGCCTGCTCGATGCGCTCGGCGATGGTCGCGAGAGTACCGGCGACGGTCTCCTGATCGGGACGCGTGCCCCAGCGAACCGCAACCGCGGGAGTGTCGGGTGAGCGGCCGTGGCGCATGATCTCGGCCGCAATCTCGCGGATGGCGAAAATGCCCATGAAGATCACCAACGTCTCGGTTTGCCCGACCTTGCTCCAATCGATGCCATGGACGTCGTGGCCGGTGACGAAGGTGACCGCCTTGTTGTGCGCGCGGTGCGTCAGCGGGATGCCGCTATAGGCCGCGATCCCCAAGGGCGACGTGACGCCCGGGACTACTTCGAACGCAACGCCTGCGTCCGCTAGCGCTTCTACTTCCTCGCCCCCGCGGCCGAAGATGAACGGATCGCCGCCTTTGAGCCGCACGACGTTCAGACCGCGGCGTGCGCGGTCGATCATCATGGCGCAGATTTCTTCTTGGGGAAACGCGTGCACCGATTTTTTCTTGCCGACGTAAATACGCTCGCAACTCTTGGGCGCGAGATCGAGCAGGTGCTCGTTGGCCAGGTTGTCGTAGAGAATGGAATCGGCGATGGCGAGAAGCTGGCGGCCTTTCCAGGTGATAAGCGAGGGATCGCCGGGGCCCGCGCCGACGAGATAAACCTTGCTCATGCCTGCGCGCCGTAGACGGCGTCGAGGATTTCCTTGCCTCCCGCGTCGAGAAGTTGCTGCGCGAGCGAGCTGCCGGCTCCCTCGGGATCGCTTGCGGCACCATGCTGCCGGCGGCGAACCATTTGCGTGCCGTCCGGAGAAACAATCACGCCGATGATGATGAGCGTGTCGCCGTCCAGGTATGCGTGCGCGCCCATGGGCGCCTGGCAGCCGCCGCCGAGGGCAGCCAATGCGGCGCGTTCGGCCGTCACGCGAGTGCGCGATTCGGCGTGTTCCAATTGCCGCGCTGCTTGAAGGCCAGGACCTTCATCGCCGCGCGTCTCGATGGCGAGCGCACCTTGTCCAACCGCTGGGCACAACACAGTCGGATTGAACAGCTCGGTGATGCGGTTTTCCCAACCGAGACGCCGCAACCCGGCCGAAGCGAGAACGATGGCGTCATAGCGGCCTTCGTCCAACTTGCGCAAACGCGTATCGACGTTGCCGCGGATGTCTTCAATCTGCAAATCCGGGCGGCGGGCGCGAAGTTGCGCGGCGCGGCGCAGCGAGCCGGTTCCCACGCGAGCGCCCGCGCCGAGATTCTCAAGCGCGCGGCCCACCAGCGCATCGCGCGGATCCTCGCGCTCCGGGATGGCGGCCAGCGTCAGACCCGCGGGTAGATCGGTGGGCATGTCTTTGAGAGAATGCACGGCCAGATCGATGTGGCCCGAGAGCAGCGCTTCTTCGATTTCCTTGGTGAATAAACCTTTTGTTCCGGTCTGCGAGCCCACGCGCGACAGAGCGACATCCGTAATCTTGTCGCCGGTGGTCTTGATGATTTCAATGCGCGACTCGAAACCCAGCGTTTGCAACCTGCCCTGCACCCAGTGCGCCTGCCAGAGGGCAAGCTGGGAACCTCGCGATCCGATGGTGAGCATCTTAATCGAGGCGGAAGACCTTTCGGACGGCGCTGATCACAAAATGCCCGTCGGGCAGCGACGCCTGGCGGCGTATCTCCGAAATCGGCCCGTGCGCGATCTTGTTCATCATGCTTTTAGTGAAGCCTTCGAGCGCCTGTTCCTGCTCGGGTGTGAGTTGCCCCAGCTTGGAGCGCCAGCGCGCGATTTCGGCGCTACGCAACTTTTCCAGCTCCTCTTGCAGCTTGATAATGGTGGGCGCGACTTCGCGAGCCTTGAGCCGCGCCAGCATGCGCTCTACTTCTTCGTGAATGATGGCCTCGGCGTCCTCGGCCGATTCCTGGCGCCCTTGGAGATTGGTGTCGATCACCTTCTGCAAGTCGTCGATGTCGTACAGAAACACGTTATCCAGCTCGTTCACGCTGGGCTCGATGTTGCGCGGCACCGCGATATCGATCAGAAACACCGGCTTGTTTTTGCGCGCATCCAGGACCTTCTTCATGTCGTCCCGCACGATGATGTAATGCGGCGCGCCGCTGGAGGCGATCACGATATCCACTTCCGGCAGAACGGAGAGAAAGCGCGTGTATTCGACCAGCTTGCCTTCGAACAGCTCCACCATTTCGAGCGCGCGCTCCAGCGTCCGGTTGGCGACCAGGATTTGCCCCGCGCCGCTGCGCTTTAAATGCCGCGCGGCAAGCTCGCTCATCTTGCCCGCGCCGATGATCATGACCTTTTTGCCGGAGAGCGAACCGAAGATTTCGCGCGCCAGCTCGACCGCGGCATAGCTGATGGAAACCGCGTTCTCGCCGATATCGGTCTCCGAACGCACGCGCTTGGCGACATTAAACGCGCGCGTGAGCAGCGCGTCCATGAACCCGCTGACGGCGCCATGCTCCTTGGCGATCGAATAGGCGGATTTCAGCTGACCGAGGATCTGCGGCTCGCCGATGACCATCGAGTCCAGGCTCGCGGCCACGCGGAACAAATGCCGGATGGCGTCGGAATCCTCGAAGTGATAAAGATACGGCGTCACCCATGCGCGATCCACCTGGCGCGTGTCGGCGAGAAATTGATCAACGGCGACGGCGGCATGCGAGTTCTCTTCGGTGGTCAGCGCCACTTCCACGCGATTGCAGGTGGAAAGGATCATGCCTTCGCAAAATCCGGGCCGCGTCTTCAGCGCAACCAGTGCTTGGGACAAGGCGCTTTCATCGAAGGCCAGGCGTTCGCGCACCTCCACCGGTGCGCTTTTGTGATTGACGCCTGTGATGGAGAACTTCATTGGGCCATCTTTATTTGGCGAGCAAGGACCTCAAGCCTACGTGCGCGGCCCAGGTGAGTCCGGAACAGCAGAGCACGGCCACCGCCATGACCGCGGCTTTCCGGCCTCGCCACCCGGCGGTTTGCCGGAGGAACACCATGGTGAGATAGAAACCCCAAGTGATGAACGCGAGCGCGATGCGCGGATCGCGAATCCAGGCGGTGCCCGCGTCGATGAACGCCCAGGTGCTGCCGGCGATGACGCCGAGCGTGATGAAGACGAAGCCGAAGCTCATGGCGTTGGTGATCATGTTGTCGAGCGTGGCGAGCGGCGGGAGGCGCTTGAATAATTGGGCGATGTACTCGGGAACCTCCAGCGGCTTTTTGCGCTTGAGCCGGCGCTCCTGAATCAAGTAGAAGCCAGAGGCGACGGCGGTCAGGAGCAGCGACGCGTAGCCGAGCAGCACCATCATGACGTGCACCAGCAACAGCGCGCGCACGTTCGTGTTGGGCAGGGAATTGAGGGGCGTTTCCATGGCGCCTACCTGCGCGAGCACGAAAACCAGCGGAAAAATACACACACTGAGGCTGGCGGCGTCGTAGCGCCAATACACGAAGAGGAAAAGAACGGCGATGAGAAACGCGCAGACGGTGGCCGATTCGAAGAACGTGTCCACCGGCAGATGGCCCAGCGAGACCGTCATTTCGACGATCGCGACGAAGTGCAGAACGGCGGCGACCAGGAAGGCGAACAGCGCGGGCTTCAGGAAGCCTTCGCGCCGGCGCAGTAGCACCGCCATGACGTGCAGGAGCCCGACCCCGTAGAGCGCCGTGGCCACGCGGAGCCAGAAAACGGCCATTTCATGCA
>JASHQT010000285.1 GCA_030039005.1 Bryobacteraceae bacterium
GCGGCCGCGATCAAAAGCTTGTTCCTCATAATCAAACTCTCTCCTAATTCTCCTTGAATCCCTACTTGCCGGCTTCCGCGGCGGCTTTCTTCTTGTCTTCCATGCGGGCCGCACTCAGCATATTATGCATCGCCATGTTGCCTTCGTGGCAGGCATACTCGAAAAGCTGATAGCCCGGCTCGTGCGTGATGGGAAACGCGATCGTGAAGGGCGCGGTATACGTTTTGGGATCGTTCACCGTCATGCGGTAATCGATCCGGTTCGGCCCCACGCGGGTAAACCGTTCGGTGATTTTCATCTCGTCACTGTAAGGAGCACCCATGTCGCCGTTGGCTCCGATCGAGAGCGTATCGCCCTTTAGGTTGGTGGTTTCCACCACCAGCGTATTGCCTTCCCAGTGGCCGACTGGATCGCCCATATAGGACTTAATGTCTGCGTTAATGTGGGGACGCCCGTCGGTCGGAATGATGCGGACGTCGTGCACCATCTCATAGCGAATAGCCACGTATCCGGGCGATTGCACGATCTCCAGCCCGTTGCCGTAGATCACGGGAAGGATTGACCCGGCCACGCCGCGCGTGATGCAGCGGTCGTAATCGCTCCAGTTCAGCCAGGATCCGGGGATCTGTTCCCGGCGCAATTTCATCTTGGCGTCCAGCAGCTTTTGCGCTTCCGGCGTCAAGGGAGGAAGGCGGCCGTCGGGAGGATCCACGATCTGCGAGGTCTGATGCGACGCCCGGCGCGCGAACTCGCCCCAATGTCCGGGAACTGGAGCCGCGTCCACGCCGCTGCCGTAACGCCCGCGGGGGGCCGTATTCGGTTTCTCACCTTTCTCCTTCGCTTCGATCTCCGCCACGGCCGGCGAATGCGCGTTGGGACCGCCGGTATCGATGAACTCTTCCGACTGCACCACCCGCTTCTCGCGATCCTTCAGCTCGTCTTCGGTCAGCGTGGCGCGCGTCCCGAAATTCTTGGGACGCTCGAACGGCACGCCCCAGGTATCGTCGCTGGTCCAGGTACCTTGCAAATCTGGCGTACCCCAGGGCGTCTTGGGAGCGACAAAAGGACGGTCCGAGCTATCCTTGGCCGCCTTAGCTGTCGCTGACGACGCCGGCTTAGCCGCCGCCGAAGTGCTCGGCGCCGTGCTTTGTGCGGCGGCCGGCCCCACGGCTACCATCGCCGCGAGCATGGCCGCTCCCGCGCTAGTGACGAGGCCTTTGCGTACAAGGAAAGTTCGCTGGTTCATGGAATTCTCCTTCCTTCTGGGCGATTTTCTCGCTGTTCTGGTTACTTACTCCATGTTACTTACTTTTCTTCGGTCTTTTGCTCTCCCGGCGCCGGTTTTCGGGCCAGGTCTCCGTAGAGCAACTGCTCGGCAAACTCCACGCACTTGAACTCCAGCAACCGCGCGCTCTTATCGCGATTCTTGTACAGGTAGGTATGGATCTTCCAGGGCTTGGTGTAGGTCTGCGAATCCTCGATGGTGGCTTCGTAATCGATCGTGTAAGGGTCCAGCATGGTATAGCGTTCCACCACGTGCAGGCCGTCGCTTGTGAAGTCGCCTGCCCGGTCCAGCCAGGGCTTTCCGTTAAAGCCCGTCACATCCACCACCAGGGTGTCCTTGTCCCAATGGCCGTTCGAAGTGCCCATCCAAGTGTCGGTGGCGGCTTCCTCGGGCTTACCCATATTGACCAGCCGGTTGGTGGTCGCGTATTCGTAGGCAAACAGGATGTCCCGGTTCGACTGGATGATCTCGAACGGATACGGCAGGTATGTGGCGCGCGGGATTCCGGGCATATAGCACTTCACCTCCGGATCGTCCTTCATACGGCTCTCGAAATTCTTCTTTTTCTGTTCGAGCGCGGCCGGCGTATAGGGAATTTCGCCGCCTTCGACGATTCCCGTTCCCGGCGGCTCGGCGCCCAGTGCGCCCAACCGGTAATCCGGCCCGGCCGCGGCGCTATGGGGTTCGAGGTCCCAATCGGCGGTGCCCATGGCTTGCCACAGGCCGGTCAAATTCGGCTTGCCGTTGGGCAAGCGCGGGATGCGCGTGCTCGCGGTTTGTCCCATCGCCGGAATTACGGAAAGAAATGCCGCGGCGCACAGGGCCGCTCCATAGAGAGAAGGTGTAAAGCAGATTCGCATGAGAAGGGTTTCCGCCAAATAGCATATCACTCAGCACAACATTTTTTCCGAGCTGCGCAAAAAGCGCCGCTTGGCGCGGCGCCTGCCAGAGCTTGTGTGCGGCGTCTACGGTTTCCACGGGCGCGTTTTCCAAACCGTGCCGAAATCCTGGGGCAATTCCAGCCTGTCGCCTTCAAGAAAAAACGTCGCGACTCCCGGCAGATTATGGGTAGTAATTCTCTCCCGTGTCGACAGGGTTACGGTGGCCAGCGTCAACTCGACGCCCGGAGCCGAATCGATGTGAGCCAGGTCCGCGTAAAAGATGTGCCGTACTCCCTCGACTTCCACTTCCGTGAATTCCAGCCCGATCACGAAAAAGTGCACCGGGTCGCTATAGTGTTCCAGCCTCCGGACGCGACCGCGTACCGGCGAGCCAGCCGGAATCACCAGCAAGTGCTTGTCCTTCACGTCGCCGGCAACCACGCCGTCGATCAGCGTTCCCACTGTGGTCTCATCCGAAATCGGCGTCTTCAGTTTCACCGCGATCCGCAATCCGGCCGGAAGAGGCCGCAGCGAGTCGTCGAGCGTGATGGCGCCGAAACGCGCCGGCTGATTCGCGTCCACGCCAAAGTCGATCTTGCTCTCGGCGCCGAAAACCTGGCACTGCGTAAACTGAATCTGGTTCACGCTGATCTCGCCTGAATTCTTGACCATGCGCACGTCGGCACTCTCCGGCAACAGAACCTCCAAACGGCCGCCGAGAATCGTGCGCGCGTAACGAATGCTGGTGACGAGTTCTGAGATCGGGAGCGTGGGAGGAATGTGGTCGGCGTTCAAATCCACGCGCACGACGTCGTACGTAGCTGGATCCACCCAAAAAGATCCATGGAGGCCCACGTCACCCGATCCCTCCGGAATGTGGATGGACTGGCCGCTGAACACCGGGGCGAGCTGGTAATCGTAGCGCGCCCGCTTGCCGCCGTCCAAATCTTCTTCGCCTTTGTACTTGGTAGTGGCATAGCCGTTCAGCAGAATGTTCTTCAGGTATGTCCCGAAGAGCCCGTTACCGACCATGCCGCTGCCAATGTAGCTCACCGGCTGCTGCTCGGAAAACTTGCGGTCCCCGGGCGAGGCGAAGAATTCGCGGTCGCCGTTGGTGAGAACCTCCAGACGAACGGTATCGAGAGGCTGCATCCTACCGTTGGGCCGCTGCATCTGGCGTTGCGCTGTTTCGAGACAACTCACCGCGGCCAGCCGCTGGTATTCGTCCTGGATGTGATGTTCTACGCGCGAAAGAAGGAGGACACCGGGCGGCAGATCGGCCGAAGACGAGTCCTGTGCCCGCGCGGCGAACACGGCTCCAGCCAGCGCCAGCGCGCCGAACAGCCGGAGCCACTGCTCAGGCATGCTTCCAACTTCACTTCGCCGTCAGTTTGGCGAGCAGATCCTTATATTGTGTGTCGTAGGCATTCAACGTGTCCGGGCTGGGACTCTCGTTGACTTCGCCCAGAATGTGCGGCCCCATCTCGGCGTTCTTGAACGCCGCCCATTCGGGAAGCCCTTTGCCGTTCGGATCGCCCTTCTTGGCGAAATTCACCCAATACGACGAAATCATCTCGGCCATCGCGCGGTCTTTCGGCGAAGCCGAAGCCAGCTCGGGCGAGCTGGTGTCGGGAATCGATCGCGGCGCGCTCAAATTGTCGAACACGTAAGGAATTTCCGCGGCGTGCGTGGCTTTCAACACTTTTTCGCCGGGAATGGTCGGCGGCTCATGCGTGAAGTAATACCAATAAGCGCGCTTGCCGATGGCGGTTTGGCGCTCGGCGAACAGCCGCATGGACCACATCAGCGTGTCGCGGAACTTCACGTTGCCGCCCATAGCCAAATGCTCGTCCTTGTTCGATCCCACCAGAACATCCACCGGATTCTGTTTGCCTTCCTCGAAGGTGACCGAAAGATCTTCCGGCACAATCCAACCGTCGATGATCATGCCCGCGCCGCGCACGGTCTTCATCACGTCCTCGGTGGACCGGCTGCGCAGCTCAGCGAGCGAGGGAAGCGGCCGTGTCGGCTCGTCCCTGGCAGCCGGCGGCCGGAACGGCCCTGGAGGCAGTGAGGCGAACGTCTCCGCCCGCGCCAGCCCCATCATGGGAGCCAAGCCCAGCCCCATCCACTGCCCGCTTTGCGAAATCGCCCTCTCGAACAGCCCCTTAGCCACGGGCGATCCCACCAGCGCGGCCACCATGCAGGCGCCGGCGGACTGCCCGAAAATCGTGACGCTGTTCGGATCGCCGCCGAAGGCGCCGATATTGTCCTGCACCCAGTGCAGCACGGCGATCGAGTCGCCTAGCGCCTGATTGCCTGACGCATCGTGCCCGGACTCCTTGGTCAATTCGGGATGCGAAAAAAACCCAAAGGGCCCCAGCCGGTAATTGAACGTCACCACGACCACGCCCTTTTTCGCCAGGAATTGGCCGTTATTATGCGGGCTGGAGCCGGCGCCTTCGGTGTATGCGCCGCCATAAATCCACACCATCACCGGCAGGTGTGCGCTCGCATTCTTCGCGTCCGTCCACACGTTCAGGTACAGGCAATCCTCGCTCATCTTGGGCGAATCGGGCAGATCCGTCGCGACGTTGTTCGGGATGCGCTTGGGCGCCGGACGCTGTACGCAGACGTCGCCGAACGCATCCGCTTTTCGGACGCCTTCCCACTTGGCCGCGGGCTGCGGCATTTTCCAGCGCAGATCGCCAACCGGAGGCGCGGCATACGGGATGCCGAGGAACTCCCGAACGCCGGACGCGAGCGTCGTGCCGGATACGAGCCCGTCCTGCGTCTTGACCGGATCCTTGATCGCGGCCCGCATGCTAGGCGGGGCCATCGCGGCCACCGCCATCGAAATGACGACTGCCACAGTGGCGGAAATCCGCGTCCTCATCAGTGCTGTTCCTTTGCCGCGGCCGCCGCCTTTGCCTGCTCGGCGCGTGTGACGCTGATCCAATCCGGGATCACATGATTGTCTTCGGCACACGCGTACTCCAGAATCTGGAAGCCGTTATCCAGCTTCAACGGGAAGCGTGCCGTCCAGGAATGGGTGAGCACCACGGGATCCTCCACTGTGATGGTGTAGATCAGGAAATCCTTGTTGAGCCGCGTGAAGGTCTCGGTCAGTTTCATCTGCTCACTAATCGGGAATCGATTGCCGGCAGGTGAGCCGCCGACGCCCGTGTTGGTGGCCGAAGCGCCCGGACGGAAGTTGGTGGTTTCCACAACTAAAGTATTCCCGTCGAAGTGCCCGCGCGAAACTCCCAGCCATTCGTGAATGTCGGGCGAAACCGGCGGAGCGTTCAGCGGGATCACGCGCGCTTCGTGGATCATTTCCATGCGCAGCACCACGTAGCCCGGCGACTGCATGATCTGCAACCCGTTGTTGTAGCGGAACGGAAACATCGACGCGGGCAGCCCGCGCGTGATGCAGCGGTCCCAGCTATCGAAATCGTGATACGAATTGAACTCCAGCTTCTCGCCGGGTAGCGGCCATGTGCTCTTCATTTCGCTCGAGAGCCGCTTACCTTCCTCCGTCATGGCCGGAAGCTGCCCGTCGGGCGGATCCATGATCAGCGAGGTCTGGCGCTGTGGCGTCATGACGTCCATGATGCCGCTCAAAAACGCGCGACCCGCTTCGCCGTTTTTTTCCGCCTCCTTGAAGCGATCCGGCATCTTCGCGGCCCTCGTTTGCAGGGCGTCAAATTCTTCCTTGGTGAGGAACGCCTTGTGAACGTCGCAATTCTCCAGCAGTTTCCCGCCAAAGTTGGTGCAGCGCTGCAGCGATACATTGCCGACATAAGAAATCGGCCAGATTCCTTCAAAATCCGGATCGCCCCAGGCCGTCTTCGGCATCTGCCAGCCGGGCGGCGTCGCAATGAAGAAGTTCCCTTCCGTCGGCGTCGGCCCAGGCTTCACGGGCGGCAACTGGGCGTTCAACACGGGGCCCAGCGCGAACAGCGCGAATCCGGCCCCCAGGAAAATGCGCGCGGATGACTTGATACGTGTCGATGACGTGGCCATGGGATCCCTCCTACTTGGCATCCGGCGGCGGACCTTCGGGTCCCGACGACCCCAGGAATATCTTCTTTCCGCCGGGGAAGGTGATGTCGCGGCCGTTGGCGCGATGCGATCCGTCCTTGGCCTGGTAGCCTTCAAAGATGACGTCCGTTCCGATCGGAATGTCGCTCTTGTGGAATCCGTGGCGAATCAGCGCGTTGGGCGAGCCGCCTTCGATCGCCCATTCCGTCGTGGTCCCGTCGGGGTTCTTCACGGCGACGTGGAACCACGCGTGCGGGTTGACCATCTCAATCTTTACGACCTTCCCCTCCAAATGGACGGGTTTGTTGACGTCGAATTCGGCGGTGAAAGCGTGGTGTGCGAACAGCGGGAGCGCCATGAGAAGCACTCCGGCAGCAGCGGTGGTGAAACCGACTTTGGTTTTCATGGCTGTCTTGATTATATTGCACGAATTCTTCGCTGTCGCCCCGCTGTTATCACCCGATGCTATGATCTCGAAGGAAAGCGCACCGTGAGCACCACCACCCAAACCGAAATCGCCACCGGCGGCGTCGAAGCCGAGATTCTGTATCTGGCCCCCGATTCCACCCTCAACCGGCGCTTCGTCGCTCCCGGCATCGATGTCAACACCGGCCGCTTTGAGCCGCATCGCGTTTTGATCCGCGACGGACGCCCGGTCCAGAGCCAGTTTTCGCTCGATAAGCACGGATTTACCCTGGCTCGTCACCATAGTGCGATTGCCGATTTCACCGATAAGGCCGCGGTTGGCGCCGCATATCCGGCGGAAGTGATCGAAATTATCAAAAATCTCACGGGCGCCGATCTCGTGGTTCTGCTCGGATCGGTGGTCCGCACTGCCGACGCGACCGCCGGCGGAAAAACGCAGCCGCCCGCCACCGACGCGCACGTCGATTTTACTCCCTCGCGCGCGGCCGCTTACGCGGAGCGCGTTTATCGCCAGACCGTGCCG
>JASHQT010000286.1 GCA_030039005.1 Bryobacteraceae bacterium
GCGCCCGTCACTCCCTCCGACCGAATGCCGAACTTCAGCGCGAAAGTGATGCCGGACAAGCAAGCCAAGGACATTTACGCCTATATCCGGACGTTCAAGAGCAACGCGCCGAAAGGCCAGGACCCAACGCTAAACGCGATCGTCCAGGCGGCGAAGCAAGAAAAGAACTGACGGCGCGCGTTCAGGCGCCAGTCCACATTCCCATGCGTTCCAGAAACCCGCGGGGATCGTAGAACGCCTGGATCTCGGCGATCTCGCCACCCTCCATACGAAACACATACACCAGTGAGACCACGCCGAAGCTAGTGTCGGCCTCCCACACCGTAGCCACGTGATCGCCATCGGCGATCTGGCGCAGCAGCCGGATCTCGCGGATCACCGGGAGATACACCTGCAGAAAACGGGCAACATGTTCGCGCCCGCGGACCGGCTCACCGGAAAGCGGTCCTGTATAATAAGCGTTCGCGGCGAGCGGCGCGTGCGAAAGATCCTTGTTCTTCATGGCCTCCATAAAGGCCGCGGCGATTGAGGCGTTGCCAGTCACGGATTCCACCTCCCTGGGGGAAAATTATATGCCTCGAAGAGCGCGGCTGCGCGGGTAGGATACGATCGATGGATCTCCGGAGGCCTGTAACCAAGCCCCAAATTTTCGAGGAAGCAGCCGTGCGCGCGCGATTACGCATGCCGCAGCTGATCGAGGCGATGGAACGGGCGCTGGTGGAATTTTCATCCAGGAAAGTCCGGCAGCCGGTGAGGACAGTGCTGCCATTCGGCGCGGCAGATTCATTTTTCGGAGTAATGCCCGCCTACGTTCCGTCGCTTCCGGCATTGGGCGCAAAGCTGGTAACGGTCTGCCCCGCCAATAGCGCAGAAGGCATCGAGACGCACCAGGCGACGATCGTGATGCTGGATCCGGTGACCGGCGTGCCTCTCGCGTTCGTCGACGCGCGCTATATCACGGAGGTTCGCACGGCGGCTGTTTCGGCGGTGTCGGCGCGGCAATTGGCGCGGGCTGAAGCTCGCGTGCTCGCGATCATCGGCTCGGGAGTACAGGCGCGCAGCCACGTGGAAGCGCTCCGGCTAGTGCGGGACTTGCGCGAGATCCGGGCCTGGAGCCCGAACGTGGAGCGACTGCGAACTTTCGCCGCTGAAACCGGATCGCGCGCGATGGAGAGCGCCGAAGCGGCGGTTCGCGATGCCGATATCGTGGTCACCGCGACTTCATCGAGCGTGCCGGTGATTCGTGACGAATGGGTGGCCGACGGGACGCACGTGATCGCGGTGGGAGCGTGCGTGCCGTCGCAACGGGAGCTGGATCCAACGCTGGTGGCGCGCGCGCGGCTGGTAGTGGATTCGCGCGCCGCGGCGCTGCAGGAATCGGGCGACGTGGTGATGGGCATCGCCGAAGGACGCTGGACGGCGGACCGCATTATTGCTGCCGAGCTCGGCGAGCTGCCGCTTCGCGCGAACGATCGCGAGATCACGGTATTCAAGTCTGTCGGCCTCGCGGTGGAAGATATTTTTGCCGCGCACCTGGTTTTAGCGGGCGCGCCGGAGCGCATCGAAACGTTAAACTGAACAACATCACCTTATATGCCTATGAAGCCCGGCGATCACCTGGGGCCCTACGAAATTCTTGAACCGATTGGCGCGGGCGGGATGGGCCAAGTCTTCAAAGCCAGCGATACCCGGCTGGGCCGTATTGTCGCCATCAAGATCTCCAACGAACGTTTCAGCGAGCGCTTCGAGCACGAGGCGCGGGCGGTAGCGGCGTTGAATCATCCCAACATCTGCACACTCTACGACGTGGGACCGAACTACCTGGTGATGGAGTACATCGAGGGCGAATCGCCCAAGGGTCCCATGCCGCTCGACGATGCGCTCAAGATCGCGCGCCAGATCGCGGATGCGCTGGAAGCGGCGCACGAACGCGGCATCACGCATCGCGACTTAAAGCCGGCGAACATCAAAATCAAGCCGGATGGCACGGTGAAGGTGCTCGATTTTGGGCTGGCGAAAGTGGCTCCCAACACGAGCAGCAGCGACGAGCGCTCGCCCACGTTCACCATCGGGATGACCGAAGCCGGGATGGTGCTGGGCACGGCATCTTATATGGCGCCGGAGCAGGCGCGCGGCAAGGCGGTGGACAAGCGCGCGGATATTTTCGCCTTCGGCGTGGTGCTGCATGAATTAATCACGGGGAAGCGCCTGTTCGGCGGAGAAGACGCGGGCGAAATGCTGGCTAAGGTGATTCGCGATGAGCCGGATTTAAGCGATACACCGCCGAGCGTGCGGCGGCTGATCGCGGAGTGCCTGAAAAAGGACCCGAAGAAGCGGCTACGGGATATCGGCGATGTCTGGCGCCTCGTGGATGGCGCATCGCCGGCGGCGTCCGGTTCAGTGGCGGCGGCTTCCGTGACGCCCCGGACCAAATGGATGTGGCCGGCTGTCGCGGCGCTGCTTTTGCTCAGCACCGGCGCGCTGGGGTTCGTGCATTTTCGCGAAAAGCCGCTCGTGCTCGCGGCGATGCGATTCGCTGTCCCGCTGCCTGAAAAAAGCGCGCTGCTGGCGTTCGCGGTCTCGCCCGACGGACGGAAGATCATTTTCAATGTGCGCGGCGCGAACGGCCGCACAAGCTTGTGGCTGCGGCCAATGGATTCGCTCGACGCGCACGAACTTCCGGGGACCGAAGGCGCGTACCTGGACCCCACCTGGTCGCCCGACAGCCAATCGGTGGCGTTCATGGCCGGCAGCAGCGTGAAGCGAATCGAGCTTTCCGGCGGCACACCGCAGACATTGACTTCTTACGGCGCTCCGGCTTCCGGCATCTCCTGGGGGCCGGGCGACGTGATCCTGTTCGGCAGCGCAGGAGCGATCAATCGCATTAGCGCTTCGGGCGGCGAAGCCACACCCGTTACAGCCGCGGATTCGCCGCACGGCGAGTCAGGCCACGCCCGTCCCGTTCTGCTTCCCGACGGGAAGCATTTCCTGTATTACCGAGTGTGGGGCGAGCGCAGCGGCCTGTATATCGGATCGCTCAGCGCGAAACCAACCGAGCAGGAAAGCAAGCGTTTCCTGGAAACGCCGGCAGGAGTGTTCTATGCGGGATCGGCGGCAGGAGGGTACCTATTGTTTTTGCGGGGCAGCGCCATGATGGCACAACCCTTCGACGCGAAGCGGCTGGAACTGACGGGGCACGCTGTACAACTGACCGACATGGTAAGCAACACGCTGTATGACCCGTTGTTTTCGGCGTCCAATACGGGCGTGCTGGCGTTCGCGCTGAGCGGCGGCAACAATCGAAAACTGACGTGGTACGATCGCACAGGCAAAGCGCTCGGAAACGCCGGCGAACCCGCAGCGCGAGATGAAGTGGAGCTCTCGCCCGATGAAACACGCATCGTGGAGGGGCGCACCGAGGACGGCGGCACCTGGACCGTGTGGATGCTGGATCTGGCGCGCGGCGCCAACACGCGGCTCACCTTCGGAGGCGGCGGAGGCAACGCCGAATGGTCGCCCGACGGCCGTCAAATCATTTACGCACCAAACGGCGGCGTGTCGCCGGACCTATACCTGAAGCCGGCCAACGGCGCGGAGATGGGAGAACGCATTTTGCATGCGGATCAGACCGTTACGCCCAAGGATTGGTCCGAGGACGGGCGGTTCCTGCTGTACGAACAGCGCGGCAACGGCCGCGCCACCGACTTGTGGGTACTTCCACTGGCGGGCGATCGTAAGCCGATGCCCTACCTGGTAACGCCCTTTACCAAAACGCAAGCCAAATTCTCTCCGGACGGGCACTGGGTTGTGTACACATCCAACGAATCGGGGACGCGCGAAGTGTACGTGCAGCCGTTCCCGATGGCGTCCGGCGGGAAATGGGTGGTCTCGAATGGCGGGGGCAGCCAGCCGCGATGGTCGCACGACGGCAAGGAGTTGTTGTATTTCACGCCGGATCAAGCTTTGATGGACGTCGACATCAAGACCTCGGGCAATACGCTCCAACTCGGCGTTCCCAAAATGCTGTTTCGCGTGCCCATCCTGGGCGGCGCGGGCGGGGGCCCGACCAACTCCTGGCGCTGGGATATTTCGCGCGACGGGAAGCGGTTCCTGATTAACACGTCGCTGGACGATACGGCGAACTCGCCCATCACGGTGCTGCTGAACTGGCAGAGCGCGATGCGATGAGAAAAGCGCTGTTCGCGCTCGTCTTGCTCCTCGCCCCCTGGGCCGCCGCTCAGCTTCCGATCGATCCGCAGATCGCGGCGGAGATCGCGAAAATCAAGGCCATTGACAATCACGCGCATCCGGTTTCCGTCACGCCCGGCGACACGGGCTACGACGCGCTTCCAGTGGAACACATGGAAGCGTATACGGAGCCGGCAAGAATGCGCGCAGGATCGCCGCTCGCGACAGAGGCGACGCGGCAGCTTCTCGCCGTGCCGCATCCAAAGGATGACTCGTACCCGGCGTGGATTCTCGACCAACTCGGGATCGAAACCATGCTCGCCAATCGGGTCGCCATGGGCCCGGGGATCGCTCCGCCGCGATTCTTGTGGGTGCCGTATGAAGACGCGCTGCTGTTCCCGCTGGATAATTCGCGCCTGGCCGCGGCGAATTCGGATCGCAAAGCATTTTTCGAGGATGAAGGCCGTTTGTGGAAGCAGTATTTAAAGGAGTGCGGCCTCAACTCGCCGCCAGCCACGCTCGCCGACTATCTCACGAAAGTGGTCGATGCCACGCTCGAACGGCACAAGCGCGGCGGGGCCGTTGCGGTGAAGTTTGAAGTCGCATATTTACGCTCGCTCGATTTCGACGATATCCCGCGCTCCCTTGCGGAAGCAGTCTACAAGCGCGGCCGGGCGGATGGTGCCGATTACAAAAAACTGCAGGATTTTCTCTTTCGCCATATCGCGGCGAAGGCGGGAGAGCTCGGGATGGCCGTGCATCTGCACGTGGCCTGGGGGCCGGGCGGCTACTTTCATATCGCCGGCACGAACCCGCTGCTGCTGGAATCCCTGTTCAATGATCCCAGGCTGCGCGGGACCAACTTCGTGATGCTGCACGGCGGGTGGCCGTTCACGCGCGAGGTCACGCCGTTGCTCACCAAGCCGAATGTCTATGCCGATTTCTCCGAGCAGACCTTGCTGAGGGAACCCCGGGCCGTCGCGCGCGTGCTGCGAGAGTGGCTGGAGTTTGCTCCGGACAAGGTTCTGTTTGGCACAGACGCGTATCCCTATTCGGATGAATTGGGCTGGGAACAAGCTGGTTGGGTCGCGATGGAGACCACGCGCCAGGCGCTCGGGCTTGCGCTGACGGGCATGCTGAACGACGGCGAAATCACGCGCGAGCGCGCCATGGAGCTGGCGCATATGGTGCTGCACGACAACGCGGCGAAGCTCTACGGGCTGATATCCTATAGGTGACTTCGCCATTAGGTCCTTCAATCTCACGTGAAAATCGGATTTGTAAGTCTCGGCTGCCCCAAGAACCTCGTCGACAGTGAGGTGATGATGGGCCATTTGGTGGAACGCGGCCATGAGCTGACGTCGCAGCCGGCCGACGCGGAAGTGCTCGTCGTCAATACGTGCAGCTTCATCGACCCGGCCAAGCAAGAATCGATCGACACGATTCTGGAAATGGCCGAATACAAGAAGACCGGGCGAGCGCGCAAGCTGATCGTCGCCGGGTGCCTGGTGGAGCGGTATCGCGAGCAGATTCAAGGCCAGCTCCCGGAAGTGGACGCGCTAGTGGGCACCAACGAGCTTTCGAAGATCGTGGCGGTGTGCGAGGGATTCGAGGCTGGCTCGAGCACGCCCGAGCCCTACCTTTATCACGACCTGACGCCGCGCGTGCTGGCCACCGCGAAGCATTTCGCCTACATCAAGATCGCAGAAGGCTGCGACCATCCCTGCTCGTTTTGTGTGATTCCGCAATATCGCGGGAAGTTTCGCAGCCGGCGGTTTGAATCCGTGATCGCGGAAGCTACGAGGTTGTTTGCGCAAGGAGTGCGCGAGATCAATCTCATCGGGCAGGATACGACATCGTATGGCGAGGATCTGGGCATCAAGGATGGCCTCGCAAACCTGATGGCGCGCCTGGCCGAGATCGAAACCGAGCGGCAAAAGTGGATCCGGTTCCTTTATTGCTACCCCAATCGCATCACGCAAAAACTGCTCGACACCATTGCCGAGCATGCGGCGCTGGTGAAATATATCGACATGCCGCTGCAGCACGCGAGCGCGAACGTGCTGAAACGCATGAAGCGCGGATCGCACGGCGATTTCTTCCTGAAACTGCTGGAACGCATTCGCGCGACGATTCCGGGAGTCGCCATTCGCACCAGCATGATCGTGGGATTCCCGGGTGAAACCGAAGCCGATTTCGAGATCCTGTGTGATTTC
Source organism: Bryobacteraceae bacterium (assembly GCA_030039005.1). Next base: position 6,405 of record JASHQT010000286.1, read on the forward strand.
GTAAAAGCCGCGCAGTTTGACAGGCTCGGCGTGTTCTCGTATTCCGACGAAGACACCAGCGCGAGTTTTCATCTGGATGCCAAGGTGGATGGCCGCACGATCTACCATCGCAAGCGCAGCCTGATGGCCTTGCAGCGGCGCATTTCGAAAGCGCGCAACAAGAGAATGATCGGCCGCGAAGTAGACGTTTTGATCGAGGGGCCTTCGCCCGATACCGATCTGCTGTGGCAGGCGCGCATGTCCACGCAGGCACCCGAAATCGACGGCTGCTGCTACATCAACGATTTTGCGGGGGCGCCGCCGGCGCGCGGCGAAATTCGCCGCATGCGCATCACCGAAGCGCACGACTACGATCTCGTCGGAACGCTGGACGCGCCGACGGAAACTGCGGCTGTCGTCGAGGCCGAGCTGTTTCCGATCCTGGCTGCGCGCTAACCTGGGGAGCGCCTGAACGATGAAGTGCCCGATCTGCAAAAAGGAAGTTGCACCGGATTCGCAGTCAGCGGATGCGCAGTATTTCCCGTTTTGCAGCGAGCGCTGTAAGATCATCGATCTGGGCAACTGGGCCAGCGAAAAATATGTCGTCTCCACGCCCATTCAGCCGGAGGACGCCGAGAGAGAAGAAGGCCCAGGGTAGGATGGCGCGGCGAAATCCCGGCGCGTTTCTGCTCGCGACGTGGTTCGGGTGCGGCTACGCGCCCAAGGGTCCGGGAACGGCGGGATCGCTCGGGGCGCTGATCATCGCCATCGCGCTGTATTATGCGGCGGGCGCAGGGCGCGGAACGCTACTGGTGCTCGCGGGCGTTCTCCTCGCGCCGGGAATCTGGTCGGCCGGGGTTGTAGCGAAGGAGTTGAACATTACCGATCCGCATATCGTCGTGATCGACGAAGTGATCGGACAATGGATCACGCTGGCCGGAGCGGCGACGTTCAACTGGAAATCGTGGCTGGTGGCATTCGTTCTGTTTCGCCTGCTCGATATCTGGAAACCGGCGCCCGCGCGCCAGCTTGAACGTCTGCCGGGCGGATGGGGCATCGTGGCCGACGACGTCATGGCGGGAGTTTACGGCGCGCTTGCTATATTCGTATTAGATCGTTTGCATCTTTTTTCCTATGCCTTCTAAAAAGGACAGTAATGGCCGTCCACAGATTTCGAAAGTAACCCCGGAGGCGGCCATTCCGGGCGGCGAGTTTCAGATCCGCGGCGCGGGTTTAGCACGAGCGGAACGCCCGCGCGTCACCATCGGCGACATGGAAGCGCCCATCGTGATCGGATCCGACTCGTGCGTGATCGTGCGCGTTCCCGAAGGCGCGTCGGCGGGCGATTTGGTGGTCGCCAACGGGTCGCTGAGCAGCCAGGCTTGGACCTGCGACATCGGCATCCAGATTGCCGAAAATCTCTATGCGGTGGGCAACCCGGCGGTGGATTCGTTCGGCAACATCTACGTCACGTTTAGCGGATCGCGCGGGCAGAAGACGCCGGTGTCGGTGTACAAGATCGACCTGAACTACAACATGAAGCCGTTCGCGAGCGAGATCATGAACGCCACCGGCCTCGCTTTCGACCGCGCCGGAACGCTGTATATTTCCAGCCGCTACGACGGGGTGGTGTATCAAGCCACTTCGACGGGCAACGTATCGACGTTCGTCGAAGGCATGGGCGTGGCTACCGGGCTCGCCTTCGATCCGGACGAAAACCTGTACGTCGGCGACCGCAGCGGCACGGTTTTCAAGATCAGCCGCCAGCGCCAGATTTACGTTTTCGCGACGTTGGAGCCTTCCATCGCGGCGTATCACTTTGCGTTCGGAGGCGACGGCTACTTGTACGTCACCGGCCCTACCACATCGAGCTTCGATTCGGTGCACCGCATTTCGCCGAACGGCGAAGTGGAGACGTATTATCGCGGACTGGGCCGGCCTCAGGGTTTGGCTTTCGACGCCGAAGACCGGCTCTACGTGGCTGCGTCATTCGGCGGACGGCGCGGCGTGGTGCGATTCGATCAGGACCGGCATCCCGAGCTGTTCCTCTCCGGCCCCGGAATCGTCGGTTTGGCGTTCACTCCCTCCCGCGCGCTGGCCGTGTGCACCAATAACGCGGTGTATCGCGTGGACGCCGGCATCGCGGGCCGGCCTCTTCCCTGATGCCAGACGCCGAGATCATCGCCGTCGGATCGGAACTGCTGACGCCGCAGAGACTGGATACAAACTCGCTGTATCTGACCGATCAGCTCAACGCTCTAGGCGTGGAGGTGGTGCGCAAAACGGTGGTGGGCGATGAGCGCGAGCGGCTTACCGACAGCATTCTGGCCGCGGCGGCGCGATCGCAAATCGTGGTTCTCACCGGCGGCCTGGGCCCCACCGAGGACGATGTGACGCGCGATGCCGTCGCCAGCGCGCTCGGCCGCAAGCTGGTTTTCGAGCAGGAGATTTGCGACCGCGTGGAAGCCCGCATTCGCGCGTTCGGGCGCAAGATGGCGGAGAACAACCGCCGCCAGGCTTATGTTCTCGAAGGCGCCGAGGTGCTGCCCAACGATCGCGGCACGGCGCCGGGGCAATGGATCGCGAGCGACGGCGTGGTCTTCATGCTGCTGCCTGGGCCGCCCATGGAATTGAAGCCGATGTTCGAAGGCCAGTGTCTCCCGCGCCTCGAGAAGATGCTGCCGCCGCAAGCCATTCGCACGCGCTGGCTGCGCGTGGTGGGCATCGGCGAGTCGGATCTCGATCAACTGATTGCGCCGGTTTACACGCGCTACACGAACCTCGCCACCACCATTCTGGCCGTATCAGGCGAGATTCACGTGCATCTGCGCGCGCGCTGCGCGACGGCGCAAGAAGCGGAGACGATTGTGGCGCAGGCGAGCTCCGAAATCGAACCGCTGCTCGGCGATCGCGTGTATTCGTGCAATGGCGATTCGCTCGAAAAAGTGTGCGGCGATCTGCTGCGCGCGCGGAACGCGAGCTTGAGCGTGGCCGAAAGCGCCACCAGCGGACTCCTTGGAGGACGTATTACCGCAGTCCCGTCGGCGTCGGACTATTTTCGCGGCGGTTTCATCGCGTATGCGGATGAAATGAAGGTCCGATTGCTCGGCGTTCCCGCGGAGTTGATCGCCGAACATACGGCGGTGAGTGAACCGGTGGCCAAAGCCATGGCCGAGGGCGCGCGCGAGCGCACCGGATCGGACTACGCGCTATCCATCACCGGTTATGCCGGCCCCAGCGGTGAGAACGTCGGGCTGGTGTTCATCGGCATTGCCTCGCCCGATGCAACTGAAGTTCGCCGCGTGCAATGGCCGGCCGATCGCGAACGCGTGCGCGCGTTTTCCACCAACATCGCGCTCGATATGCTGCGCCGCAAACTTCTCGGCCTTTCGTGAGCAAGCATGCCCTTCGAAGTGTTCGAGAGCGAAGCTCGTGGCATCCTGAGTCCCACTACCGGATTCATCGCCGAAGCCGGATTCACGCACTCGCTCACGCCGGCCCGCAACTGCACCTTCGGTTGCACCTATTGCTATGTGCCCACGATGCGCATTTATGGCGGGCTCAAGCGCGAGGACTGGACGCATTGGGGCCAGTTCACCACGTTTAAACGTAACGCGCCGGAATTGTTGCGGCGCGAGTTGCGCCCGCACTCCAGTAATGACCAGGTGATTTATTGTTCGCCGTTGGTGGATCCTTATCAACCGGCCGAGGAGACCGAACAACTGATGCCGCGCATCTTGAATGAACTGCTCGCGCGGCCGCCGAAGATTTTCGCGATCCAAACGCGCGGGCCATTGATCGTTCGCGATCTCGCGAAACTGGTGGAACTCTCGAAGATTTGCACGGTGCGCGTCAGCTTTTCGATCACCACCAATCGGGAGCCGGTGCGCCGGTTATATGAGCCGCGTTGCGCGACCATCGATTGCCGCCTGAAGACGATTCGCGAGCTGCGGCGCGCGGGCATCGCGACGTTCGCAACGCTCGCGCCGCTTCTGCCCTGCGATCCCGAGGATCTGGCCGGCCTGGCGCTCGAGGCGACCGATCAGGACATCATTGGCGATCCCTTGCATGTACGCGCGGTGAAACCGCGCGGCGCTACGACACGGGAGACCGCGTTCGGTATCAGCGCGAAGCACGAATTTTCGAATTGGCTGGACGCCGGCTTTCAGGGCGAGGTCGTCGAGCGCATCGCGTGCGCGGTCCGTCGCGCGGGACGGCGCTTCGCCGCGGGAACGGAAGGATTCGGATGGCTGGCACGTTAGAACGGCTTGGCATCGC
>JASHQT010000287.1 GCA_030039005.1 Bryobacteraceae bacterium
TCTCGCGGGATCGGTTCTGCTGTTGGTCCAGGACGGTAAGTTGTCGCTCGAGGACCGGGTGGCGAAGTATCTTCCAGACCTGACCCGGGCGGGCGATATTACTATACGCGAGTTACACACTCACACCTCCGGTTACCAGGATTATTATCCGCAGGACTATGTGGCGCCGTTCATGGCAAAGCCGGTGACCGCCGCCCAGATACTCGAACAATGGGCCAAAAAGCCGTTGGATTTCGACCCCGGCACGCGGTGGCAGTACAGCAACACCAATTACGTGATCGCGGGGCAGATTTTCGAGAAGGCCTCGGGCCAGCCGTTGCTGGCTTTTCTGCGCGAAATGATTTTCGAGCCGCTGGGAATGACCACGCCCGGCGACATTTCCGAACACCAGCCCGCCGATGCTTCCGCGTACACCCGCTACGCGCTCGGGCCCCCGCGGCCGGTCGGGCGCGAAGGTCCGGGCTGGTACTTTGCCGCGGGCGAACTGGCGATGACGCCTTCGGATCTGGCGCGCTGGGACCGGGCCTTTCTCCAAAAGAAAATTCTCTCCGCGCGCTCCTACGATGAGTTCACTACCGAGGTGAAATTGAAGGACGCCAAATCCACGCATTACGCGCTGGGCCTGGACTTGGGCGATTGGAACGGAACACCGATGATCTCGCACACCGGCGAAGTATCGGGGTTCCTGACCTTGAACGCGTTGTTTCCAGCCAAGGGTGTCGCGGTGGCGGTTTGTTCCAACGAAGACGGGATCAACCTGATCGGCCCGTTGGCGCGGCAGGTTGAGGACATCGTCATGGGCGCCGCGCAAGACAAGGAGCTCGCGCAGGTCCGCGAAATTCTGGAAGGCCTGCGCCGGGGACGCGTGGACCGCGCCCTGTTTACCGATGATGCAAACTCGTTCTTCAACGACGTCGTGTTGAAGGATTATGCGAAGTCGCTTGACCGCCTGGGCAATCTCGAAGATCTCACCAAAAGCAACGAGACCCTGCGCGGCGGAATGACCCACCGCAATTATCGGGCGCGATACGAAAAGAAGACGCTCACGCTCAACGTCTACGTCATGCCGGACGGTAAGTACGAGCAGTTTCTCGTGGAAGAGACGCTGTAAGCCTCTACTTGCTCTGGCTCAGCTTGCGGAAGTAATCCGCGACCGCGTCGGAGTACCCCGGAGGAACGGTTTCGGTGCCCGCGCTCCGGACTTGATCCGAATTCTTGTCTTCGAGTTTCCGGCGTACATCGAGCTCCAGGCGTTCGAGCTCGGGCAGCACTTCGTGGCTCAGCCGGTTGGAAAGCTCGGCGTCGTTGGTGACGAAGCCGGGGTTCAGCGCGTGCGACAGGTTCGAATAGTCACCCTGAAAATCCGGATTGTCGCGGATGAAATCGCGAAGCTGATTCAGATCGCGCAGCGATTCACGATAGGCCTGATCGATGGAGACGGGCCCGTCGGCATAGCCGTAACCCGGAGTCACCGGTCCAGCGCCGCCGTAAGGCGCGTAGCCATTGTTCGGGCCGCGTTGACCGCCTGAACCGTTTTGTCCGGGTTGTCCGTTCTGAGCCTGCTGATTGCCCTGGCCGGATTGCCCGGATTGCCCATTCTGTTGTCCGGGCTGCTGGCCCGCTTGCTGACCGGGCTGCCCTGGTTGCCCTTGCGCGCCCTCGCCCGGCTGATCGCCGCGCCGCAGCGGATTCGATTGCCGGCCTTGCCCGTTGCCCTGTTGCGCGCGGTCCTGGGCTTGCTGCATTCTGGAACGCATCGCTTCCAGGCGCGATAAAGCGTTTTGGAGGTCCTGGTTGTCACCGCCGGGGCCCTGTCCGGGCTTGCCCGATTGCTGCTGATTAGCGGCCTGAGCCTGCTGGAGCGCGTCGCGCAGGTTGTTCAGACCCATCTGGACGTTGTTCTCACGCACCCAGGCCGAAGCGCCGTAGCCCCGGCGAATGAACTCGCCGTCCTGGCGCATATGCATTTCGAGCTCATTCTGCTGCGCTTCGCCCAATGCGTCGCGAAGCTTGTTGCTTACCGGGTTCTGGGCGCCCGCCATGCCGCGGGCCGTGTCCTGAATGCCCTGCTGCAGCTTCTTGAGCTGGTCCGCCATTTGGCTCTTTTCCGACGCCAGTTGGTCGGCTTCTTTTTGGTTCTGGAATCCCTCGCCACCGAAGCGCGGATTTTCGCCCGCGCCGGAGCCGATCATTTTGCGCAGGCGGGTCTGCGCGTCGGTTTCCTGTTGTGCGAGCTGGTTCGCCTTTTGCGCCAGATCGTCGAGCTGCTGCGACGCGTTCTGATGCTGCATGCCGTTCAGGATGTCGCGCGCTTCGTTCAAACGGTCCGCGGCGCGGCGCTGTCCGGCGGCGGTCTGCTCCTGGCCACCGTTCTGCTGGTTCTCGGCGTTCTGCATGTCTTCGGTCGCTTTTTTCAACTGATCGAGGGCTCGCTGCAATTGCGGTGAAGCGATGGAACCCACACGTCCCCCGTTCCCGGACTGGCCGGATTGTCCGGGCTGCCCGGACTGGCTGGCCGATTGGCTTTGCCCCTGCGAGCTCTGCGACTGCTGGCCTTGCTGGGAACCTTGTTGCTGCTGTTGTTGTTGCAACTGCTCCATCTGCTTCTGCAATTGCTCAGCTTCCCGGCGCAACATTTCCTGCTCCCAGCGCTGCCGGAACGGCTGCTGCTGATCCTTATTATTGGCGAGCTCCTGCTGGCGGCGCGCCAGCTCGGCGAGCTTCTGTAGCGCCTTGTCGATCTCCTGCTCACGGCTGCCAGAGGACTGCTGCTGGCCGGTTTCGTATTGGTTCTTTTCGCGGTCCAGCTCGAGATCGGCCAGGTTCGCCAGATCGCGCCCGGCGCCGCCCGCGCCTCCGCCCCCACCCTGCGTTCCAAACGCAACCTGGATATCGCGGAATGTCGCTTCGGCACGCTGCGCACCTTGCAGCGCTTTTTGTTCAGCGGGCATCGCGTCGTTCCATTTCTGCGAGCGGATCTTCTGCGCCGAATCGATCATGTTTTGCGACGCCTCGGTCATGTCTTTGGCGAAGCTCTGGAACTGCGGATTGGCCTCGCCCAGCTCGCGCGCTTTCATGCGATCGGCCAGCGACTTGGCCTGCGCGGCGAGCTTTTCTTCCTGCTGGGCCAGGAATTTCGCGTCGTCGGCCGCAACAGCCGGATCCTTGGCGCCGTTCTTCTGCTCGTTCCAGGTGGCCGCGATGATGTCCTTCTGGCGCTGCGAAATCTGCTGATCGTTGTCGCCGCCTCCGGCCATGCCTCCGCCGCCGCCCGATTGCGATTGCGAATAGTTGCGCTCGAAAGGATCGGCCTGGATGAAATAAATGTCAGTCTTGGTGGTATTCAGCGGGTTCTTGGCGTCAGCGTAGATACTCACCAGGTCGCCGGGCGCCATCTTGTAGTCTTCGAGCGCCAAGACATATTTGCCGTCCATTGATTTTGCGCCCTTTTGCGGCAGCAACTGGACGGTCTTTTCCGGTCCGCCGTTGACCGAATAATGCAGCCCGACTTCGTTCAACCCGAAATCATCCTGCGCGTCCACCGTGACGGTGACCTCTTCAATGGGATTGACGTGCGCGTCGCGGCCGGGGCGGTCAATTTTGACGGTGGGCGCGGTCACCTTCTTGGCTTCGATAAAGAAATCCTCGCTCAGGCGGACGTTTTCGCCGCGATCGATGGCGGCGATGTGATAAAGCCCGTCCTGATTGAGCGTCACGCGGGCTGTCGCCCAGTTCCCTTCACTGTTTTTCAGATCGAGCTGCTTGTTATCGCCTAGCATCAGCACGCCCTGGGGGAGCGGGCGATCGGTGAGCACGGCGACCTCAGCTTCCGTCCCTTGGACGGCGCGCAAATCGCCACCGGGATCCTCGACACCATCCTTCATGCCGGTCCAGGCCGGGTAATGATACGTCACGCGGATTTTCTTGATGGCCGGCAGGTCCACCACGCGCAGGTTGTAGTGCTTCGATTCCACGGCGCCCGCCTGCACGTAATACTCGACGTTATCGGGCAAGCTGCTGAACAGGAACTCGTAGGTGTTTGCGCCGGGCGACGGCTGCATGTCCACCTGTTCCCATTTCGACGTTCCGCCATATTGCGCGAAGAGCCGGACCTTGGGCGAATCGAATCCGAGAAGCTGCGCGGTGACCAATTGATCGGCCTTGCGACGCACGGTGCGATTGCCGGGCGTGACGGCGATGTCGTAGAAGGCGCGTTCGCCGGCCTTTGGCGCGCCGGCCCACAGCAGCGAGGTTCCGTAGCCCAGATAGCCGGGGCCCGCGGTGATCAGCCAAATCAGAACCGCGACTGCAATCGCGGCCGAGGCCAGGAATCCATAAATGGGGCCGCTGGCGGCCACGCGCTCCGGCTCGCTCGATTCGGCGACGCGCATGGTGTCGGCGGCGAGCAATTGCAGGAACGGGTCGGCGGGTTTCTCGGCCTCGGATTTTTCGGCTAAGGTCAGCAGGCGCTCCTGGAAATCGGGGAATTTCTGCTCGGCCTTGCGGGCCGCATTGCGGCGGTTCAGATTCAGCAGCGGGATCACCAGGCCGAACGCGATGGCGACCGCGATGGAGAGAAACAGCAGAATCCGCGCCCACAGCAGACTGGCCGAGGAGAAGGCGTAACCGTTGATGATCCAAACCAGGAAGACCGTGATGGCCAGTGCGGAAACGGTTACCAGCGACGCTCCTTTGGAAACGGCAAGAAAACGCAGACGCTTTTCCAGCCGCTGAAGGTACCCATTCAGTTGATCGAGAGCGTTCAAGCGACCTCCTTCTCCACCGAAAGATATCGGCTCGCCAATACTGATTCAATTATCGCGATTATCAGGACCAGTAGCAAAGCGTAGCGCCACAGGCTCCAGGGCCGGGCCGGGGCCGGGGCGCTGGGATCGGCGCCCGAGGGCGTATCCGGGCCACGGCCGGTGTTTTTCCATAAGTCCAGCGTCTCTTGCGGGACCGGGGTCAGGTCCGACTCGCGCCGGTCGGCATGCACGGCCACCAGCTCCTCGCGGCCATTCTGGCGATGAATGTCGTAGAAGCCCTCGCGCGTCACCTGGAACGTTTGCGCAGTGGTCGCGTCCTTGAGCGAAAGCGGGTGCGAGCCGTCGGGTTCGGTGACATCGATGGCGGCTCCGCGTTCTCGCGCCGAGCGCAGCTCGATGTAGGAGTCCACAGCGAGGTTGGTGGAAGCGTCCTGCTGGCCGCCCAGGTAGCGCGCCGCCTCCTCGACGAACGGCACGAAAGAGGCGTGCAGCGGCAGATCGTTGCCGATGTTGTCGAACGTGGAAGTGAACACCATCACCCGGCCTTCGCCCACCTGCTTTTCGAGCAGCAGCGGCGCCTGATTGGTCAGACGCGCTACTACGTGAGATTGTCCCGGGTCCACTTTGATTACCTGGTAAAACTTCACGCCGTCCAACTTGTTGGCGCGGCGTAGGGCGGGATGCTCGGCGTCGGCGGAGGCAACGGTTTCAAAGCGTGAGTCGGCACGGGCGGCGTAGGCCGAGCCCTGAATGGTTTCTCCTGAGACGGGAACGTGAGAAAGCTGGGCCGAAAGCGGGCCGAGCGCAATCAGCAGTGACCCGCCGCCGGAAACATAAGCACGCAAATTGTCTTCCAGACCGGCCGGCATGGTTCCCACATCCGAGAGCACCACGAACGCGTACTTGGACAACGCCTGATTCGTGGCTTGCGCCACGTCGAGCGGTTCGAGCGTGAACCCGGCTTCGGGGACCGATTCGAGCGCCGAGCGATAGTAAAGCTGGTCGCGATCCTGGCCGGCCGGATGCAGGTACAGCACCGGGTGCGGGTCCGTGCGTTCGACCGCGAAATCGAAGCGGTCGTCCTCGCGCAGCGCATCGTCTGGATCCAGGCGAATTTCGCCCTTGTGGAAGCCGTGCGGCGAATCGAGCGACAGAAACTCCACCGACGCGCGGCCGCTCGCGGGAACGTCCACGGTTTTCGATTCCAGCGTCTTGCCGTCGAGAACGAGAGACACCGTGCGCTTGGTGGCGGGCGTGTTGACGCCCGCGATGACGGCCTCCACGCGAACCTTCTTGGGATCGTAAATCTTGGCCGGCGCGGTGACGCTTTCGACCATCCAGTTGGGCTGGTTGGAATCGGCGACGGAATGGAATACGAGATTGGTGTCGTTGCCCAGGCGCAGATCGGCGAAGGCCGGCGGCATGGAGGACTTCTGGAAATCGCTCGCGAAATGGACTTCGAGCGGGGTTTTCGAGGTTTGCGAGATCGTGCGCAGCGTACGCGCCAGCTCACCATAGGAGCTTTGCTCGTCCGATGGCTGGATGGCTTGGATGGCGGCCTTGAGCTGAGTGGGGTCGTCCACCGGCTGGGTCAGAAAATGCACGCGCGATCCGACCGCCAGCACCTGGCCGCGCTCGCCCGGATTCAACCGCGAAACCGCGTCGAGCGCCGCTTGCTTGGCGCGCGCCAGATGATCGCCGTAGCGCATGCTGAAGGAATTGTCCACCGCGATGATCAGCATCTTGCGGCCCTCGGCCGCGGCGCCGGTGCGCTCAATGAACGGATTGGCGAAGGCCAACGCGATCAGCAACAGCAAAGCCACGCGTAGCGCGAGCAGCAGCAGATAACGCAGCCGCCGGTGCTTGATGGAGCTTTGCGTGCGCTTCTCGAAAAACATCAGCGAGCTGAACGGATGCGGCGTCGAGCGGTACTGGCGCAGCAGATGGATATAGAACGGCAGCCCGATAGCGACAGCGCCGGCCAGAAACCAGGGAGCAAGAAAACCCACTTACATGCGCCCCTTTCGAATCAAAAAATATTCGCGCAGCGCGTCATCGAGCGGCCGGTCCGTGGGAAGAAGATGATAATCGATTCCCGCGGCGCTGGCCTTGGTTTTGAGCCCGGAAATATGGGCGTCGATTTTGGGGCCGTATTCTTCCCGGGCGTACTCGGGAGAAACTTCGATGGCGTCCTCGGTTTCCATGTCCACCAGCAGCGACGGCTCTTTGAGCTTGGGCCGGATCTCCTGTGGATCAAGGACGTGAAACAGGATCAGATCGTTGCCGCGGAAGCGCAGCGGCTCCACGGTCTTGATCACGGTTTCCGGCTGCTCGTAAAAGTCGGAGATCACCACGACGATGCCCCGGCGCCGCAAAAACTGCTGAAAATGAATAAACGGCTTGGCGAAATGCGTATGCGTGCCAAGCTGGGCGTGTTCAATGGCGTGCGCCACCCGCAAGAACTGGCCCTGGCGCGTGGATGGCTGGACGTAATTGCGCACTTCGTCGTCAAAAATTATGACGCCGGCGGCGTCGCGTTGTTGATTGGCCAGATAGGCCAGCGAGACGGCCAGGTACCGGCCGTAATCCAACTTGGTGATGCGGTGCGAGCTGTAACCCATGGACGCGCTGGTGTCGATCATCAGCGTGAGCTGGGAATTGGTCTCGCCGCGGTAGCGCTTCAGGTACGCGCGCTCGGTGCGGGCGAAGACGTTCCAATCCACGTGACGCAGGTCGTCACCGGGGGTGTAAGCGCGGTATTCGGCGAATTCCTGGCTGAATCCGAAATCGGGCGATTTGTGCAGGCCGGCGACAAAACCGTCCACTACCGTTTTCGCGACCAGGTCCAGGTGCGAGATGCCGGCGAGTAACGCCGGGTCGATGAAACGGGTTGGAGTTCGGGGCTGCAAAGTACTGAGCTTTCTTCAAGGCATGAATGTGAAGAAGTCACACACGAGTGTGTGACCCACACATTTTTATTTGGGTTCCGGTTTCCACTCCAGAAGGCGCTTCAGGATGGCGTCGGAATCCAGGCGCTCGGATTCAGCGTGGAAATTGAGCAGAATGCGATGCCGCAGGATCGGCGCGGCCAGCGCGCGGATGTCTTCATAAGCGACGTGATAGCGCCCGCGCAGCAACGCGCGAGCCTTGGCGGATAGCACGACGAACTGCGCCGCGCGAACGCTGGCGCCGAAGTTCACGTATTGCTTGACGAAATCCGGGGCGCTCGCATCGTTCGGGCGCGTGGCGCGCACCAGCTCCACCGCGTATCGCGCCACAGTGTCAGCGATCGGTACCATGCGCACCAGTTTCTGAAATTCTAGGATCTCGGTGGCGTTGGTCACCGTGTCGGCTTCGGCGCGCGACGTGGTCGTAGTGAGATCCACCACTTTCACTTCATCGTCGGCCGACAAATAATCGAGCACGGTGTTAAACAGGAAGCGATCGAGCTGCGCCTCGGGCAGCGGGTAGGTGCCTTCCAATTCGATGGGGTTCTGCGTGGCCAGCACGAAGAACGGCGCCTCGATTTTGTACATGTGGCCGCGCACCGTGCACGAGAGCTCCTGCATGGCTTCGAGCAGCGCCGACTGCGTCTTGGGCGGCGTGCGGTTGATTTCGTCCGCCAGCAGGACATTGGAAAAAATCGGCCCAGCCACGAAGGTCCAGGTGCGATGGCCGGTGGTGGGGTCCTCTTCGATGATGTCGGTGCCGGTGATGTCGGAGGGCATCAGATCCGGGGTGAACTGGATGCGCTTGAACACCAGGCCGAGCGTCTGGGCGAGCGTTCGCACCAGCAGCGTCTTGGCCGTTCCCGGCAAGCCGGTGATCAAACAGTGACCCCCGACAAACAGCGAGATCATGACCTGTTCGATCACCTCGTCCTGTCCGACAATCACCTTGCGGACTTCGCGCAGGATGCCGCGCTGGACCTCCTGGAAACGGTCGACCCGTTCCTTCAATTCAGCCGAATCGTTGATTGCTATGGTTGGCGTGGACATGTGGAATTATTTCGCAATCTCTAAGAGTAATTTTTGAGC
>JASHQT010000288.1 GCA_030039005.1 Bryobacteraceae bacterium
ATTCCGCGGCGCGCAGAACCTCGACAACTTGTATACCTGCTCGATACTGGCCGTCGACCTCACCACCGGCCAGCTCAAGTGGTATTTCCAGACCACGCCCAACGACAACTGGGATTACGACAGCGTCCAGCAACTCATGCTCCTCGACCTGAATATCGACGGGAAACAGCGCAAGGTGATCACGCAGGCATCGAAGAACGGCTTCTTCTGGGTGCTCGATCGTATCACCGGCGAATTCCTCTCCGGCGCTCCTTTCGTGAAGACCACCTGGGCGCTGGGCCTGGACGCCAAGGGCCGGCCGATCGTGAATCCGGCGGCTTATTACGATAAGGACCCCATCTCGCTGTTCCCCACCGGCGGCGGGGCGCACAACTGGTCGCCCATGTCCTTCAGCCCGCTCACCGGCTGGGTCTACATTCCCGTTTTCCTTCAGCCGTACACGTACGCGACGGCGAGCGAGTTGAAACCCAACACCAGCGGCTACAGCCGCGGCACCGTCGATCCGAAGGTGATCGACAGTCCGGCCATCGGGCCGCCCACGGCAGAAGGGATGCGCGGCGCGCTCCAAGCTTGGGACCCGGTGAATCAAAAACTAATGTGGCGGATTGACGGTGGTGGCGGCATCGGCGGCGGAACCGTCGCGACAGCGGGCAATCTGGTGTTCCAGGTGATCAACGATGGGCGCTTCCGCGCGGTCACTGCCGACAAGGGCGAAATCCTCTACGAGATCAAGACCGGCCGCACGGGCATGGCGCCTCCCATCACCTTTGAAGTGGACGGCAAACAATACGTGGCGTTCCAGGGCGGTCTGGGCCGCGCCGCGACGGTTGTGGGTCCGAACGACGAAAAGGTCGATAACCCGCCTATTATGTTCGCGTTCGCCCTCGACGGCACGGCTGAGCTGCCCAAACCCGCGCCACCGCCGCCTCCCCGTAACCAAGCCGAGCCGGCAGCGCCCGAAAAAGAACATTAGACCCCGTGTAACCAATAGCTTGCGGGAGTATACTTTATATGCGTATCTATGGGGTCCTCCACGCGTAGGACATTTCTGAAGACTACCCTGGCGACTGCCGGAGCAGGGGTGGGAGCGGCCTCGCTAGCCCGCGCGCAATTTCCGGCCAAAATCTCCAGCACACCGCTCGGCGACAACCTTTTTCTAGTAACCGGCGCCGGTTGCAACGTTGTGGCGCGCACCGGGTCAGACGGAGTGGTGTTGGTGGATGGCGGACTCGCCGAAAATGCTGCCGCACTCACGCTGGCCGTGGCCGCGCTGCCCAAGGGTGGCGGCACGGTTCGCACGCTCCTCAATACCCACTGGCATCCGGAACAAACGGGTTTGAATCTGTCGCTCGGTACCGCCGGCGCGACGATCATCGCGCAGGAAAATACGCGCCTCTGGCTGACCCAGAACATCACTTATCCCTGGGACGGCCGCAAGTTCGCGAAATTCCCCAAGGTCGCGCAGCCCAACAAAACGTTCTACGACCAGGGCGCGCTCGACTCCGGCATCCGCTACGGCTACATCGCCGACGCCGCGCACACCGACGGCGATCTCTACGTTTATTTCCCCGGGCAGAACGTGCTGGCCGTGGGCGACGCCGCATATGGGCAAGGCTGGCCGTTCATGGACTATTGGACCGGCGGCTGGATCGGCGGAATTGTCGGCGGATTGCAACGCATCCAGAGCGTCGCGAACAAGGACACCAAGATTGTCCCCGCGCAAGGGCCGCTGCTCACTTCCGCCGACCTCGCCACGCAGCTCGACATGTACGGCAATCTCTATGACCAGTTAGTTCGGATGCTGAACAAAGGGCACAGCCCGATGGAAGCCGTCGCGGCCAAGCCGGCTAAAGAATACGAAGGCAAAATGGGCAACTCGGATCTGTTCATTCAACGTTCTTTTGAGAGCCTGTGGGCTTATTTATCACCTGACGCATAACGATCACGCATGACGATGCCAACTAAAATCGCGATCCCGCTGATGTGCCTCGCCGGCCTCCTGTCCGCCGCTCCTGCAAGCGTGTCGCAGGATTCGGGCGAGGCGACGCTCGCCACGTTCAAGCAATATTGCGTCGGCTGCCATAACAACATAGCGAAGATCGGCGGTGCGAGCTTCCAAGGCGTCACGGCGGAAAGCATCGCGAAGAACCCCGAGTTGTTCGAGAAAGCGGTGCGCAAACTGCGCGGGCGCGTCATGCCGCCGCCGGGCGCCAAGCAGCCCGATGGCAAAGCAGTCGACTCGCTGGTCGGCTATCTTGAAGATTCACTCGACAAGCTTCCCGAGCCGGAGCACATCTCCGATCAAGTAGTGCTGCACCGGCTGAATCGCAAGGAATATCAAAACGCGGTGCATGACCTGCTCCAGGTCGATGTAGACGCTACCACTCTGCTGCCTCCCGACGACACCGCGCAAGGCTACGACAACATCGCTTCGGCGTTGCAGGTTTCGCCGTCCTTCATTGAACAATACGTGCTGGCCGCGCACGATGTCGCGCTGCTGGCGCTCGGCAAGCGCGACTCCCGCCCGCAAGGCTGGAGCTTCAAAGCGGACTCCGGCAATCAGCTCACCCATGTCCCCGGATTGCCCCTCGGCACCCGCGGCGGCATTCTCGCGAAAGTGGACCTTCCCGCCGACGGCGAATATCACATCAACATCGCCGACATGGCCACGCACATCTGGGGCAACGGCATGGAGTACGAGAATCCCCTGGTGGTGACGCTAGACGACAAGATCGTCTATCAGACCGTGATCGGCGGCGAAGAAGACATGAAGCTGTACGATCAGGTGCAGTCGGGCGCGATGGATCGCGTGAATGCGCGCCTGAAGAACATCAAGTTCACATCGACCGCCGGCCCGCACGAAATCGGCGTCACGTTTCGCCGGCAAAGTTTTGCCCAATCCGACGATCAGTTGCAGATCTTCGCGCCGGGCGGCGGGCAGGACCGGTCCTATCGCGTGAGTTCGTTCCAGCTTCTCGGGCCGTTCAACAGCACCGGCCTCAGCTCCACGCCCAGCCGGGATCTCATCTTCACCTGCTATCCAGGCCAGGATAAAAACAAAACACCCGAAACCTGCGCAAAGCAGATTTTTTCAACGCTCGCGCGCCGCGCGTATCGCCGGCCGGTGAACGATGACGACATCGCCGAGCTGATGCAGTATTACGCGGAAGGTGCGAAGCGTGGCGGCTTCGAAGACGGTGTGCGTGAAGGCATCACCGGAATGCTTGCCAGTCCGTTCTTCCTCTATCGCGGTGAGCACGTTCCCGCCGGCCTGAAGCCGGGCGACACATACCAGATCACCGATCTGGAGCTCGCCTCCAAGCTTTCCTTCTTCCTGTGGAATTCCATCCCCGATGACGAACTGCTGAATCTCGCCGCCAGGAACAAACTGAGTGATCCGCCCACCCTGCGCGCCCAGGTCCGCCGCATGTTGGCTGACCCCAGATCGGGCACGCTCGCGAGCAATTTCGTCTTCCAGTGGCTGGAGATGACCAAGCTGGATGAAGTGGTTCCCGATGCCTCGATCTTTCCCTACGCCTCCGGCCGCATGGATCCGCGCGAGGACTTCCGCACCGAACTCGCGCTATTCGCCGGCAGCATTTTCCGCGAGGACCGCAGCGTGGTGGACCTGCTGCGCGACAAGTACACGTACGTGAATGAGCGCCTGGCGCTGCAATATGGCATCGACAACGTGAAGGGCGACGAATTCCGCCGCGTGGAGCTGAAGGATTCCGCGCGCTGGGGCTTGCTCGGCAAGGGCGCCGTTTTGATGGCGTCTGCTTATCCCAACCGCACTTCGCCCGTGCTACGCGGCAAATTCGTGCTGACTTATATTGAGGGCGTCCCGCCCGCCAACCCGCCACCCAACGCCGGGACACTGAACGATAAGGATATCGGCACCACCAAAGCGCTCACGGTCCGCGAGCTGATGGCCAAACATCGCGCCAGCCCCACCTGCGCGTCCTGCCACGCGATCATGGATCCGCTCGGTTTCGCGCTCGAAAACTTCGATGCCACGGGAATGTGGCGCGATAAGGACCGCTTCGCCAACACGCCCATCGATTCGGCCGGCGAACTGCCCGACGGCACCGAGATCAACGGTCCCGACGATCTGCGCAACGCGCTGCTGCGCCGTCCCGAGCAGTTTGTCCAGACTTTCACCGAAGCGCTTTTGACCTACTCGATGGGCCGTACGCGCGAATATTACGACATGCCCGCGGTGCGCAAGATCGTGCGCGACACCTCGGCGCAGAATTACCGATTTTCGGGCATCGTTGAGGATATCGTGGCCAGCGACCAATTCAAGATGCACCGGGCGCCGCAGCCCAAGCCCGAGCCGGTCCAGAGTGCGCGAAGATGAGAAGCCCAAGAAGATAGATAAGGAGACGCGACATGTTCTTATTCAAAAAACATATTCCACGCCGCGCGGTTTTGAAGGGAGCCGGAGCCAGCATTGCGCTGCCGTTGCTCGAAGCCATGATTCCCGCCTCCACGGCCTGGGCGAAAACTCCGGCCGGCGGCCCGCCCAAGCGCTTCGCGTTCGTGGGCTTCCCGCACGGCGCGATCATGGATCGCTGGTCGCCGAAAGAAACCGGCGCCGATTACACCATGTCTCCGATCCTGAAACCGTTGGAGCCGTTCCGCAAGCACCTCACCATCGTGTCGGGCTTGCGCAACAAGCCCGCCGAAACGCCCGAGCCGCACGCCTACATCGAGCAGGGCTGGCTCACAGCCGTGAAGCCCTGGGACTTCGGCAAGAACGGGCCGGACTACGGCGTGAGCGCGGACCAGATCGCCGTGCGTTACGTCGGCCAAGACACGCGCCTGCCTTCTCTGGAACTCACCACCACCACCAGCGCGCGTATCGCCTGGCGTTCCCCCACCCAGCCGCTGCCGCAAGAGGGCAACCCGCGCGCGGTGTTCCAAAAACTCTTCGGGCAGGGCGACACCGCCGAAGAACGCGCGCAAATTCTCGCCGAAACCGGCAGTATTCTCGATCGCGTGCAGGGCGAAGCGCGGCGTCTCCAGGCCAGCCTCGGCGCCGGCGACCGCAATGTGGTCGGCGATTATCTCGACTCGGTCCGCGAAATCGAGCGCCGCGTGCAGATGGCCGAAAAGGCCAGCACCACCGATTTGAGCATTCCGGAAGCGCCCATCGGTACGCCCAATGACATCACCGAGTACTTCAAGCTGATGTTCGACCTGATGGCGCTCGCGTTTCAGGCCGACGTCACGCGCGTGATCACCATGTCGATGGATCACGAAGCCAGCATGCGCACCTACACCAACCTGGGAATTTCCGAGGGCTTCCATCCGCTGTCCCATCACGGCAACAATCCCGAAAAGATGGACAAGCTGGTGAAGATCCAGGCCTACCACACGCAGGTGTTCGCGCAGTTCGTCAAGAAGATCGAGGCGGCGAAAGAGGGCGACGGCACGGTGCTCGATCATTCCACGATTCTGTTCGGCAGCGACATGAGCAATAGCGATAAACACAACAACGATCCGCTCCCGAACGCGATCCTCGGGCACGCCAATGGCAAGATCAAGGGCGGCCAACACCTGAAGTATCCACAGGATTCGCGCCACGGCGATCTGCTCTTCACGCTGCTCGAGCGCAACGAGATCCCAGTGAAGTCGATCGGGGACTCGGTCAACGGTCTCTCGGAGGTCTAGGCGTGCGCGCGTTCGTGGCTACAATTGCGGTCCTCGCGGCAGGCGCGTCGCTCGCGGCCGCGGGCGCTCCCTCCCTGCTCGACACCGTGGCCTCTGGCGATAGCTCCGCGGCTCTGCGCCTGCTAAACGTCAAGGGCACGGACGTCAACGCCAAAGGCGCCGATGGCGCGACAGCCATCATGTACGCCGCGGCCAACGGCGATCTCGAACTGGTCCGTGCGTTGATCAAAGC
>JASHQT010000289.1 GCA_030039005.1 Bryobacteraceae bacterium
AATTTGCTGGCGCTCAATGCCGCGATTGAGGCAGCCCGCGCGGGCGAGCATGGCAAGGGGTTCGCGGTGGTGGCGGCGGAAGTGAGGAAGCTGGCCGAGCGCAGCCAGAAGGCGGCTGGGGAGATCAACCAGCTTTCGTTGACCACCGTACGGGTGTCGGAGAAGGCGGGAGAGATGCTGGAAAAACTGGTGCCGGACATTCAGAAGACGGCGGAGCTGGTGCAGGAGATCACGGCGGCGTCGAAGGAGCAGGATGCCGGAGCCGAGCAGATCAACAAGGCGCTCGAGCAGTTGGAGAAGGTGATCGAGCAGAACGCTTCCGCCGCCGAGCAGATGGCCTCCACCACCGAGCAGTTGACGGGGCAAGCGGATCAACTGGTGAGCGCGCTCGGCTTCTTCCGCACGGCGGAGGGGGGATCGGTGCCGGCTCTCCGCAGTTCGGCCAAGCAGGGGCTGGGGAAACTGCGGGACGCGATCGCGCAAGGCAGCGATGCGCTGGCGAAGAAGCCCGCCAAAGGCGGCGTGACTTTGAGGATGAGGGAGACCGAAGACGAAACCGATAAGGAGTTCGAGCGGTACTGAGTGCGGAATTCAGGGCGGCTGGGGCACGTGCGTCCGGGAGGCCGAGGCAGCGCGACCGAGACGAAAGGATCATCGACGCGACCGAGACGAAAGGATCGGTGCGAGCGAGGCGAAAGGATCATGGAGATGATACGCAAAGCGAATGGAAAGAACAGAGCATACGAATCTGGAAACGGCGGTTCGGCCGTTTTGGATCGCGCCGGCCACGATGAGCGCGGCGGGGCGAAAGGCGCGGGACACGGCGCGGATCGAGGGACCGAGCTGGTGTTCCAAGAGATCGCGCGGCTGGTGGAGGCCTCGCGGGAGGGGCGTTTAGACGAACGAGCGCGGCTGGATCAGTTCGAGGGGATCCATCGGGACATGCTACGCGGCGTGAATGAAATGCTGGATGCGATCCTGCTGCCGATTGGAGAGGGCAACCGGATACTGGCGCAGATTTCCGCGGGCAAAATCGATGAGCTGATTGCGCATAGCTATAAAGGCGATCACGAAAAGATGAAGCAGGCCGTCAACAACGTCGCGCTGGTGATGCAGAAGTTTCAGAGCGGGTTTGCGCATCTCACCGAGGCCGCCAAGGAAGGGCAGCTCTCCGAGCGGGCCCATCCGGAGAATTTCCAGGGCGCTTATGCCGATATCGTGCGCGGCGTCAATGCGATGTTGGACGCGATTCTATTGCCGATCGGGGAAGGCAACCGGATTCTGGCGCAGATTTCCGCGGGCAAAATCGATGAGCTGATCGCGCATACCTATAAAGGCGATCACGAAAAGATGAAGCAGGCCGTCAACAACGTCGCCCTGGTGCTGCAAAGCCTGCAGAAAGAGCTGGTGCGCCTGACGGAAGCCTCCAAAGAGGGGCAGCTCTCCGAGCGCGGCAAGCCGGAGAGTTTTCAAGGCGCCTACGCCGACATCGTGCGCGGCGTGAATGCGATGTTGGACGCGATTCTGCTGCCGATCGGGGAGGGCAACCGGATTCTGGCGCAGATTTCCTCCGGCAAGATCGACGAGCTGATCGCGCATACCTACAAAGGCGATCACGAAAAGATGAAGCAGGCTGTCAACAACGTCGGCAGTGTGGTGCAGAGCTTGCAGAAGGAACTGTTCCGTCTGACCGATGCTTCCCGGCAGGGCCAGCTTTCCGAGCGCGGCAAGCCCGAGCATTTCCAGGGCGCCTACGCCGACATTGTGCGTGGCGTGAATGCGATGCTGGATGCGATTCTGCTGCCGATCGGGGAAGGCAACCGGATTCTGGCGCAGATTTCCTCCGGCAAGATCGACGAACTAATCGCTCAAACCTACCAGGGCGATCACGAAAAGATGAAGCAGGCCGTCAACAATGTCGGCCTGGTGCTGCAGAGCCTGCAGAAAGAGCTAGCGCGGCTGATCGATGCGTCCAAGGACGGGCAGCTTTCCGAGCGCGGCAAGGCGGAGAGTTTCCAGGGCGCCTATGCCGACATCGTACGCGGCGTCAATGCGATGCTGGATGCGATTCTGCTACCCATCGGGGAAGGCAACCGCATTCTGGCGCAGATTTCCTCCGGCAAGATCGACGAGCTGATCGCCCAAACCTACAAGGGCGATCACGAAAAGATGAAGCAGGCGGTGAACAACGTGGCCGTGGTCCTGCAGGGCTTGCAGAAGGAACTGGCGCGGCTGACCCAGGCCTCAAGAGATGGAGAACTGACTGAGCGCGGCAATGAGAGCCAGTTCCAAGGGGCCTACGCGGAGATCGTGCGCGGCGTTAACGGCGTTCTGGACGCGGTGATAGAACCTTTGAATGTGGCGGCGAATTATGTGGAGCGGATCAGCAAAGGGGATCTGCCGCCCGAGATCACCGACACCTATCACGGCGAGTTCAACACCATCAAGAACAACCTGAATACGCTGATCCGGGCGATGGAGGAGGTGACGCGCGCGGCCGCGGAGATCGCAGAGGGCAATCTGACGGTCCAGGTGCGTGAGCGTAGCGCGCAGGACAAGCTGATGCAGGCCTTGGGGCAGATGGTGGGGAGCCTGACGCGGACAGTGGTGGATATTCGCACGATTGCGGGCGAAGTGGCGTCGGCGAGCCAGGCCATCAGCACCGCCTCGGTGCAGGTATCCAACGGAGCGAGCGCGCAGGCGGCGTCGGCCGAGGAGGCGTCGAGCTCGATGGAGGAGATGGGCTCGAACATCAAGCAGAACGCCGACAATGCGCAGCAGACCGATAAGATCGCGACCAAATCGGCCAAAGACGCGCAAGAGAGCGG
>JASHQT010000290.1 GCA_030039005.1 Bryobacteraceae bacterium
CACCTTGGTAAAAGACGAAGTGACCTCTCCGGATCGCGGCTGGACCCGCGAGGCGCTTTACACGCGTGCCCGCGCTCATTAACAGCCGCGACCCGACTTACCCCGCCACTTCTAAATGCACGAACCCCGGCAGACTCGCCGGCTGATTGCCCAGAAAAACGATGCGCCGCGTCTTGGGGAACGGTAGTCCCGATTGAATCGCGCGCGCGTAGAGGCCCACCTGTTTCAGGATGCCGCGATAGGTTTCGTCCTGCGTGTCGAGCATGGCGACCTTCGACAAAAACCCCGCGCCCCAGCCGAGCGGCAACACACAGCCGCGCTGTGCATCGCGAACCGCGCTCACGCTCGCACTGAGCTCGTCCACGGTGGATTTCAGCAGCGCCAAGCCCGTCCATTCGGAATATTGTTTCTGGATTTTCAGAAGCTGTTCGGTGTAGCCGTTTACCAGCTCGAACATCGTGCCCAGGTTCACCGGCGCACGGCGCTTGAGCGCCTTGCCGATTTCGGGCTCTGACAAAAACGCGTTCTGCCGCCACTCGCCTTCGAACACCGTGCCCGGATTGGCCATTTCCGCGAACACCGGCGTCGACTCCTCGGCGCGCTTCACGCTTCCGCGCGGCACCTGTTTCCAGGCCAGCTCGTAGCGTCCCGCGCCGCGCGCTTCGAGCGTTGCCGTGCGCAGCAAATAAACCTTGAATGTGCTCGGCGGAACGGTTTTCGAATCGTAGGCCGAGATCACGCGCAACGGATCGGCGCCCGATGAACCGAGCGCGGCTTCTTCCACCGAAATCGCCGGACGCCGCGGCATTCTGCCTTCCGCGCCCACGCGGGACGCCAGATCCGCCAGCAATCGCTCGTTCAGCCGCCCATGCACCACGCCCGTCCGGAATGCGCCTTTGATCGCGGTGCCCGGGACATATGGTCCGCTGGGGCCGGTGCTGAAGGTCGGAATGAAAAGATGCTCGGCGTGTGTCCGCTCCCAATACTGCGTAGAGCTCGGATGCTCGAACGGGATGCGGCGGCCCGCGTAATTCTGCGCGAAACCGCCCCAGGACGCAAAGTCCAGCTTCTCGGCTTTTTTCAACTGCGAAAGGTAGCCTTCCAGGCGCGGCCCTTTCGCCAGGAGCCGGAAGATGCGCCACTGGTCGAGAACGTTGACGTGGTCTTTCCACACCATATAGTCGATCGGCGAAAGCCGCTGGCCATCGCCGACCAACGTGGGGGTCAGGCAGGTGAGCCGGTATTTCATGCCGCCGCCCGCCACGGAATCGGAACGGTGACCGCGAAACCGGCGCGATACACCGGATGCGGAAAACCCTCCGGCGCAACGTTCGTTGCCGCGCCGCGCAGTTGGCCGGACGCGAGCAGCACGGAGCCTTCGGCGATCATCGTGCTCGGCTGCTTCTCGTCGCCCCAGCGCGCACTGCTTTCAATCCGCCCGCGCCGCACGACGGTCGAGTAGTTGCCGCGCTTCCAATCCACGGCGTCGCTTTCGGCGGGCGTGTACAGGGATAACAACCAGTGCGCCTGTTCGGTCTCGGCTGATTGCGGAAAACTGAACGGCTCCCACTCGGGCGCTTCCGACCGTCCCCACCCACGCGAGCGTTCGCCGCCAAATCCGGAATCGGCCAGCAACAGTAGCGCGCTGCGGACCGGCGCTTGCCAGCGCGCGACAGCATCCCCGTCGGCGAACTGCACGATGGTCCACAGGCCGCCAGCGCGCGTGAACTCGAGACACGCCGTTGAATGCACCTCCACCGCGGCATGATTGACGCGATCCACTCCCGCGCTCGACCGCAGGGCGACCTTGAACGGACCGCGGCCTTGATTCGAAATCACCAGGCATTCGCTTTCGCCGTCCACTGCCCAGCGATCTTCATCGAGGGGCTTCTCGGCCAGCAGCGATTCGATCACCGGCAGCGGAACGAAATGCGCGCCCTTGTAGCGCACTTTGGCCGATTCCGGCGGGGGCCATAAGCTGCGCGGCGGCACCACCAGCAATGTTTCGCCGATGAATGGAAAAAACGAGCTGAACCGCACGGCAGGCGCGCCTGCCGAAGCCGCCGCCGTGGCCACTAGCCAATCTTCGCCCAATCCGAGCTGCCACATCGCCGACGATACCGCCGAGAACAGCGCGTCGCTGTGATAAATCAAATCCACGCGGTCGCGCGCGCCCGAATCCGGGCCGAATCGCCACGGGCCCACGGGACGAAATCGAACGGCGTAGGTCAGACTGGAGCTCTCGGGTGACATCCTACTCGGCGAGCTTTTCAGCGAAATCGGACGCCGTCACAAGCGACTGCACGGCCGCCAGATCCGCGCCCGCGGCAAGTTCCTGCTCCGCTGCGCCCGAGGCATAGAAGCCGCGCCCGCGCCAGGTGAGCTTCAAACCCGAAAGCGCGATGCGCCCGTTGCCGCGCGATCCGCCCCCGCCCAGGCTGTCGTCTTCCAGCAATCGGAGGCCCTCTACCAGACGCGGGAGCAATTCGCGATCCTGCGGACACAGCACATCCATCACGATGCGGAAGTGGAAGCGCGCGCCCGCCGGAACGCGTTCCAAGGTCCGTGGATTGGCCTGCGAAGTGATGCGGTCGATGGCGTTCTCGCTCTTCACCTCGGTCAGCTCATCGTCCATGTTCTCGCGCATCTGCGGCGTGATGCTGTCGGTGATCAGCGGAGCGTCGTACACGGTAAGGCGCGCCGGCGTGGCCGCGCTCGATTCCTGCGCCTCGCCGCCCGCGACCCGCTCCATCCGCCCCGGGTTGCGGCCAAACAGCAGGCAGACTTCATCGTCCGGCCGCTCGCTCTGATGAATCCGCACTTCCTGGCCCTTGCGCTTGGAAAGATACACCAACTCGCTCGGCACGGCGAGGCCGGACGATTGCTCCAGCAGCGAGCGCAGCTTCCCGCGCAGTGAACTCCCCGGGATGTAGGGCAGTCCGAAGGCGTCTTTGACCACGGGATTATCGGCGCCGCCGATCTCGAGCGACCCTTTCCCTGCCCCGATATGCAGCCCCGTTTGACAGGCGATATCACCTTCCACAATCAATTTTCCAATCAGCTTCAATTCGGTTTGCGCGGTGTGCGAACTCATGTCGGCTCGGTTTCCTGGTCGTGCTATTCGTCGTAGGCCACGGTTTATTCGTTATAAGCTACGATCGCTTCAAACAAATCGCGAAAACGTTCGTAGCCGCGGGCATCGTTCTTGCGCGTCACTTGCAGCAGCAGTTTCTCGAGCGAATCGAGACTGCGCAACGAGTGGCGCGCGATGGTGTAGGCCAGGCGCGCCCGCAACATCACGAACTGCTGCTGGCGTTCGTTCTCCGGCGCGCGGACCGCGCGGCGAACCGCATTGTACAGCCGGCGCAATTGGCTCTTAGTGCCCGAATCCATGTCGCGCATGCGGCTCACGACGCCGTGGGCCTGGTTGTCCAGATACAGCGGATCGGAAATCAGCTTCTCGATATCGATCTCGGGCGGTCCTTCGAAGCGCCCGCGTTCCCCGCCGCGGCGTTCGTCTCGCTCCCGCCCGCGGTCACGGCCACCTTCTCGGCCGCCGCCTTCGCGACCGCCGCGGTCTTCGCGGCCCTCACGCCCTTCACGATTGCCTCCGCCCTCGCGGCGCTGGCCTTGTCCCTGGCCTTGCTGGCCCTGGGGCTTGCGTTCCCCTTGCGGACGCTCACCCTGGGGACGATCGCCTTGCGGTTTGCGTTCGGGACGCTCCACCGCTGCCGGCTGCGCTTCGGCCCGCTCGCTCGGAGAGGGAGTCTCGGGCGGTGTCTCGGCTACGCGTACCTCTTGCTCTGTCTGTTCTGTATCAGCCATCCAAACTCCTTGTTTTGTGGGGCACGCACTCGTGCGTGCCGGTACCAGGAGCTACTCACTCGAAGCGCCCTCGGTAGAGAGCCTTGCCCATTCTAACGCCACGCGGCCCGAGGGCCGCAACTTGATATTCGCGGGGTTCTTGCCGACCAGGTCGGCAATCAAACTGGCGCGCGCCTTTTGAAAATCCCGCGCCCGCGAACTTCCCAGAATCCGCAACAGCCGGCGGTGGAATCGCCAGGGCCGTTCCACGCGCTTAGCGCCCGGCGCACGGCGCGTTTCGCGATAAATCCCGCACAAATCGCGGATATATTGCGGCGCGACCCCGAACTCGCGCACCATCGCAGTGAGTTCGTCCTTGAGCTCGGCCGCATCGGCCAATTGCTTCCATTCGAGCGTCCGGCCCAAGAGATAGAAGCAATCCTTATCGGCCGATTTAGCGATTTCCAGCCTATCCCGCGCCCGCCCATACACCGATCCCAGCGGCGTTTCGAGCTCCGGCGCGAGCGCCAGCGCCATGGTAATGGTCTTGCCTTCGGGCCCCGGAAATTCCTTGAGGTGTTCTTCGGTAAAGCGCTGGAACAAACGCTCGAATTCGCGCGCAAAGCCGATGAGGGCGTCCCAGGCGCCGCACACCGCGAAATCGTCGCCGCCGGTGTGGAGCAGGTTCACCTTCCTCCAGAACTCGGGCAGCGAGCACAGCACCTCCACCTCGCCGGCGAAAAACTGCTTATACAGCACGGAAAGCTGCACGTAATCTTCGATGCTTTGCAGGCGGCGCATGCGGACGCCGAAACTGTCCACGTCGCCGCGCAGCACGCCCCACACGGGCATTCCCTCGGCACGGGATGCCAGTACCGGCGCTGTCGCCGCTTCGCGCCCGTCGTCGGTCAGCGCGGTGTGCCTTGCGAGCGGCATCGAATCCGGCGACGTGCCGATGGTCCAGGAGTGCTTGCCGCCGGCCGTCAAGATCTCCGCGGGCGAATCGGGCGACCAGCCGACGTGCGTGGCGTCGCGCAGCTCGCGCCCCAGATTTTCGAAATAGGCCGGATCGGATCCCGGCGCGGGCGCATTCTGGGAGAAACCGCCCGCGGCCAACGGCGTTCCCTGCTTGCGCTGAAATTCGTCGTTCAGCCGCTTGCGAACCACGGTCCAATCGCCGAGGTTTTCGGTGATGGCCCAGATCAACTCCAGGCGATTCTCACTGCGCTCCCGAATTCCGGCGCCGGCCGCGATGAGAAAATCTTCGGCTTGTGACCGCACTTCTTGCGGAAGCACCACCAGAAACTGCTCGCCGCCGCTCGAGCCGAGCAGCATTTTCGATAGTCCCAGTTCGGCGATCAATGCGCGCGGCAATACTTCACTCAATAGGCTGATCCAGCGCAGCCGCCCGGTGAGGAGCGCCTCGGCGGGCCGGCCCGAGGGCAGGAATTCCTCCACCCCCAAAAGCTTGCCTTGCAATAGGATCTGTACTGACATGCGAGCGCGTTAAAAGCTCAACTGTACCACGCCACCGCGCTCGCTACATGCTGCGCCGCCTACTGGCGCGTCAGGACGATCGTGTCGGACTTCTTCGTAGCCACGGGAGTGCCGATGTCGGTCAGCACCTTGCCGTCGGCCGAAACCTTGTAGACGTCCTTGAAATACGGCTTTCCATCGATATACGTCATGGCTTCAAATGAAGCCGCTCCGGTCTTTCGGAACGACATGGTTTGCTTCGAACCGTCCGTGGCACCGGTCATGGGATACGGCTTGCCGTCAAACTTCGCGACACAGAGCGAATTCGGCTGCGCAAGCTTTAGACCGTCCGAGCCGTCGGGAGCGATCTCAAGCCATATGTCGGCAGCGTCGAAGTGTGTGGTCTGCCACTTGCCCAGAAACCCGGGGCCGCCCGAGAGACGCTTTAGAGTCGAGGTCTGGGTAATTTCCTTTCCGTCCTCTTGTGGGATGACCGTGGTCGCGTTGATCGTGTCGCCGTTCAGCTTGAGCGTGAATTTTCCCGAGATCTTGCCGTTCGCCCGGTTGACGACCTCCCACGTGTTGTCGTCCACGGCCTTCCACGCAGTCGTGCCGCCGTCCGGCATCGGATTTTCGTTGCCGTCCAGCTTAAACCTGTAGACGAAGCCCGATCCGTCGTACTTGTATTCACCCGACGGCAGCTTCTCAATGCTAGCCGTGCCTTGGACTTTACTCTTGGAGGAATCCACTTTCCATTTGCCGAAATAGGGAGCGTCGGCCGCCGTTACCGCAGCCGCCGCAAGGAACATAACCGTACAAGCTAGCGTGAAGTGTTTCATGCGCTAGGCCTCCTTGAGGGATTTGAGGCATTGTAGCCGATTTCAGGCTCCTCGCGGCAGCGAAAAAGTCGCGCGGCAATGAAAAGCGCGAGTGAGGGCATCCAGACCCACTCCATTTCGCTCAGGAGCACGAGTGCTCCACGCCGTGTCGCGAACGCGCTCAGGCTCAGCGGCGACACCAGGATCGGCCGGACACCGAAGAAATAGCGCGCCGTGTCGAACGGCGAAAAGAACGCCACGCCCAGGCCGCCGTTGGTGAATGCATCCAAGATCCCATGCGACGCGGTGGCGGCAAAAAGACAAGCTAGCACCCTCAGATCGCCCTTCAGTTCGCGGTGGCGCAAGAACAGCGTGACGGTAGCCGCCACCAAGGCAGCGAACAGCAGCGAGTGCGTCAGTCCCCGATGCCCCAATAGGTCGCCGTAGCGAATTCCGAATCGAAACCCCACCACATCGATGTCCGGCAGTATCGCGCAGCCGGCGGCGAATAGGCTGATTTCGGCGCGCCGCTCGCAGGGCGCGAGCGCCTGCGCGATGGCGGCTCCGGCCACGGCGTGCGTGAGGATGGTGGGCATACACGGCGCGGGTGCAACCCGCGGGAACGCTCACTGTATCACGAGATTCCGCGCTCGCGGCGCCTCGGCCCAGGAATGGGCAACGCCGGCAATTCGACTTAGAATTGTTTCAGGAGCTTCCGTGGCGGGACCTGTGTCGCAAAATTGGGCCGTTCTCTTCTGGCGCCGGCCGCGCCGTCTCGCGCTTCGCAGGATCCTATTTTATGTCCACATGGTGCTCGGACTGAGCATCGGATTGCTCGCCAGCGTGATCTGTTTGACCGGGTCCCTGATCGTTTATAAGCCGGAGATCGAAAGCCTCATTCTCGGGCCGGTATCCCATGTTGTTCCCTCCGCGGATCGTCACACCGTGCCGCTGCAGCTTGCTTACGACGCCGGCAGACAGAAACATCCCGATTGCAAGATCGTGCAAGCCTACCTGCATGCCGAGCCAGATTTAGCCTGGAGCTTCGACCTCAGCTGCAAGCCGCAGGGACGAGTGGTTGTCTACGTCGATAAATATCGCGGTAACCTCACCGGCGAGGATCATTTCCAGGGCAAGTGGACGCAGTGGATCTACGATCTGCATGTTCATCTGCTCTCGGGAGCCACTGGCGAGACTGTAAACGGGATTGGAGCGCTTCTGCTGGTGGTTCTGGCGTCGACCGGGCTGGTGGTCTGGTGGCCGGGCGTAAAGCACTGGAGTTCCGCCTTCCGCTTTGAGTCGCGCGCCCGGTGGCGCCGCAAGAATTACGACTTGCACCGGCTCACTGGATTCTTTGCAAGCCTGCTGCTGATGTTAGTCGCCGTGACCGGAGCTTACTTCGCTTTTCCGAAGACGTATGAAAGCATCGTCGCCTGGGCGGCGCGGAAGCCGTCCGTCCTGCTGGCGCCGCGCACTGGGATCGGGGCAGCCCGCAAGATTAATCTGGACGCGATTTATGCAACCGCCGTCCAGGCCCTGCCGGCGGGCGAGACCACGTTATTCACTTTCCCCCAACAGAAAGACGCGCCCTACTCGCTTCGACGCATGCTGCCCACCGATTGGAGAAGAACGGGCGATAACCTCGCATATATCGATCAATACACGGGCCAGGTGATCCGCGTGACTTACCACCGTGAACTTTCCTGGCCCATTCGCTTCACGCGCGATTTCTATCCCCTCCATTTCGGAACCTTTGGCGGCAACTTCACACGCATCC
Organism: Bryobacteraceae bacterium; assembly: GCA_030039005.1. The sequence continues at coordinate 7,876 of JASHQT010000290.1, forward strand.
TGTGGATTCT
>JASHQT010000291.1 GCA_030039005.1 Bryobacteraceae bacterium
GGAGAAACGAGAAATATGAAAGAACTTTTAATTGGCGTCCGCCAAGCGGCGGATGCTGTGGGATTGAGTCATTGGACAATTCGGCAATACATCCGGGCGGGGAAGATCCGAGCTGTACGGATTGGGAAGCGGATACTTGTCGAGCCGGAGGAACTGGAACGCTTGGTGAACGCTGGACGCGGCGAAAGGCCTTGGAAGGAGTACGTCGATGCAGGCAACTGAAGCGGTGGTTCCAGAAATTGTCAATGTCCCCAGCAGTAAGGAACTGACCCCGATCTACACGGTTAAAGCCAAGCCGAAAGCGGAGCCATCGAATCACCTCACCGACCTTGGTAACGCTCGAAGGTTTGTCCAATGGATGGGGCATGACCTTCGGTATTGTGCGGCTTGGGGGAAGTGGCTGGTTTGGGATGGACGGCGGTGGACCACGGACGATACTGGACAGGTGATTGAACGAGCGAAAGACGTGGTGCGGAGGTTGTATAACGAAGCGGCTTTCATCGGAGACGCCACGTACCGAGAAGCGTGGGTTAAGCATGCCCTACGGAGTGAAAGCCAGTCCCGGCTACAGGCGATGGTCGGACTTGCGCAGTCTGATGAGCAGGTGCGGGTAAAGCCCGATGATCTTGACGCAGATCCGATGATGCTGAATTGTCAGAACGGGACGGTGGATCTGCGGGCCGGTGAACTTCGCCCGCATCATCGGAAGGATCTAATCACTAAACTCGCACCGGTAGACTTCGACCTGCGAGCACGTTGCCCGGTTTTTGATCGATTCATTCAAAGGATTCTCGGCGGAAGCCCTGAGCTTTTACAGTACGTTCAGCGATGTTTCGGGTACGCGCTGACGGGCGATGTGGGGGAGAAGGTGCTGTTTTTCTTCTTTGGTACCGGCGATAACGGGAAGACTACCTTGCTGGAGGTGATCCGGGCGATGTTGGGAGACTACGCCGGACAGATACCTATCGAGACGCTTATGGTCAAACCTCAAGGGGGTATCCCGAATGACATCGCGCTCCTGAAAGGATTGCGGTTCGTCACATCGAGTGAAGTGGAGCAAGGTCAGCGGCTGGCGCAGGGTCGAATCAAGTACCTGACCGGCATGAACACGATTCAGGCGCGATTCCTACACCGAGAGTTTTTCCAATTCGCCCCGACTCATAAAATCTTCTTCGACGCCAATCACCAGCCGTACGCCAGCGCCTCGGACACGGCCACGTGGAATCGCATCAAACTCATCCCCTTCGATGTAAGTATCCCGGAAGCGGAGAAAGACAAACACCTCGGAACGAAATTACGCGCCGAACTTCCGGGCATTCTGGCGTGGGCGATCCGAGGGTGTTTGGAATGGCAACGGAACGGTTTGCAGGAGCCGGATATCGTTGTTGGGGCCACGCAAGCCTACCGGGATGAGATGGACACCTTCCGGGAGTTTCTGGAGGATTGTTGCGTGCTTGGTCCCGAGCAGAAGACGCCGCTCGGCACGTTGTACTTGAAGTATCAAGCGTGGTCCGAGGATTCCGGTGAAAAACCCATGACGAAACGAGAGTTTGGGAAGGTCCTCCTGCGGAATAAAAATATCGCCCAGGTCCGATCCACTGGAACCCGCTTTTGGACCGGGATAGGGTTGCGGATGGGCTGAACCCTTGGGGATGACAAATGACAAATCTGATGGTGTTTTGAAGGTTTTTCTCCATGTGACAGTTTTATAGAAAATTACCCATTTTTTGTACCCGGATTTGTCATTTGTCACAATCAGGTCATAACCGCCCACGACGGTATGGATGCGGTCCTTGGACGGCACGTTCCCGCCGGGGCTGAAACTCGCGTTAGTGAACTGCTCGCTGACGGTGATCCCGCGAAACAACTGATTCGGTCCGTTTGGAATCCTTGATACCCTTGACACAACCTTCGCCCAGACGCATAATCCCCTCCATGGCAACACCAACACTGACGGTTTCCGCTGAATATATTTCCGATTACGACGCGATCCTGAAGACCATGGACTTCTACGTGACCGGTCTTCGAAACGGCGACGGAAAAACAATGAGTCGTGCGTTCCTGCCGGATGCCACCGGGTCCGGCTATTTCCAAGGTTCGCTCATACAAGGCTCGATGCAGCAGGTGTTCGATCTGGTGGACCAAAACGGACCGGCCCCGAAAACAGAAGCCCGATTTGCGGACGTGGAAATTATGGGTACGCTTGCCTTGGTGCGGTTGGAGGTATCTGGCTGGTCTGGAAAGGTGGCTGGTCCTACCCCCGTGAAGATGTCCGACCTGTTTACGCTGGTTAAGACCGGGTCGGAATGGAAGATCGCTTTCAAGGGCTGGCATTTCCATTCGGCGTACAGCGGGTTCCTCGATCTTTCGCATTACGGAGGAATGGCGAACATCGGAGTGCCGGGGTCGCGACACGACAACACGCTCATTGGAACCCACCGCCATCGTCGGAGCGGCGAATACCCGTTCTGACTTTCAAAATCTTTGGTGCGAGGTGCCACGGGAACGGGATGAACAACAACCCTTGCGTGAGCGTAGTAGGCGCGTGTCTGCCGGGGCGGGATGGGATTATTCCCCTTTCTGCAGCCTCAGGCTTGTCGAACAAAAAATTTGATACAAAGCCACAACCGCGACCACGCCGATCCCGTCATCGCGAACGTCACGCCACTCAATCGGCATTCGGTACAACCAGTGCTGGAGTAGCTCTATTGTGAAGCCGAAGGCAAAGACCGCCGCCGCTGAACCGAAGGTGACGCGATGCCGGTTACCGTATCCAGCGGCCAGTAGGAACGTTAAAATGCCAAATCCCAAAACATGCGCGGTGTGGTGAATTGGACCGTAGTGTATGTGTGCGGGACGGTTCGGCTGAAGTGAACCGATGAACAACGCGGTCGCCCAGATGAAAGCGGCAATCCGAAATATTGTCTTGAGGCGGTTTCCCACCAACTACTTCCGCTCCGTACAGTCCACAGCAACTCATTATGTCGCTTCAAGGGCTGTGGCTGTAACAGCGGGCGACGCTGGATAGCGCCTAGCCAGTCATTGCGGACAGAGAACCTGCGGATTCTCACCACGAGTCGTTTGCTTATTTTTGGGGGCAGCACTCCGGGGTCAAAGCTGAAAGCTCAAAGGCCTTGGCCCCAGAGTGGCCATGACTGCCGTGCTGATGTTAGCCGAAGTCGGGATGAATGTCGAGCGTCCAGCCCCCATTGCAAGATATTACGGTTCTATAATTCCTGCACGGATCGCGTACCGAACGAGACCGATCGAACCCTTTGCGCCGAGCTTCTTTCGCATGTTCGTCCGATGCATTTCGACGGTCTTGGCGCTTATCCCTAGTGTCCGGCTAATTTCCCTTGAACTCAGTTCGTCAGCAAGCAGCTTTAATATCTCGGTCTCGCGTGGCGTCAATGCGGTTTTCTCTGTCATCAGCGCATTAGATTATAGCGGTTCCCCTCGCAGGTGCAGCCAAAGGCAGGCCAGGATAGCGAGCGCCGAACCTAGACATCCCTTCCTGAACTCCCTACGTTCTCTCCGGGTACTAACTTGACTTCGGCGCTCTTTTCCGATGATCGACGACGAAAGGTGAGATTTCTACTGGGGAAAGCCCCGGTATTCCGGCGCACAGACTCCCGCCCGAAAACGTCTGTGATGCTGGGAGTCCGGGTTCGGCAACGTGCTTGTCACGAGCATGCGCGGCCCTTATGGGTCTTATCGATCCGAACTGCCAGGATTTTAGATAAAATCACCCAAAGAGACGGCGCTACCAGATACAGTCCCCGGCTTCAATCGGGGAGCCCTTCCTCCGAGGGCGTAACGCCGTCTCTTATTTCTGACACATCTATTGTAAAAACGTCAACAGGATAATCCGCCTTATCACCATTCTGGAAGACTTACTCCCGCCTCTCTCGCAGGAACGATCTCTTGCGATTCTGCTTCGCCGGGTTCTCCGCCGATGGGATAAGCCAGTGCCTCGGGCGGTGGTGTGTGCCGCGTTCGGGCTGGCGGACGTGTCAGCCGGGGAAGGCCTGTCGCGTCCGCCGTCGTACGGGGATCTGAATGGAGAACGCTACCCACAGGCGGGACGTTACCCTCCGGCTATGGCTACTTGGGGCTACGACGCTTTCAGCAACATTGTGGTGGCTTCACGTGTTCTGTTGAACGTGAAGCAGCCGCCCCGTCTCGTGCGAGGCAAATGCCCGGACTGCCCAAGCCGCGAAATCGTTGTGAAGGAATTCGACTCGGACGGGCAGAGCTACGAAGGATACTGTCTTCGTTGTGGGGTGGATGTGATCGGCGTGCTGGTGAGGGGGACGACCAGTGGGGCAGTAGTGAAGGACGGCGAATGCGCTTGTCCCGAATGACTGATCCGGGTGCGCGGAAAATGTTTTCAGTTTTCAAACTGACTGCCGCCCCAGAATCTTTACGTAACCTTTCATATCCTGGAGCAGGTCTCCTAATCTATCGAAACATGGTTTGCCCTGAACGCTCTCGCCTGCTTATCAACTACCGCGATGCCGTACACCATTATTCGGAGTGCGTCCACGACCTGGTGGAAATGATCGCTCTGGAGATAGTAGGTACCGACACGGATATGCTTCGCCGGAGGGTGAGGGAAGCATGGGACGCTTCGGAGAAAGCGCGTGTGTCCGTTGCTCGGCACGAAGCGAATCACTTCTGTGATCGCGACGATTTCAAGCCTGCTGAATCTATTCAATCCTGAACACGAAGGCGTAGCCCCGCCACCGTTCCATCGTCCGCGTCGCTTTCATCGGAACACTACGGGAGTCCTTCCTTGTACCCCTGCATCGCCAGACAGCGATGGGTGAGGTAGTGTTCTTCGATGGCGCGTTCCGCTGCGACAGCCTTCGCCCATGCTTCCCGCTCTGGCGCGACTTGTTGTCGCAAGTGGGTCAAACTGGCGTGTGACGGAACGTCGCCCGGCCTACCGGCCTGTTGCTCGAATAACCCCCACCAGCGTCACAACCACCGTAAGGACAATGGCGACCACCAGCCACACCTGGTCCCAACGGTCCTTCGCTGCGGGGTTCACATCAGGTAGCAAGCACGTTTGGGTCCACAGCGTGCGCGTGGTTCTGATGGATCTTCGCGGCTCGACCCACCGGCTATTCAAAAAATACTTCCACCGCCAACAGTGGCCGCGATCCTGGACCGCTCTCGCTATCGCTTATCCCAAACTGTCATCAGGCTGAGTGGTTGCCCTTTTGCGTCCACTCCATTTACTACGACAATTAGCGTCTTCCCGTCCCTCGATACGGAGGTCTTGTCCGTCATCACCACCTGTCCGCTTTTCTTAAAAAGCCCACCGTATTCGCGCGAACCATTTTTCCTCACCACAACCGTGTCTGCCCCTCGCAACCGCTCCGGTAGAGACGGACCTATGACCGGGCTTTCCTTGCCATCCATCGAAGCTTTGTACTCGTAGCCCGCCTGGCCACCATCGGCCTTAGTCTCTTCATACTTAACGCTCACAGCGTGGGCCTGCTCATCAATGACAAGCGTTGCGCTCTTTGGCGTGGGCGTCTGAACAAATTTTGATTTTGCGACGTTCAGCTCCCAGGTGCCGGTTATCGGACTTTCTGCGGCCAGGATTGGTAGCGCTACGCCAAACGCCAGAATACCAAGTCGCCTCATGTCCTAATCTCCTATATATCCTTACTGTGCTTAAACTTACAGCGATCCATTCTTTCGCGTGGCGAGGCACACACGAAAGCGAGTACAACAAGTAGTTTGGCATAAAAAAGATATAAATACCACAACTTCAGCATCGGATTCGGAGGAGTTTTGAGCCGGGATTGGCGTCCAGCCGAGGATTAAACCCTTGTAAACATTGGTGTTGGAGGGGTCGGAGGGTCGATTTTTCGTGTTTCGGAACGCCGGAGGAGATGGGTGGGCAGCGCCTCACACGCTCTCAGCTTTACCTCTCGGTGACCCTGATTTGTATATGCGGTATCCAATGCCGCCGATGGCCCCAAGCACCAAGACCATTAGAAGTGCTCCTCCGATGACTTGGAGCGGCTTGTGCAGCGCTAGGTGGATCAGATACACCTTGAACGTATGGTCGCTAATGAGGAAGGCGTAGGCGAAAAGCCCGGCCATTAGCAGCGCGATGAATTTCATCCACGCTTTGAGTTGGGGATCGGCTTGGGGCTTCATGGATTCGCGTCTACCTTCATGTATCGTTCATGTATCGTCAGATTTTGAATTTTGGGGTAGGCCCGAAGACCGATGGGCAGCGTTATGGAAGGCTCCAGCGGTAGACCTTCACGGATGCAGGTATCTCGCCTTACCGTCGATTATTAACTTAAACCGTTGGCTCCCTATCCCAAGTTTCGTGATTCTTGGTTAATTCGAGTTGGTGTAGGTATGTTTATCCTCGGAACGGGACCATTTTGGATTGCCCTCGTTCTTTACCAGTTAGGCTGGATCACTGATAATAATCCAGTGGGTTTTGGAATCCTCGCATTCCTCACGTTTTGGCCTAGCGTGATCTTGATAGTCGTGGGCGTGGTTTTGGTTTTGATCGCCAAGCGACGACGTGGTACCCGGCACTGAGGTGCGTTGGCGTCCCGGCGGAACGGTGGGGGGTGTACCCGGTCCGCCGGAGTGGGATTTGGTTCTATAGCCGTTTTCCCTGTGGTACGCGGCTCATGCCGGTACTGATCCCTGGGATTCACAGTAGTTCGACTTCACCCATCAACGGGATTGTTCGGATTTACGAACTCCCCGACAATATATAACAATCATGTCACCCATGACAGACGGGGACCGGCAAAGTACTTCAAGGAGGAAGTGGAAATGATCGGTACTCAGACTGTGTTTTTCCTGCTGCGGTTATGGCGGGACCGACGGGGGCAGGATCTTATCGAATACGCTCTGATGGTTGGTTTTGTTGCGGTTGCGGCGGGTGCCATTATGCCCGGCGTCGCCAGCAGCATCAGTACGATCTTCAGCCAAATCACCTCTGTGATGGCCAACGCCGCGACGAGCTAGCCAAAGCGGGCGGGCGTGGTGCGCGTCGACGACACACATGACGGACTTCGCGGTGTTTTACAACTTTTCCTAAAAGGAACCGTTCCTGAGGGAAGTGTATAGAAGTGGCTCCCGGCATGGCGTTCGGCCTCGCCGGAATCCGCACGGGTTGACGACTGAGCGCACGTTTGCAAGCGCTATCCGTTACCGTTCACAGTCTCCAGGAATCAGGCTGTGGTATGCTTTCGGCTAGTTCAAGCCTGAAGGAGGCAATTGCCATGAAGAAACTGATTCTGGGGCTGACCCTGGCCGCGCTGTTAGGATTGCCTGTTTGGGCCGCTCTTAAGGCATCCGACACGGCACCTAATTTCTCGGCTCGGGCTTCATTGGCTGGAAAAGAGTTCAACTTCTCATTGGAGGACGCTCTCCAAAAAGGCCCGGTCGTCGTCTATTTCTACCCTTCCGCTTATACGAAGGGCTGCGATCTTGAAGCCCATACCTTCGCTCAGGAGAAAGACAAATTCGACGCCGCTGGTGCTACCGTTATTGGAGTGTCGGCGGACAGCATCGACCGGCTCGATGCTTTTTCGACAGATCCAGACTATTGCGCCGGAAAGTTTCCGGTGGCCTCTGACGCGGATGGGAAAATCGCCGCCTCTTACAATCTAAAGGTGGCCAGCGGGAGGCCGGGTATGAAAGATGTGCGTGGCGTCGAGATCGGTCATGGCTTCATAGAACGCGTAACTTTCGTCATTGGCAAAGACCACAAGGTCATCGCAACGCTTTCGTCGGCTGACGACAAACTTTCACCCGATCAGCACGTAGAACGAGCGTTGGAGATCGTCCAGAAGCTCTCCTCGAAGTAGTTCAGTTGGCGTCGAGAGCTGGTGGCTGCCGCCGCTTTCCCATGCCAGCGTCGGTACGCTCCGACGGGTGTTCGGCTTCATCCCGGAATGCTGTTCGAGATTTCCTTTGGACTCCGATTCGTCTTCGGCGTATTGTTCGTCACTGCCCCGGTGCTCGATATTGCGTCCTGATCTCAAGTGCCCGGTCTACCTCTTCGACAGTTAACAACGTTGTGGTCCTCACGCGGACGGTCCCCGTCCCAGAAGCCGTTAAACCGATAGCCGCTGCTCTGGTATTATCCGGTAGGTCAAGAATAATCACCACATCGTCGGAGCCGAACGCATAATAAAATGCTTCGACCTTCCCGCCGAGAGCCTTGACCGCAGCTTGAACGTCGGCTCTTCGACCTGAGGCAGAGTCTCCAATGAGTCCTTTGATTCCCTCTGTCGTGTAGGTAGCCTGAATCAAGTACTTTGGCATGGGCGTTTCTCCTTCGGCGGCACGGCGGCTCTATTTCTGAAAATTCAGTGAACTCGGGAGCCCGGCCCGGCACCGCCTTTGTGAGATTCTACCCCGACAGAAGGAACTTCAAGCCGCTGGCTAGCGGCGACCGAGTGTAGGCCAATTCCGCCTTGGATGGCGGCTCATGTCAGTGGAGTGATGTGCTCTCCACGAGTGCGTTGCAACGCCGGTGCGTTGCAACGCCGGTTCGACGATCCACTGGACGAAAAAATAGCGGGATTCGAGAAGGCAGAACCCCGCCAGAATAGAGTCTCCCAATGCTTAGCCCGACGCGGGGTGAAGACAATACGGTCCTGGGAGTATTGCCACATCGTGTTCGGGTTCGTCCGGGAATCGCCGGGAATACCGCCGGGATTAAATTCGGCGTACGTATCCCTCATTGACATTTTCCCGAAGGAAGTTTCGGAAATCTCGCTGGTATTTGGGTAAGCGAAGCTTCCCGTGAATCGTGCGTTTGTCCGTGAACTTGATCTCTGTTGAGGGATTGAAATAAGCAACCGCATTTTGCCGTGTGAGGACGAAGGGTGGGCAACCGTTTTGCAACAGAATGCCGCTGGCGATTAAGGACCCGGTGCGATGATTCCCTTCCTGGTACAGTTGGGGCTGGCTAAGGACGCCCACGTAAACTTGCGCGGCCACCTTATACGGATTCTCCGTCTGGTGCTTGCGATACCAGCGGCGAATCGGCTTAACGTATCTACGGAAATTATCGAAGAACTGCTGCCGAGTGGCGCTGATGTGGCGACCGAACTCGCGCGGATCATATCCCCGACCAAGAAGCACAAGATGGTTGAGCTGCAACAGCGCTTCGAGACCCTCCTCGCTGAACAGGTCTAGGTCCTGGGCAACGATTGCATCGAGAAACTCATACGCTGAAAGCATGTTCTCCCGCACCGTGTCAGTGAGGTCATCACGCCGGGAATTGAGGGCGGCGTTGATGGCCGGGAAGTGATGTTGGACATCGCTCAACTCTTCGTCGATGCGTCCGAGGCGCAAACGCAGCGGTTTTATTGCCACTGGCAGCAGTACATCACAAGCCCACGCCAGCTTTCAAGCTTCGCGAAGTCGGGACTGGCCGATATACGGGCATCGAATTCGTGTACCTTGTCTCACCGATGTGGCGGCTTGGACGGATCGAGCGAGTCCGGCGAGATCGCGTATGGGGATTTCCTTCCCAGTGGAGTTTTGAAACTTGAACGCCGGAAAGTGCCTGGATAATGGGTTCGAGAAGCCGGACGGTGGTGTCGATGGCTCCGGCGACTTTGGCCATGCGCCAAGTGAGTTCAAATTCGTTTGGTTCCACAGGGTGAGGCTAGCATGTGCCGATGGCTCCAAGCCTCGCCGCTCGTTACTCTTTAAACAAATTCCTTAGATCGACTCGAAAAGCATTCGCTAGCTTCACCAGCGTCCTGACCTAGTTGCCTGCATACACAGCAACTACGGCAACGACTAACAGCAACGCGCCAACTCCGAAAGTTCCGATCTGCCAGTGGAGGAGTTGATGGGAACGTTTTCCCCGGCGTCGGTTTCTGGTTCTACGCTGCCGGAGTCGATCATCGATCCATGTCTTGGCGTAGCCCTTCTTACGCCAGCGCTCGCGTCTGCGTGCAATCTGCCCCGATTCCCGGAAATCCGTCAGCCGGTTTAGAACGCACGCTGCTCCGATAGCAATGGACGCCATGAGCGACAGCCCGGCCAGTACGAGGAAATAGCGGCCCCAGTAAAGCCCCTTCCGGTCCTTAAACAGAGTTAGGGCGAAACCGAGAGTGGCAGTAGCGAACGTCAGAATGAGATTTACCGCATACCCCATCTGCGTGATCGCAATCCCCTGCCACCGGATGAAGCTGCCTTCGGAGTTCGCCATGTCGATGGGTCACGCCCCCAGAACGTTTCGTGGCCTGGGCTGTTTGAACCCCCGGAAGATCCATGGAGCCAGCAAGAACAACACCGCATAGCCCATCGCCGGTGGAAGCACCAGCAAACCAAAGAGCCAGAGGAACCGCTGAACGCGAGACTCAACGGGAACCGACAGCGTAATGTATTCGCCGAACGTCTTCCATTTCGGCTGTATGGCTAACCTTGCCTCACGATCCAGTATGGCCGCAATCCATGGTTGCTTTAGTTCTTCCGCTGAGCAGGGACCAACACAAGGATGCAACTCTAGCTCGTCAAAAGCATCCCACGTCCTCCAAAAGTTCCAGCGGTCGGGTGGAAGAATCAGCAGAACCGCGACAATCCACGCAACTGTGAGCACGGCGTAGATGCGTTGAAAACCACGACGGTAGTTCATGCCTCGATGGGTTTACGCCTCCCCACGCTTATCGGCTAAAACCGGGCTGTTGCTTATAGTCAACAGAAACCGGCCTGACCCCAATCCCATGATTAGGGGTTGCCATCAGAGTCGGCGGTCGTCAAAGCCCTGGGGAAGCGGATACGCGAGTTGCGGGACGAGAAGGGATGGTCCCAGGAGCGGCTGGCTGAGGCGGCGTATTTGGATCGTTCGTATCTGGCTGGGATTGAGTCCGGGGCGAGGAATCCGTCGGTCAGGAGTTTGTTGAAGATCGCCAATGCCCTGAAGGTGCAGGTGAGGGATTTGTTTGGGGAGGCGTGAATAGCCTTCCCGATGCGCCGATTATTCTGACTTCGGTTTGTTCTTACTCCCCGGCGGACGCCCTCGTCGCTTCATTGCCGTCATCCACGCCGGTGGGCGTCCCCGACGCGTTCCTCTCCCCACCGCCATGCGTTCGAGAACCCATATGGCTTGCATGATTTGATCGCGTTCCTCGCGTAGCTCAGCCAACATTTTGTTAATTTCCATTTCGCCCAGTGTAGCAATAGAACTTTCAGGTCCGTGCAAAAAAATGTTAACTTCGCTGGCGATCCACCGACGGAGTACTCGAACACAAAGGCCGGAATAGGAGCCTAGGTCTTCAACTTCGCCGTCGAAGGTCATGACGATCTCATAAACGCTTTGGTATTCATTCTTGGCTTGGTGAACTAGGGCTTGGAACTGTCGAAGATTCACTGGATGGGGGCGTGATCTTTAAGGTAACTTCGAAGCCCAATTCGTCGCGAACACTTTGAGCTAGCTTGTCAGTTGCAGCATCGACCTGATCGAACATGTCCCATGCTTCGCCAAACGCTCGCCTTTGAACCTTGGTCTTGACTGTCGCAAGGAGACGGTCAACCTCGTTTAGGTCCGTGCTGACCCTAGGCCCGCACACGATAGTCGCGGTCAGTTTGGACTTCCAAAATGCTTCCATCGCTGCCTGGAAATCTTCCTGCGCTTTAGCCCGTGCGTTTCGGTCATCTTCCGAATCCGTTCCATGGTTCTTCAATGTCCAAAGCAGTTTCCACACCAGCGGTCCCGCTGTCGCGAAATCCCTCAGCGCCTCCAGAATCGCGGTTTTCCGCATTTCCCATCTGCTCTGCCGGTGCCACACATCGGTCGAGATCTGAGCCTCGATCTGCTTCGTGGCGTTCGTTACGGCCTTCATTTGCTCCACAAGCGCATCAAGATCCTCGTGCGTCGCGAGATTCTCACCCTTTTTCCTTAAGTACGCACCGAAATACGCACCACCCCCAGCGAATACGAATGTTGTTATTGCATAGCCAGCCCACTTGCCCAGGAAAGCATATATCTCAACATCGGTCATTTCACGAGTATACGCACTCCTCCTGGATTGAGGATTTCCGCACTGATCCTACTTAATTGCAAATGGAACCTCGCGCCACCAACGCCCCTACACGACCCACCGCACCCGGCACCACCGTCCACCACAACACTTCGACGAGGGAACCGCCGACGAGACCGATGGCAAGGACGCTATTGCACCGCTACGGTGACTGTGTTGGAAGTAATGCCGCCAACGGAGATTGTCATTTGAGCAACCCCGCTCGCGAGGTTCGCTGGAACCACCGCATTAACCTGGTACAATCCCACGAAACCGGGAGCCAGCCCTGACCAAGCAACTGTCGCATTTTCGTTCCCGATTTTCACTTGCGGCGTGAGCTCAGTAGTTACCAGCGCGTCGATAGGGGCGGGAGTCCCGTCTGTTTGGGTTGGAGAGACAGGCCCCAAGCCCGTACAATAAATCAAAATCGTCTGGCCAGGGGGAATTGGATTTGACGTTGATACCAATGCATAGGCAGCATTAAGGATAGCCCCCTGCTCGGAAGCGTTCATCTCAAAGATTCCCGGTGCCGCTGGTGCAATAGCGACATCCGATTGCGATGCGGTCCAGGTTCCATTGCTTACTTGAATTGTTGCGTTGTCTTCCGCCGCCCAGGGGACTTGAAAGTTGATTTGAGTCGGAGAGGTGTAATAGATCGGTGCCGCAATCGAATCGACAAAAACGGAAACGCTGCTGATGATTGCGGGAATGGTCAACGACTGAGTCGGTAGACCCGGAAAACTTCCGAACAGCGTCGCCAGCCCACCAGCGGGGACTAGGCCATAACTTGCTGCGTTAGCCGTCGCAGCAATTGTTGCAGAAGGTTCTACGACCAGCGTCAGCGGCGGAGAGGTGCTCGCGGCGTAGTTCACATCCCCGCTGTAACCAGCGGTAATCGAATGGTTGCCGGTGGCGAGACTGCTCACAGATATGCTGGCCGCAGCCATATTATTGAGATTGGCAGCAGGTGCGATCTGTGTCCCATTATCGAATAGAGTTACCGTTCCGGTTGCCGACGAGGGCGAAACGATAATATTGAAAACTTCGGCGCTCCCAGGAGGCAAAGGATTCAAGGAAGCTGTGAGCGTGACGCTCGTCATCTGCTTTGGCGCAGGCTGAATAATCGCGCTCGTCCATGTACCTTCGGGTACAGCCGGAGTGGGGCCGTGCAGGCCGCCTGGT
>JASHQT010000292.1 GCA_030039005.1 Bryobacteraceae bacterium
CCAGGGCACGCCGCTCGAAGAAACGCTCGAAGCGTACCAGCAGTTGATCCAGCAAGGCAAGTTGCGCGCCATCGGAGCATCGAACTACAGCGCCGAGCGGCTGGCCGAATCGTTCAGGATCGCCAAGCAACACGGCCTGCCGCGCTACGAATGCTTGCAGCCGCACTACAATCTCTACGAGCGCGCGGGCTATGAAAAGGAACTGGAGCCGGTGTGCGCGCGCGAAGGCATCGGCGTGACTCCCTATTTCGCGCTCGCCAGCGGATTTCTCACCGGAAAATACCGCTCGGAAAACGATCTGGCGCTCGGGCCGCGCGGCCAAATGGTGAAGAAATATCTCGACGAGCGCGGCTTCCGGATTTTGGCCGCCCTCGACGAAGTGGCCGCCAAGCTCCATGCGACGCCGGGCAAGGTCGCGGTCGCGTGGCTCATCGCGCGGCCCAGCATCACCGCGCCCATCGCGAGCGCCACCAGTGTCCAGCAGTTGAAGGATCTGGTGGACGCGGCGAATCTGAAGCTGGACGCGGATTCGATCCAGACGTTGGACGACGCCAGCGCCTACTGAAGCGCTACGGAACCCCGAACGCCAGCAGCACGTTGCCGCCTACGCCCGCCTGCACGCCCGGATAGCCTGAGGCGACGAACACCATTCCGTTGGCGATCACCGGCCCGGCCGAACCAATGGAACCGCCCTTCGCCGCGACGCCGTCCACAGTTTTGAATTCGCGGTCGGTATCGAATTCCCACAGTACTTTGCCGTCGGCCGTGGACAGCGCTCGCAGGAATCCGTCCCAGCCGCCCGAGAAAATCACGCCGGGAATCGCCGACACCGCGGCATCGTCGCCGCGCTTGCGGCCGGCGGGCGGTTCGAGCGGAGTGAACCAGCGGCGCTCGCCGTTGGAAAGTTCCAGCGCCACCACGCCACCGCTGTTCAGCCCGAAATACGCATTGCGATCGTCGGCGGTGCCGCCCCACACGATCTGTCCCTGGGCCGCGGGCGCCTTGCTCGCCGTGCTCGTCTTCCACACCACCGCGCCCTTGCGATCCGGATCGTGCCCCCACACGTCGCCGCTCTTCTGTCCCGCGACGAGAATGGATTTGCCATTGGCGAGCGTCTTCAAAATCGGCGAATCTCCGAAGTCGTAATCCGGTCCCACGTCCTTAGGGCAGTTCTCTTTGTTGGAGTCAGGACAGCCCACCATCCAGGCATCGTTTTTCAGATCCTGCACGGACCACAATACCGCGCCCGTCTCCATATCGAGCGCGAGAATCGAATCTGTGCCCTTCGGCGCGGGCTCCGTGTAAGCATCCCCGGTGCCGACGTAAATCGTGTGACGTTTCGGGTCGACCGTCGGCGAATTCCACACGCCTCCGCCGGCGGGGCCATAGAGTTGGATTCCTTTCGAGGTCTTGCCCCTGGGCTTGGACTCAGGGATGGTGTAGGTTTTCCAGATGCGTCGCCCCGTGGACGCTTCCAGCGCCTGCACGCTGCCGCGGAACGTGCAGCACGGATAATGTTCCCCCACGCCGGCGGGCTCTTCAAACGACGAGACGGACACATAGAGCCGGTTGTCGTAAAGCGACGGCGCGCCGGTGACGCGCGAGAGCGGATGGTCATCGGCGGTCACTCTCCAGAGCAGCTTGCCCGTGGATGCATCGAGGGCGTACACGTTCGACTTGATGTCGCCGAAATACAGCGCATATTTCACGCCGTCATGCCCCGGGATCGGCCCCACCGTGCTGGAGCTTCGCACGCCCGCTTCGGCCAAAAACGACCAATGCACGCAGCCCGTCGCCGCATCCAGCGAATAGACGTAGCCGGTATCCGAGGACGCAAACACACGCCCGGCCACTATCGTCGGCTGGTTGTGCGCCACCGTGGCGCCGGGAAATCCGAATGCCCATCTGAGCTTCAGTTTGGGAACGTCGGCCGCGGCCAATCCCGCTGACGCCGCGGGCTGAAAACGTGTATTCGCCAGGCCTGCGCCCCACCCGTTCCACGCAGGCGCCGAGGCGATATCCGCGATGGGCGGATTTTCGGCGCAGCGATTCGTCATGCGGCTCGCATCCGCGATTGCTTCCACGTCCAACTTGCGGCCGCCGATATATTCCGCGATGGCGCGCTTCTCGCGGTCCGTCATCGTGGGCACGCGCGCGGCATGAGAACCGGCGGTCAGCGATTGATAGATGGCGTCGGGCGTCTGCTTGCGCATTGCCCTGCGGTCCGGTGCTTCCGTGTTGCCCGATTGATGGCATGTGGCGCAGTATCGATCGAACACTGCGTCGGCGCTCTGCGGCCTGGCTGGCGCGAGGAGGCAGAGCATTGCCCCAACGGAGAGGAGAATTTCACGTGGCATCTGAACGATCATACTGATATTCTGATCGCTGCATTGATGTCCCCTCCTCAACTCAGCTTCGCTTTCGAAGTCGCCGTCGGCGTTGAACCCCCTCTCGATTTGGGCCAGACCCAGGCCGGCCATCGGCGCATCGTCACTATCGCGAACGGCGTAGTCTCCGGGCCGAAGCTCCAAGGGCGTGTGTTGAACGGTGCCGATTGGCAGATCCTGCGTGACGATGGCACGGCCGATTTGGATGCCCGCTACACCATCCAGGCCGATGACGGTGCGCTCGTCTACGTCGTCAACCGCGGCGTGCGCCACGGTCCGGCGGATGTGCTCGCGCGATTGAATCACGGCGAGCATGTCGATCCGGCGTCATATTATTTTCGCAGCGCCGCAACCTTCGAGACAAGCGCGCTGCGGCACGCCTGGCTCACGCGAGCGGTCATCGTGGGCGTCGGCGAACGCTATCCCGATAAGGTTGTAATTCGTTTTTGGGAGCTTCTGTGAGCCGCGTCGCCCTGGTGACGGGCGCCGGCAGCGGCATCGGCCGCGCCGTGAGTCTGGCGCTGCATGCTGCCGGATACGCCGTCGTTCTCGCCGGGCGCCGTGCTTTCGAACTGAACCGCACGGTAGAGATGGCCGGCGAATCCCCTCGCCGCATGCTCGCGGTCCCCACCGATATCACGCAGCCCGATCAAGTGGCCGCGCTGTTCCATCGCGTGGAAGAAGCTTTCGGTCACTTGGATGTATTGTTCAATAACGCCGGCGCCAGCACTCCCGGCATCCCGGCCGAAGACGTCACGTTCGAGCAGTGGAACGCCGTCGTGGCGGTCAATCTGACCGGCGCGTTTCTGTGCGCGCAGCACGCCATCCGGATGATGAAATCGCAGCAGCCGCGCGGCGGCCGCATCATCAATAACGGTTCCATCTCCGCGCACTCCCCGCGTCCTAATTCCGCTCCCTACACCGCGACCAAGCACGCGATCACGGGATTAACCAAAAGCATTTCGCTCGACGGCCGCAAATACGACATCGCTTGCGGCCAGATCGACATCGGCAACGCCGACACCGAAATGACCGCGCGCATGACCGCCGGCGTCCCCCAGGCCGACGGCCGCATCGCCACCGAGCCGCGCATGGACGTGAAACTCGTAGCCGACGCCGTCCTTTATATGGCCAACCTCCCGCTCGATGCGAACGTGCAGTTCATGACGGTAATGGCCACCAAGATGCCGTTTGTCGGCCGGGGATGAAGTCTCACTACGTCACTTCAGCAGTGTCCGGCGCAGCAGCGTCCTGCCTGACCATCGGTCGAGCCGGTCCACTGTAGTGCCCATGCGCTCGCACCAGATTTGGAGAAGTTGCTCCAGCACCGGTGGCGCCGTCGGACTCACGACGAACTCCTCATAGGGTGAGTGGCCAGCCTGGAACAGAACTGCACCGATGCGGCTCTCGCGCGACTCCGAGAACGGCTCGAGTTCCTCCCGAACCCCGGCTTTGTCGGACGCAATGACTCCCAGCCCAACATTGCCGCCATAAGCGACGAACCAGCGTCTGTACTCTGCGTGAAACTGGACAAATTCCCGTGTGAATATCGCAGAGTTTGCGGGCGTCAGTCGGGTCAACGTCTCCCGATCCGGCAGTTCAGGATCATAAGCGGTCCAATCCGGTCCTTGCCCGGCGCTCTCCCAGACCCAGGTCATTCCGCTCTCAAGCAGATCCCCGGGCAACTGCTGTGCGAACTCGAACAGCGGGATTTTATACGATAGCGGCCCGTTGATACGCCCCAGGCCGATTAGTCGTCCAATTTGCGACATCATTGCTCGTCCACCCAGATGTGGCCTTTTCCCCGTTAAAGCCCCTTCGCTATCATAGGCGCTCCGAGCAGTAGCCCAAAAAATGCTTCGGTCGGCGCAGTGCGACAATGGAAACATGCGCCCCATAACACGCCCCTTGTTAGCCGGGTTTGCATTGTTTTTCGCCTCCGCCGCAGCCCGCGCTCAACAGCCCACGCCTCAAACCGCGCTCCTCAACCGCCTGGCCGGCCACTGGGTTGCCGAAGGAGTCTTCGGCGATGATCCCACCGTCCACGATCTTTCCGCTGCCTGGGTCATGAATCACCAATACCTGCGGCTGCGCGTCGCCTCTCGCGACATCGGGTCGGACGGCAAGCCCGACTACGAGGCCACGATCTTCATCCAGTGGGACGCAGCGGCCAAACAATACCGCTGCGCCTGGATCGACACCGCCGGCATTTCTTCCGACTCGCTCGGCAACGCCGCGCCCAGCGCTAACCAGATTCCTTTCGTCTTCAAGACCGCCGATGGCGCCACCCACACCACCTTCTCCTACAACCCTCAAAGCGATCATTGGGAGATCGAGCTTGCCTCAGAAGTGAACGGCGCCCTCACGCCCTACTTTCACGCAACGCTCACGCGCGAGCCCTGATTCTGCAGCGAAAAACTCAACAAACTCTGACACATCAGTCAACTTGACACCAACATTAAGCGCCTGTCATACTGCGGGTGCAATGAGCGCACCAGCCGCAATCGCGACATCTATGTCCGTATCGGATGCAGCGTGGAAAGCGATTGAAGGCGGCTACGATCTGCAGGTTCACGTGGCGCCCGACGTCATCGAGCGCCGCATTGACGACATCGATCTCGCACACGAATTTCTGAAGCGTGGCCTCAAGGGCTTCGTTCTGAAATCGCATTACCTGCCGACCGCCGAGCGCGCCCAGGTAGTCAGTAAAGCCGTCCCAGGAATCAAAGCCATGGGCGCCATCACGCTCAATCACGCGGTCGGTGGATTGAACCCCGTGGCCATCGAGCTTTCCGGCCGCTCCGGCGCCAAGATCGTCTGGATGCCCACCGTGGATGCGGCCAACGAAACCGCCGGCCGCGCGGACGGTCCCAACACCAAGCTGCCATTTTGGGCGAAAATCCAGCGCGAGCTCGCCGCCATGGGCATTTCGCCGCCGCCGCTCACCGTGCTTGACGACAAAGGCAATCTGAACGAAGCCGCGCGCCGATGTCTCGATATCATCGGCCATCACAACATGATCATGGCCACCGGCCATCTGGGCCGCAAAGAGATTTACGCCCTGGTGCGTGGCGCGAAGGCCATCGGGCTGAAGCGCGTGCTCGTGACACACGCCGAGTTCCCTTCGCAGAACTTGACCGCCGACGAGCAGGCCGAACTCGCGCAGGAAGGCGCGCTCATCGAGCACTGCTTCACCACCATGCATACGCGCAAAGCGCCCTGGGAAGAAGTGATGGTGAGCATTCGCAAAGCCGGACCCGAGCATTGTGTGCTCTCTACCGATCTCGGCCAGACCATAAATCCGCCCGTTTCCGAAGGCTTCGCCATGTTCGCCCAGACCTTGATGGACGGCGGATTCTCCCCGGCCGAGATCACGCGCATGGCCGTGACGAATCCCGCCGGCTTGATCAGTTAAGTTGCGCTATGCCTCACAAAATCGTTCGCCGTATTCCGCGTCCTGACGCCCAAACAGTCAAGCTCCTCGGCGATCTGGGCGTCGCCACGGTGCACGAAGCGCAAGGCCGCAGCGGATTGATGCTGCCGTACATGCGCCCCATTTATCCGTCCGCTCGCGTGTCCGCGCCGGCCGTCACGGTCTCCTGCCATCCCGGCGACAACCTCATGATTCACGCCGCGGTCGAAGTTTGCAAACCGGGCGACGTGCTGGTGGTCGTAACGCATTCCGAATCGACAGACGGCATGTTTGGCGAGCTGCTGGCCACCTCGTGCCAAGCCCACGGTGTAGTCGGCCTGGTGATCGATGCGGGCGTTCGCGACACCACCGAGCTCGCGGAAATGAAATTCCCGGTGTGGGCCAAGGCCATCTCCGCGCAAGGCACGGTGAAAGCCAGCCCCGGTTCGGTGAACGTCCCGGTCGTCTGCGCGGGCGCGATCGTCAACCCCGGCGACGTGATCGTCGGCGATGCCGACGGCGTCGTGGTGGTTCCGCGCGCCAAAGCCGCCGACGTGGCCAAAGCCGGCGATCAGCGCCGGTCCAAGGAAGAGAAGACTCGCGAGCGCCTGGCCAAAGGCGAATTAGGCGTCGAGTTTTATGGGCTCCGCGCCAAGCTGGCCGAGCTCGGCGTCGAATACGTCGACGAGCTCGAAGAGCCAGCCGCCCACGAACGAAATCACGACCGAATCGTCGTAAGGAGTTAACCATGGGAGAAATCGTATTTGCGGCCGCCACCGTGCATGCGCCGCAGCTATTCACCTATCCGCCGAGCGAAGACAAGGCCCAACTGGATGCCGACATCGCCGCGATGCGCGAGCTGGGCAAGAACCTCGATGAGCTGAAGCCCGATGCCGTCATCGTCATCGGTAGCGACCATCTGGAGACATTTTTCCTCTCCGCCGTTCCCACCTTCGCCATCGTCGGCGGCGAAAAATCGAAGGCTGCCTTCGCGCGCAAATCCTACGCGCTGCCCATTCACCCCTTCGCCGAAGAGCTGGTGAACACGCTCGTTTCCGGCGGTTTCGACCTCACCTATTCACAAGACGCCGAGCTCGGCCACGCCTTCGCCGCCGTATACGAATGGGTCATCGAAGGCCGTCCGATTCCCGTGGTCCCCATTTTCGTGAATACCTACCTGCCTCCTCTGCCTACCGCGCGGCGCTGCGCGCAATTGGGCGCCGCCGTCCGCGATGCCATCCTGCGATCGCCCTACCGCATCGCGATCGTCGCCAGCGGCGGCATGTCGCACTATCCGGGCGCGTGGAAATATCCGCAGCCCGCCTTCGATTTCGATTGGTGGGCCATCGCGCACATGGAGCGCGGCAATAACGAAGCGCTGCTCGCACTGAACAACGAACAGTTGGATGAAGTCGGCAACACCGAAATGCTGCCCTGGATGATCCTGTTCGGCGCCATCGGCCAGCAGCCCGGCGAGCTGATCACCTATCAGCCCACCTGGCACCACGGTCACGCGGTGATGCGCTTCATCCCCAATAAAAAGGGCGTGCCCACCACCCCCGAGCCCGCGCCTAAGTTCAACTTCGGAGGAGCTGAAGGCGGCTACCAATTCTACCGGCATCCCGATCCCTCGGTGTATCCGCTGAACAAGCTGCTCTACGATCTGCGCTTCAGCTCACCGCTGCGCCGCCGGTTGTTTGAGAACACGCCCGCTCTGGCGGCCGAATACGGGCTGAACGAAAAACAGGCCCAGGTGCTCGAAACTATGAAGGACGAAAGCATCGACGCCGTGCGGTCGCTCAAGCCGCATCCGCTAGTGGAAGCGGGCGCGCACCCGCTCGGCATGTGGATGTCCCTGATCACCGTGCAAGCCGAGCAGCGCCGCATGAAGGCCGAGCAGGCCCAGGCCCAAGGCAGACAATAAGCCGCACCAGTAACCAGGATCCCCATGGCCACCGCGATTGCTAAGCCACCCGCTGCAACTTCCGCCGCTCGCGTCAAGTGGATTCCGCTCCTCATCGCGATCGCCATCGGCTTGGCGCTCTATTTCATGCCCGCCCAACACGGGCTCACTCGCGCCGGGCAAACCGCGCTCGCCATCACCGCCTTCACCATCGTGCTCTGGGCGTTCGGCGTCATGAACAACGGCGTCGCCTCCGTTCTGATGATGGCTTTGCTGATCCCCGCAGGCGCGAAACCCGCGCTCGCCTTGAGCGGCTTTTCGAGCGGCTCCTGGTGGATTCTGCTCGCGGTGCTGTACTACGGCTTCGCCATGCAGAAGACCGGACTCGCGGCGCGCGTCTCGTATTACATCCTGTCGCTGTTTCCGGCGTCCTATTCAGGCCTTCTTGCCGCATTCTTCACCATCGGCATGGTGTTGTCGCTCGGCATTCCATCCATGACCGTGCGCACCGCCATTATGGTTCCCATCGCCTGGGCGCTGGTGCAGTCGCTCGAGTTGAAGCCGCGTAGCCACGCCTCGGCGCTCATCATGCTGACCACGATCGAAATGGCCGTGGTGCCCGGCCTCGGATTGCTGTACGGATCCCTCGATGGCCCCGTCGTCGCGTCCGTATTTGAGTTGAAGCATCTGCCTTTGAGCTATCTGTCTTACGCGCGCGTGCTTTACCTGCCGGTGCTGGTGCTGTGCGCGCTGATCGTCTTCGGCAACCAATGGGTCTTGAAGCCCGAAAAGGCGCTCGACACTTCTGCCGAATTCGTGCGCAAAAAGTTGCGTGAGCTCGGACCGTTCAAGCGCGATGAAATGATCACGGCATTGATCGTGCTCTGCTCCATCGTCTTCTGGTCCACCGATCGCTGGCATCATCTGCCCAGCTTCTTCATCGGCATGGTGGGACTCGCGGTCTTCGCCCTCGCCGGAATCGTCGGCAACGCTGACATCGCGGGCGGCATTTCCTGGACCTTGCTGCTGTTCATGGGCGGCATTTTCAGCCTGCAAAACGTCCTCACCGAATACAAACTCACCGATTGGCTGGCCGGATACTTTGTTCCCATCGCGCAGCATCTGACGTTTAGCGTACTGGTTCTTCTGCTGGCGATCGGCATCATGACGCTCGGCCTGCGCTTCCTCGATCCTAGCGGCTTCATCGCCATCGTCGTCACGTTCGTTCCGCTTGTCGATACCACCAGCGCCGCCGGGATCACGCCGCTGGTCTTGACGGCCGCGATGTTGATTCCCTCGGTCCCCTTCTGGGCGACCTATCAGAACATCTGGGTCGCGATGGGCGAAGGCATCACCGAAGGCCTCGCCTTCACCGGCTCTGAGCGCGTGCGCCTGGCGAACCTATACGCGGTGATTTCGCTGCTCACCGTGGCCGCATCAACGATATATTGGAAGCTGATCGGAGCGCTGTAAATGGGACAAGGCCTGCGGATCGGATTCGTTGGTTTCGGCGAAGCGGCCTATCACATCGCCAAGGGGCTGCGTCAACCCGGCATTGCTTCCATCGCCGCCTTCGACATCAAGGTCACGGAGATGGTGCGCCAGCGCGCCCGCGAAACCGAAACGCGCCTTCTCGACACTAACCAGGATCTCGCGGAAGCTTGTGAAATCATGCTGTCCGCCGTCACCGCCGATCAGGCGCTGAACGCCGCCCGTCAAAACGCGCCCTATCTCACTTCCAATCACATCTACGCCGATCTCAATTCGGTCTCTCCCGGCGTGAAGCAATCGATCGCGCGGGTGGTCGAGGCCACGGGCGCCGGATTCGCCGAAATCGCCATGATGGCGCCCGTTCCGCCCCACGGCCACAAAGTTCCCATGCTCGCAGGCGGCCAAGGCGCGCCGGATTTTGTCCAAAAGCTCGCGCCCTTCGGCATCTCGGCCGAAATCGTCTCCCGCGAAGTGGGCACCGCCGCGGCCACGAAAATGTTCCGCAGCATCATCGTCAAGGGAATGGAAGCGCTGATCACGGAGTGCGTCCTTGGCTCGACCCGCTACGATGCCGACGAACGCGTCTTCGCCTCGCTCGCTGAAACTTTCCCGGGCGTCAATTGGAAGGAGCTCGCCGACTACATGGTGGGCCGCGTCGTCGTGCACGGCGAGCGCCGCGCCCGCGAGATGGAGGAAGTGGCCGCGACCCTGCGCGAAATCGACGTGGAGCCCATCATGGCCGAAGCCATCGTGCGCCGCATGGATTGGAGCGTCGAAGCTGGTCTGAAACAAATTTTCCACGGAGCGGCCCCCAAGAACTATCGCGACGTAGTGGATGCGGTCTCCAAGAGAACCGTTGGCGCAGACTGAGTGTGCGCCGTGCTTTGCTCATCGCCGCGGTTCTCGCTCTCGGCGCGGCGGTGGCTGCCGCCGTGGATCTGAAACCGCGCACCCTCGAAGCTTACGATCGCTACATTGCCGACACAGACGCGAAAATGCAATCGCGCTGGATGGGCGACCATTTCCTGTGGTTTGATGATTCGCCCGATATCCGCGCGCGCCTGATGTCGGGCGTCGTGGTGGCGCAGCCTGTCGCCGCCAACGGAGTGGTCGCCGTTCCAGGAGGGCTCATTCAGGATTGGATTGGCGCGGTCTTCATCGCCAAAACCACGCTCGACCAGACGCTCCGCGTCGTCCAGGATTATCCGCAACACGCCGAATGGTACAAACCGGACCTCGCCGAGGTCAAGGTTCTCTCGCACACCGGCGGCGATTATCTGATTCGTTCCCGGATCGTCAAATCCAAGTTCTTTATCACCGATGTGCTCGAAGTCGACAACGCCATTCACTACGTCACGCTCGATTCCAAGCGCGTCTACAGCCGCTCGGAGAGCCAGCGCATCGTCGAGATCGCGAACCCCGGCAAGCCGAATGAAAAGGAGCTTCCGCCGGGTCACGACCGCGGCCTGATGTGGCGCATCGCCGGCTATTGGTTCTTCGAAGAGGCCGACGGCGGCGTCTATATCACCACCGAATCCGTTACTCTCACGCGCGACATTCCGTTCCTGATGGGCAAGATGCTCAGCCCGATTCTGCGCGAGCTGCCGGCCGAAGCCCTGAAGACCAGCCTGGAGCAGACGCGCAAAGCCATCGAGAATCAACCGCGTCTTACGGCGCCTTAACGGGGCTCACCGCGCCTCGACGCTGCGCCGGCTTGGGAGCCAGCCGTGCGTCCAGCCTATTCCGCGCGCTCGCTGGAGCGTTGAGTGTGCTTTAAGGCCACATAGGTCACCGTGTCCCACGAGTTGCGGATGCCCATGAACAGGAACAGCACGCTCATGGCCGCGATGAGGAACAGCGGCCATCCTGCGAGAGACCACGCCAGGATCGCCGCGACGCCCAGCATCACGTAGGCAAGCACGGGAAGCCCGGCATACCAGAACCAGTCTTCTGCGTCCGGATGATACCCCGTTGATTTCCTCGCGTGCACGGTCACCGTGAGCGAATAGATCAGGCCAATCAATGCTAGGGCGCCAAGACACCCGGCCAGGTGCGCCATTGTGAGCCAGGGGATGTTCATCACCACGGAAATCAGCAGTGCCGCGCAAAAATGAATCACCGTGGGTGTGCCGAATGCGCGAATCTCCCGCCTGCTCATGGTCCCTCCCGACTGTGCAATGAGCGCGATCACGACAAATTGCAGACCCGTCAGCGCTCCCGCCGATGAGCCGACGATGACGTAGAAATTCGCCCAGCGCGCGAGAATCGTTGGCATGTCCCTTTATTTAATCAGCTACGATTTCGCCCCAGCGGCCACCGGCAGGCCGCGGAATCCCCCATAATGGAATTGCCTTCCGTCCTGTGCCTTCCATGGACAGCATGAGCGAAAGCGCCGTCGAAGCCTCCCGGCTTGAATCTACTCAGCCGGAACCCGGGCCGCCCTCCAACAAACTCCTTTGGCTATTTCTCACCGTCTGCCTGTTCTTGCTCGCCCTGCTCGCCGTATCCGGCGTCATTGCGGTTCATTACCTTGGCGAAACGCAGGCTCAGGAACGCACCATCAGTCACACCCTCGCCGAACGCGGCCAGTTGCTCTCCGATCTCCTGCTTTCCATCCAAAAATACAATCAGGCCGTGCAACAAGTCGTCGTGGAAGCCAAGGCCGATCGCGAACAAGCCACTCGCCGTCAGATCGATGCGCTCGCGCTCGAAATCGATTCCGATCTGAAGCAGTACCCGGTTGTCCGCGATTCCGGAGAAGCCGCGCTGGTCCTCGGCTTGGAAGACGTTTTCACGCAACAACGGACACTGTATGTCTCCGTCCTCAAGGCGCCGCCCGATCACCCGCAACAGACGCCCACACTGGTGGCCGAACACATGAAGCAGCTCCAGACCCAGATTCTGGATTGGTCCACGCGCCTCAAAGCCTGGAACGGCGAGCGGCTACAGCAGGCCGATAACTCGCTCGCCTCGGAATTTGGCACGGTACAGTCCGGGCTCATGCGCGCCTTGACCATCGCATTCGCCAGTGGCTTCCTGCTGGTCCTGGCGAGCATGGCTTACATCCTGCGCCTGGAGCGCCAGACCCGTCAGCGCTACGTGCAGCTCGCGCAAAGCCAGCGCCAGATGCAGCTATTGTCGGCCCGCCTGGTGGACGTGCAGGAGTCCGAACGTCGCACCATCTCGCGCGAATTGCACGATCAGGTCGGCCAGGCTTTAGGTGCGCTGCTCGTGGACCTGGGCCGCTTCTCGAATCTCATCTCGAAGGATCGTCCCGAAGTCCGCATGCAATTGGACAACATGAAATCGGTCGCCGAACGCACCTTCCAGGAAGTGCGCAACATCGCGCTCCTGCTGCGCCCGTCCATGCTCGATGA
>JASHQT010000293.1 GCA_030039005.1 Bryobacteraceae bacterium
AGAAAGGCGATCAGCGCGCCTTCGAGCAATTGGTGCGTCTGCACGACCAGAACGTGCTGCGGCTGGCGACCAACCTGCTGCGGTCGGCCGAAGAAGCCAACGATATTTATCAGGAAGCGTTCCTGCGGGTCTATAAAAACCTGCACACGTTCCGCTACGATTGCAGTTTTCACACCTGGCTGTATCGGATCGTGAGCAACCTGTGCCTGGACGCATTACGTAAGCGGCGGGTGCGCCGCGAGGAAAGCACGGTGGTGGAAACCAGCGAGGGCGTCCTGGACCGCATGGACACGTTGGAGGAGCCGCGCGCCGACAGCGACCCCGAGCGGCGACTGGAGAGCAAGCAAGTGCGCGAAAAAATCGAGGAAGTATTGGGCGGCCTGACCCCGCGGGAACGGGCCGTCTTTGAAATGCGGCATTACCAGGGCATGCGGCTGAGAACGATCGGGGAAGTGATGGGCACGTCGGAAGAAGCCGCGAAGAATTGCCTGTTTCGCGCGACGCAGAAAATGCGCGCGGCTTTGGGGGATTTTATATGAGGGATTTCAGATGACCTGCGAAGACGCGAGAAAGAACCTGGCGCTGTTCCTGTACGGCGAGCTGTCGTTCGAGGAAGAAGAGCTGGTAGAGCTGCATATCGACGAATGCCGGCCGTGCCGCGCCGAGCTGGAGCGCGAGAAGGCCCTGTTTTCCGCCTTCGATTCCGTGGAACTGCGGCCGGCGCCGGATGCGTTGGCGGAGTCCCGCGCGGAGCTGCATCGCAGGCTGGCAGGCGCGGGTGAAGCGGCGCGTGCGGCGTCGGCGAGCGGGGCTGGATTCTGGGACAGGCTCCGCGAAGGATTCACGATCCACTTTCATTTCGCGCCCGGCTTGGCGCAAGTGGCGGGCGCCGCGGCGATGCTGGCGTTGGGATTCGTGACCGCGCGCGTGACTCCCGGTTCGTTTCTGGGCAACTGGCATTCGGCGGGCGTATTGGAAACGCCCGCGATCTCGCGCGTGCGCGACGTGGAACCGGTGTCGCCCGGGCGGGTGCAGATCGTGCTGGACGAAACACGCCAGCGGGTGCTATCGGGAAGCGTGAAGGATGAGGCCATCCAGCGGCTGCTGCTTACCGCGGCCAAGGATTCTTCCGATGCGGGACTGCGCGTGGAATCGGTGGACGTGCTGAAGAACAATTCGCAATCGGCCGAGATCCGCAAGGCGCTGGTGTATTCGCTCGAGCACGATCCCAATGCCGGCGTGCGGTTGAAGGCTTTGGACGGGCTCAAGCAGTTCGCGCAGGATCCGGACACGCAGCAAGCGCTCACCCAGGTGCTGCTGAGGGACGATAATCCGGGCGTGCGGACGGAGGTCATCGACCTGCTGGTCCAGCAGCACACCGATGCGATGGTGGGGACGTTGCAGGAGCTGATGCAGAAGGAAGACAACAACTACATCCGGCTACAAACCCAGAAAATCCTGAGGGAGATGAACGCGTCGGCGGAAATGTACTGAGGCCCAAACACTTCGCAAATGAAGCAGCTCTTGTTGACAACCGCGCTGGGACTGGGGGCCTGGGGACTGGCAAGCGCCCAGAACGAATCCCCCATCACGCGCGATGGAGCGTACTGGGTGCGGACCATTCAGGGATCCATGAATGCCGCGCCGGGCGGACGTTTGCGCGTCGAGACCTCCGGCAACGTAGTGTTGCGGGGCAACGCAGGCGAACAGGCGAGTTACAAACTGACAGCGCGAGTGAAGGCTTTCGACCAACGCGAGGCGGAGGCGCTGCTGGGGACGATTCTCGTGAAGACCGGAACAGGGGGCGGCGGCTGGACCTTTCTGCGGGTGTCGCCGCCCCAGACCGGTTCCTCGGGAGTGGAACTCACGCTGACGGCTCCGCGGGCGTTACGCGAGATTTGGGCCCAGACGCGCGGAGGCAACGTAGAGGCGTCGGATTGGGACGGGGATCTCGAGGCGCAATCGGGGGGCGGGCAGATCGCGGTGGATCGCATACGCGGGCGCAGCGAGTTGCGGACGGGAGGCGGAAATATCGACATCGGGACGGTGGGCGGCGCGCTGCGCTGCGCCTCGGGCGGCGGCACGATCCGGGTGGAGAACGCGGGCGGCGAGGCACAGCTCGAAACCGGGGGCGGCGAGATTTTCGTGCACGAGGCCGGAGGCCCGCTCCAGGCATCCACCGGCGGCGGCAACATCCGCGTCGATCGCGCGGCGAGCACGGTGGTAGCGCGGACGGCGGGAGGGTTGATCCAGGTGGAGCAGGCCGCCGGGCCGGTGACGGCGGAAAGCTCGGGCGGCGCCATTCAAGTGAACTCGTCCAACGGCGTGCGGTGTGAGTCGGCGGGCGGAACCATCCGGCTGCGGGATGCGGGCGGGGCCGTGCGCGCTTTCGCCAATGCGGGCAGCATCCTGGCGGAACTCGGCGCGGGGAAAATTTTGCGGGATTCCGTGTTGAGCACCAACGGAGGTGACATAACGGTTTTGATTCCGTCCAATCTTCGGTTGACGGTGGAAGCGACCAACGAGTCAGGCGGCGAGGGCGGGATCAATTCGGATTTTCCGGAGCTTCGTCCGCGAGCCCCGGGGTTTCCGGGAGTGGGTCCCGTGGTGGCCTCGGGCGCGTTGAACGGGGGTGGTCCGATGCTGCGGGTAAACGTGGTGGGCGGTACGATTTATTTGCGCCGGGTGAAGTAATTTTTCCGAAGGGATGATGTTATGAAGAAGCTGATTGGATGCGTGTTGATATTCGCGGGCGCGGGCTTTGCGCAGGATTTTTTTCAGGCGCAGCCTCCCTTGCCGGAGCCGCCACAGCCGCCCTCGCCGCCGCAGACGCGCGAGTTCAATACTAACCTCTTCGGCAGCGGCGGAACGTATCTGGGGGTGAATCTGGCTGAGATCGACGCCAACCGCGCCAAGGAGCTCAAGCTCAAAGAAGATTACGGCGTGGAGATCACGCGCGTGGAGGAGAACAGTCCGGCGGAAAAGGCGGGTCTCAAGGCCGGCGACGTGGTGCTCGAATACAATGGCGAGCGCGTGGAAGGCATAGAGCAGTTCGGCAGGCTGGTGCGGGAAACGCCGGCCGGCCGGGACGTGAAGCTGACCATCAGCCGCGACGGCAAGCTTCAGAAACTGGCGGCGACGCTGGAGAGCCGGCGATCCCGATATTCGGTGAACTTTCCGCCGTCTGTCCGGCTACCTCAGTTTTACATGCCCGACATTCCGCAGATCTATACAGCGACGCGCAGTGCGCGGCTGGGCGTGGAGGCTGAAGCGCTGGGCGATCAGTTAGCCGCGTATTTTGGGGTAAAGCAAGGCGTGCTGGTGCGGGCGGTGCTGGACAATACCCCGGCGCAAAAGGCCGGGCTCAAGGCCGGCGACGTGATCGTCAAGCTGGATGGAATCAGCGTGACGGCGCCGGGCGAATTGTCGAGCGCCCTGCGCCAGACGAGCGCCAAGAGAGCTTACAGCATTGAACTGATGCGCGACCGCAAGCCGGTCACCGTGACCGTGACAGTGGAAGACAGCTCCGAACGCTATGTGCCGCGCGGGCGGCCGCTGTAGCGAACCTGCTATAGCCGGCTCCCTTGAGCAGGCTCCTGGAGCAAATCAGCCTCACGAATTGGCGGTTTTGGACAGGGCCTCTTGCGGGCTATAGGCCACGCGCCCGTGGATTTTGATCAGCAGTTCCACCTCGCGCTGCGGAAGGTGGAGAGAAGCCGCAATGGTTTCCGCGCGCTCGCCGCGCCGGCACATCCGGATTACCTGGGTGCGCTTATTGAGATTCAGGCCCGACCGGGGCGGCGCGGGCGGCACCAGGACTCCGGCGCGCTGCTCGGCGTCGAGCACGCGCGCGGCGAGCTCGGCTAACTGCGTTTTCAACTGCCCGGCGGCCGCCTCCTGGTCCGCGTGTCGGCGCTTGGCTCCGCGCCGCAACAGGCGCACCTCGTGATCGAGCGAGAGAAAGAAAAACAGCGAGACGATCCCGTGGATGCCGATCAGCAGGAAGGGCGCGAGCGGAATGAAGTAGCGGCCGAGCATGAGTTTAGTAAAGCGTTCGCAGCCGCTCCTGCCGGCTGACTACTTGCTTGATGCGAATGCCGTAATTGCCCTCCACCACCACCACTTCGCCGCGCGCGATGACGCAGTTATTCACGATTACTTCCACCGGTTCGCTGAGCGAACGGTTCAGCTCCACGATGGAGCCGGTGGTGAGCTTGAGGACGTCTTTGAGCATAAGCTGCGCGCGGCCGAAGGAGACGCTGACGGGAAGCTCTACATCGAGGAGCAGATCGATGGAACCGGGAGCCGAACCGGTAGCCGAGCCAGGGGCGGCGGGTTTAGGTGCCGATGCACGGGGGGCCGCGGGCGGGACAGCGGCGGGCGCGCTTTGTCCGGGAGTTTCCGCCGTTTCAGCGAGCGCGTGGGAGAACACGGCCAGGAGCGAAAACGCCTGCCCGCCGAGCGTGAGCTCGAAAGCATAAGCGGCGAGGCCGGAGGCTGGGGTGGGAGGACGGCTGTGGCCCTCCACGCAAGCCGTCTCTTTGCGAATCCGAGTGGTGATAGCGCTGGCGACGCCTGAGAGGCTCTGATTGACGATCTCCAGGTACGTGCTGCGGACGTCTTCGGCCGTAGAGTCGTCGACGCCGGCGCTGCGCAACACGCGATTGCCGATTTCCTGAGAGGTGCCGGCCGCGGCGCCCACCCAAATCCGGGCGCCCGCGCCGAGGTTGAGCGGCTGTTCCCACC
>JASHQT010000294.1 GCA_030039005.1 Bryobacteraceae bacterium
GCCAGCCAGTAGCGCGAATCATGGTTGTCGATTTGCTCCGGTTTGAAGGCCAGCGGCACGATCAGTTGCCAGCCGAATCGATCCATCGCGCCCGGCGCCGTCACACCGACGACAGTGTAAGTCTCGCCGTTGATCCGCATCGTCTGTCCGATCGCCTTCGGATTCGCGCCCAGGCGCTGCCACAGCTTATGCGTGAGAATCACGACGTGGTTTCCGCCCAGCTCGCCGTCTTCGCGCCGGAAATCGCGGCCGAGCATGAGTGGATAGCCCAACATTTTCAGATAGCCCGGCGTGGCGTCCATTCCATCGAGAAACTCCGGGGTATCTTGAGTCGCGATGTTGAAATTATCCTCGCTGACGTAATTCAAGTCCTCAAACAGCGTGCTCTGCTGCTTCCATTGGAGGAAATCGCCGGGAGAGACTCCATTGCGAACTCCTTGCGCCTTGGACCAGATGATGACCAACTGGCGGGGCTGGGGATAAGGCAGGGGCGCGAGCAGCGTCGCATACGCTGCCGTAAAGATCGCCGTGTTGGCGCCGATCGCGAGGGCGATGGTGAGTACGATCGTGCAGGCGAGCCCCGGATTTGCGCGCAAGGCTCGCAAGGCGTAGCGCAGATTCTGCGTAAGGCGCGCCAGCATATCGGGACTTGTTCGATGGTACATGGCGCGGGAACCTGCTGGGGGATCGGCTCGGCCCGCGGCCTCGCCTCCGGGATTGGGGGTTGGCGAGCCAGGCACGCGCTACGTGGTTTGGGCCGGGTGCAGCTAACATCGGTCGCGGTGCCTGAGGATGACACGGAAAGCTGGCGGCAATATCGGAAGACGCGGAACGTATTTTGGGGCCTCGTCATCGGATATGTTCCGATCGTGGGTTCCGTCGCCCTTCTGTCCATTGGGACGTTTCGACGCACTTCACCCGCATTTGGCTTGGCATGGCTGGGCGTCTTCATGCGTACTTGGCGGATGGCGCAGGTACGATCGGATCGCTGATTCCCGATTGACTCAAATAACCGGCACTGTGCCTGTCAGGCCAATCGCCAATCCCGGAGGCGAGGCCAGAGGCCGAGCCGAACTATACCGGCACTTGTTCGGTGATCTGGATGCCGTAGGCGTCCAGGCCGACGATCTTGCGCGGATGATTGGTCAGCAGGCGGATGGTGCGCAGGCCGAGGTCGGAGAGGATTTGCGCGCCAAGGCCGCTTTCGTGCTGCGATTGCGGCTGGCCGTGGGCGCCAGGCACGGGGATCCGCGCGTGATTGCGAAACCCGGGGCCGGTCTGGTGCAGGTACACCAGCACGCCCGCGCCTTCCTCGGCGATGCGCTCCATCGACCGGCGAATGAGGGAGTGGCATTCGCAATCCACCGAGCCGAAGACGTCGCCGTAAATGCAGTGCGAGTGCATGCGCACCAGCACGTCGCGCCGGCCGTCGATCTCGCCGTGCACCAGCGCCAGGTGACGTTCGGGCAGGATGCTGCTGGCATACACGATGGTCTTGAAGTCGCCGAATTCGGTGCGCAGGCAGCCTTCCGATTGCCGCCGCACGAAGCGCTCGGTCTGGAGCCGGTAGCGGATCAGGTCGGCCACGGAAATCATGCGGAGGTCGTGGCGGCGGGCGAACTCGGCGAGCTGCGGCACGCGCGCCATGGAGCCGTCGTCGTTCATGATTTCGCAGATCACGCCGCCCTGCCGAAGCCCGGCGAGGCGCGCCAGATCGACGGCCGCTTCGGTTTGCCCGGCGCGAACCAGCACACCGCCTTCACGCGCCCGGAGCGGAAACACATGACCGGGACGAGCGAGATCGCGCGAGGTGCTGGCCGGGTCGATGGCGACGCGGATGGTATGCGCCCGATCGGCCGCGGAAATTCCGGTGGTGACGCCTTCGGCGGCTTCGACGGATTCGCAGAACGCGGTCCCGAAGCGCGAGGTGTTGCGCGACGACATGGGCGCCAGTTGCAGCGCGTCGCAAATTTCGGGGCTGAGCGAAAGGCAGATCAGCCCGCGCGCGTTACGCGCCATGAAGTTGATAATCTCGGGCGTGACTTTTTCGGCCGCCACCGTGAGGTCGCCTTCGTTTTCGCGATCCTCGTCATCGACGATGATGAGCATGTGGCCGGCGCGAAAATCTTCGATCGCTTCGGGGATGGAAGCAAAGGGCATGGGCTAAATTTTAGGATAGCGCGGGGTGGCGCGGCCTGCGCCGCGCGGGGCTGGGGATCAGGGAGCGAGGCCCAGTTTGACATCGAGTTCGGCCGTGATGCGCGGCAGAGTGGAGGGATTGTTCAAAATATTGCGGATGCCGTAGTTCGCGTAATTGTCGTAAAGCGCGTCGGCGGCGGCGAGCGCCAGGCTGTAAGCGGCGTAAGCATTTTGCGTGCTCAGCCGGGACCAGTTCTGCCCGACGTTTTCGAGCTTGGGGATGGCGTGCGCCTGCGTGAGCTGATCGAGGAACGCGCGAGCGTTGGCCGAGAGCGTGTCGCCGGAAAGTTTCTGCGCCAGCCCCTCCTGCAGCCAAGCCGGCCACGGCGCCGCACCTGAGGGAATGCTGGTCAGGCAGGCGTGAACGAGCTCGTGCGCGAGCGCGCGCTGCATCTCGGGACCGATGGCCGTGCCGCTGGTCCAGGCTAAGTGAATGCGGCCGTCGTATTGACCACCAGACCATTCCGCCGCGCCGGTGGTGCGCAAGTAATCCTCACGGCTTTGGACAATCGCCACGATGCGCTCATCGGACCGGCATCCCAGTTGCGCCGCAATGCGGGTGTAATCGTCATCGAGCGTGGCGAGAATGGCGCGCGCGGTGTCGGCGGGCAGAGCCTGGCCTTCATAGCGCAGCGCGACGTGGACGCCGTAGAGCTTGTCGCCGCTTTTATCCGCGGCAGCCTCGCGTGCGACGCGGTCGTAGACGGCTTGCAGGCGATCGTTGGGCGCGAGATCCAGCGCCTGCTTCCAATAATCCAGCGCCGTGCGAAGTTGGTCCGCGCGATAGGCGGCGAGGCCCGCGAGAATCAGGACGTTCGAATCGCGCGGGTGGTTAGCGAGCGCGGCCTGCACCTGTTCCAGCGCTTGGGCGGGCTGATTGGCTTCGAGCAGTTGCGCGGCATGATCGAGCGCCGGGTCACCGGTGCGGGCGACGGCTTTCTTCGTTTCCGTTACCACCGGACTGAGCTCGCGCACCACGTCCACGGCGGGCGCGGACGAGCGTTCCTGGTCGAATCGCTCGACGCCGCTGAGCGCGGAGGCGGGCAAATACCCCAAAACATCCTGGCCGTCGATTGTCGCGGCTACTTTGAAGCAGTCCGAGCCGTCCGACAAGCGAAAGCGCACCTCCACCGGCGTGCCTTTGGGAAGGCTCGCGACCACCGGATCTTCGGAATCGCAGCCCGACCGCAGCGCGGTTCCATCCGCCCGCACCGCCATCGCAGCGACGAAAAATAGCACCGGGAGTGCCACGTGACTTCTTCCTGTTCCCATCGTAGGGCGCGCGGCCCGAAAGATCCCTCGGGTGAAAACCTCAACCGCCCCGAGTCTGGAACGTTATTTGCTCAGCTCGGCAGGCGCGGTCCCCACCACATGGAGCTCGATGTGGAATCTATCACGGTGAACGGAGCGGGCTACACGCTGGATACTAGCGGACCCCGGTTCCGAACGAAGATAAACGGAGCGACCCTTCCTGCTTACTCAACGCTCAACTTCCGGCTGACTGCACCGGTAGGAACGATTGATTCAGCGACGGCCATTCGTCGCCCGCCGATCGAGTGCGAAATGCTGCAACTGTTGCGACGTGCGCGTGAGGCTTAAGTATGCGCTACCGCTAACGCAGATGGCGCTGGCGGTCGCTCTGATTTGGTTGAGCCGCCGGGAACTTGCCGAGGCGCATGCTTACAGCCCTACGCCAGCCTTCGGTCTCGTTGTGCTCATCAATCCGCCGGCGGCCATTCTCAGAAGCCTTTGGTTCTATCATGTGGACAGTTCCGGGTGGTCGGACGTCCTGTTCGTTGTATCCATCGGCGTGTTTTGGTGGTTAGTCGGACTAGGAATGAGCTATTGGCGGATGTTCACGTGGAAGCCCCTACGGATAACCACCGACCTGGCGCTGATCGCGCTCGGCCCGTACTTCATCTGGTTGCTCGGAAGAGTCGATGTTGCCCACATGCCGTGGCGGTGGGAGGTTCCTGCACTGGGAGCTGTTTTCTGCTGGCTTCTCGGGCCGGCGTTCATTTTCGGTCGCGACGTGATTCATTGCAACCGTCGCAAAACCAGGTGAGACGTTAAGCGCGCGCCCCGCGCAGCCGCTTGGCGAGCAGCAGCGCGAGAAATGCTCCCGCGAGCAGCACGGTGTAGCGCGGCTCAGGCACTACGGCCACAGGGGGCGGCGGAGGCGGCGGGGTTGGACTGGTCGGGGAACTCGGATGATGATGGATCGGCGGAATGATGGGAATGATCGGAAACCAGAAACCGCCGCCGGGTTTGACCCCGCCTGGGCCGACGGCCGTGGCAACCGGCGGCGCGATCGGCGTCAGCTCGCCGGGCGGGATGGGGAGTTCCGGCGCATAGAGCGGAACCTTGGGAAATTCGTAAGCGACGACGGGCATCTCCGTCGGCAGATCCATGGCTTTCTCGGTCGGTTCTTGCGGCCGCACCGGCGACATCGGCAGTGCGGAATAGCAGTTGAGGCAGCGTCCGCGCGCGACGTGCGTGCCATCGGTGAAGATGGTTTCGCCGACGCGCAGCGTCAGTTTTTTCGATGTCCAATAAATGCGGTCACCCATGCGGTAGGAGACGTATCCTACGAGATTGGTCTTAAGCTTCTCTTCCCTGAGTTGATCCAGATCGAAGGCGGCGTACTGGGCTTTGACCGCCGGATCGCTCATCTCGATCTTGGCTTCGTGGACGTTTTCGGCGCCGCCCGGAACCATGGAGTAAGGATAAACTTTCCGTTTTACCTGCTTCACCACCATCACCGTTTCGTAAACCACCGCGGGTTCCGTGACCGCATGCCGGACCGCCACACGCGCGGCGGTATGCCGGACGATCCGCGGCACCGACGGGACCGCGGCCGCGACGATCGCGAGACCGATGGTTAACAGAGCAGCTAGACCCACAGCCGAGCGCAATCGAATGCCTA
This sequence comes from Bryobacteraceae bacterium, assembly GCA_030039005.1. The sequence continues at coordinate 5,126 of JASHQT010000294.1, forward strand.
CATCAGGAGCGCCAGAATCGGAGAATAGAGTTCGTCGGCAAGCGTGACAAATCCCGCCTCGATCTGGCCTCCGCTGTTGACAAAGCCAGCAGACCATTAGGGTGTTTACCTGAATTATCTTACTGAATTATCCTCGTATGACGCTTGGTACTTCAAGTACAAACAGTACCCGTTACGTAGCACTGTAACGATCGCCTAACCCGTGTCGGCTGGCCGGGAACCCCATTACCTGTGCCGGTGTCGAAGAACTTGTTGGCAGCGATGCTCCGCAGGTTCGGGTGGTGGCTGGTCCTATTGGCTTACTGGGCAGTGGTTGTCCACTTCCGACGATCTGCCAGTCCGGTATTCATTGACGGGGGAGGCCCGATGCCGAGCTTCTCCTGGGGACCCATGCCCCAACCGGAATTAGGTGCGTACATGCGACATCGAGGCCACTACGATTTCATCTATGCGCTGCCGTATTACTTGGCAGGGCTCATCCTAACGCTTGTCGGTTGCGTCACTCCCCGGATCGTCCGGCGATTCCGGGTTTTGTCTTCGCATCCCTCTTGGAGCGCTACGGTTACCACAATGGTGCTCTTGCTTTTTCTTGCGATCGCGTCCGACGTGGGTACTCTTTATCGGTTCTGGAGAGGTCCCGTGTTTCTATTGCATCGCGACTAGGATACTTTTGAGATCTGGACGCTTTGTGAGGCACTTCTGCCGGCCTGCATTCTGAGTGGTGTGATCGCCGTTGGCAAACGTTGGGTATCCGCGCCAGCCGTGCTATGATCGGGCTTTCTCGCGAGAGTCACGCCCAGCGTGACTGTTCGGAGGACTCTCATGGCCGGGCAAGCCACAAACTCAACCTCAACCAGATCGCGAGAATCCGCGAATCGAGAGCAGTATCTTCCCGAGCACCTGGCGTTCGAGCTGGCGCGCGTGGTGGAAGAAGCGGCGGTAGCAGCGGCGCGCACGATGGGGCAGGGCGACCGGCCGGGTTCCGACCATGCCGCCGTGCAAGCCATGCGGCGCGCCTTTGAGGAGGTGCCCATCGCCGGAAACATCGTGATCGGCGAAGGTGAGCGAGATGAAGCGCCGATGTTGTACATCGGAGAGCGCGTGGGAGCCGCTCCGCCGGCGGGCCTGGAGTACCCGGGGGTGGACATCGCGGTGGATCCGCTCGAAGGCACGAACCTATGCGCTACCGGAGCCGCCAATTCCATCGCGGTGCTGGCGGCATCGGAAGCCGGGGGCTTGCTGCATGCGCCGGACTGCTACATGGAAAAGATTATCGCCGGGCCGGGATGCGACGGCGCGCTCGACCTGGACGCGCCTCCCAAGGACAATCTCAAGGCCATCGCGCAGCGGCTGGACCGGGACGTCGACGACCTGGTGGTGATGGTGCTGGACCGGCCGCGCCATGAGAAACTGATCGCCGACATTCGCGCGGCGGGCGCGCGCATTCGCCTGATCGGCGACGGCGATCTATCGGCCGGAATCGCGGCGGCGGTGCGTGGCGCGGGCGTGCACGCGGTGATGGGCATCGGCGGAGCGCCCGAAGGCGTGATCACCGCGGCGGCCATGCGTTGCCTCCACGGCACGATGCTGGGGCGGCTGGTGGTGGCCGGCAAAGACCAGGAGCAACGGATGGAACGGATGGGCATCCGGGATCCGCGTAAGATCTATACGGCCGAAGACCTGGCGCCCGGCCGCAAAATCATTTTTTCCGCGTGCGGTGTGACGCCGGGAGATCTGCTCGAAGGCGTGCGATTTTTCGGCGACGGTCACCGCACGCACTCGCTGGTGATGACTTCGCACCCGAACACGGTGACGTTCCGCGACACCGTGCATGTGACGGGCAAGCCGGACCGGCGGGGCGTGCGGTTGTTCTGATCGCTCCTGTATTCCTTGTCTTTCCTGGTATTCCTCGTCTTCCTGGCATTCCTGGTCTTCCGGCCTGGAATACCAGGAAGACGAAGAATACCAAGCAATCATCTCGCCAGATCCAGCAGAATCACGTCCGAACGCTCCTCCACTCGTTCCAGAACAACCTCGCGGCCGTCCGGGGAAATGTCGAAGTCCCGCATATTGAAGTCGGCGGCAAGCTTACTCAACTGCCGCTCCGCGCCGGTCTTCGGATCCCACCAACCCGGCCACCCGGAATCCTCACACACACCACATCAGCCTGACGGGCGGAGCAGTCAGTTACGATGTCTCGGTCTGTCCCGCGAACACTCCTGCCACCACGGCCCCAGGTATTGTCGTCACCGGTGCGGTGGAGACCGCCGGGAACGGAAGCCCTGCGCCATTTGAATCCAAGGGCTCATCCACGCTCCAGGTGTGCATTACCGGAGGGTCCACCGTATCCTTTTCGAACTTGAGCATCGTCTACACCGGGCCCGCAACCACGCATTTCGGTCCGCAGCCGATCCATGGCGTCGTCACCGGTGTGTCAACCAAGTAGGCCCTGCTTCCCGTCTGCGCTTGGAATCGGGTTCGCTACGGGCGAGAAAATCTTCGCCCTCCCACTTTTTGTGCTCCGCCACCCGTCTGCCAGCCGTTCCGCGCCATAATAGACGGAAAATGACAGCGCGAGGGCGACGCCCGGATTGCGGCAGGGACGAATCAAGGCGATGAAGGAGCGGACATCCTTCCGATCGATTGCCGCGTATGCGCTCATCATCGTTTGTGCGGCGTTCTACGTCGAGCGTAGTTTCATCCTGCAAATGCCCACTGACGCTCCGAGCGATTTTCGCTGGTACTACCTGGCCGCGAACCACGTGCTGGACGGCGAGTCACCCTATCTTTCCGAGGGCTACCTCTATCCGCCGTTTCTAGCTTTTGTGCTAACGCCGTTTGCGTATCTCGAGTATGTCCCCGCGCGCTGGGTTTGGTTTCTCGTCTCGCACGCTTGTCTATTGGCTGCCGCGTGGTTGATCTGGCGTGCGATGGGTTCCGACCTGTTGGCGGCGTGCGTCGTAGCGGTGGTGTGGGCATTCGGCGACGCGGCGGGCGAGAGCCTGGCGCTAGGGCAAGTAGGACCGGAATTGACCTTGTTCCTGGCGATCGCCTACACGGTGGGCCGGCGGGGGCCGGGAGAGTGTATCGGAGCGGGTGTCGCTGTCAAGCTGATTCCGGGGGTCCTGTGTTTGATTTTCGCCTTACGCAGAAACCTCCGGGCACTGCTTGCGGCGGGGTTGACGGCTGCTATTTTGACCGGGCTTCCGTGGGCTTTCGTCGCCTATTTCTTGTACGGCCCACAGGCGCCCGTACACAAGGATTACCTCGCGGGGACGCCCTCGGTGATCAGTTGGTCGCTGCCATCGGTCGCATTACGCGTTTACGAGCCGTATCGCTTTGGCAAACCAATGCCGCTCGATTGGATTACGGGAAACGGGTTGCAGACGCTGGAGC